>JAOPWM010000308.1 GCA_025965695.1 Blastococcus sp.
GCCACCGGCGCACCGCCTTGGCGGTGTCCTCCGGTCCAAGCGTCCGCGCCGCCTCGGTGAGCACCCGCTCGGTGGTGCCAGGTCGATGCCGTTCGCCGCCGCGACCGCCGTCCGTGCCGGGGTCATCGCGGCGGTCACCACGCCGACGTGGGCCGGGGTCACGTGACCGGCCGCGTAGGCGGACGCGAGCGCAGGCAGGTCGGACAGCCGCCGGCTGTCGCGCACCAGCCCGGCGGCCTCGCGGCCCGAGACCCGGCAGTGCCCGGCAAGCCAGTTCTTCAACGACACCATTCCGTCGGCCCGCTGGGTCTGCCGCCGATCGGCGACGGCGACGAATCGGGTCAGCAGTGCGCCCAGCTGATTCATCCCCGACTGCAGGACCGGCATCCCGTCGAGCAGTTCGTCGTCGGCGAGCTCGTCGGGGTCCAGGGCGGAGATGTCGATCGTGGCGAGCTGGTCGAGCACGGACCGCAACTCCGACACCTGTGACCACCTCCCCGGACGGCTGGATCGAACGTATGAGTGAACGGTAGGCGTCCGGTGTGACAGAAAGCGCAGGTCAGATGGCCTGTGGATAGAGCGTTGTCATCCACAGGCGGACGCGGCGTGGCCCGGCGACGTGGGGTAGGCAGTCGGGCATGGATCAATCCCCCGAGGACCTCGCCCGCCGGGTGCTCGACCGCTACGGACGCACGTTCGCCGAGGAAGCCGGCATCGATCTGGACGACAGCCCGGGGCCGCTGTTCCAGCTGCTCGTGCTCGCCGAGCTGCTGTCGGCGCGGATCGGCGCGGGCATCGCCGTCGCTGCGGCCGGCGAGCTGAAGAAGGCCGGCTGGACAACCGCAGCAGCCATGCGCGATGCGAAGCGGCCCGCGGTGATCGCCGTGCTCGGCCGGGCCGGCTACCGCCGCTACGACGAGCGCACCGCGACCCAGCTGCACGACATGGCCGAGCTCGTCCTGGCCCGGTACGGCGGAGACCTGCGGCGGCTGGCCGAGGAAGCGGACGGCGACGTCGACGACGCGGCCCGGCTGGTCCAGGAGGTCAAGGGCATCGGCCCGACCGGCGCCGCGGTCCTCCTGCGCGAGGTTCAGTGCGTGTGGCCCTGGGTGCGGCCGTACCTGGACGACCGGGCGCGCGCGGGCGCCCGGCGGATCGGCCTGCCCGACGACGAGGAAGGGCTCGCGGAGTTGGTGGCACCCGGGGACCTGGCCCGGTTCGCCGCGGGCCTCGTGCGCATCTCGCGCCTCCCGAAGAGCCGGGATCCGTTCGATGCCTGACCAGGCTGTGGTGAGCTGGCGGTCCACGAGCACCACGGTCCACGAGCACCAGGAGGGATCCATGGCAGTCCCGGAGGGACACACGGCGCAGCACTCCTGGCCGTCCGCCGAGCCGACCGAAGTCATGCTGACTGCCGGTAACGCCCGCCTGGCCGTCGATCTCCGTGGTGGCGGCCTGCGCCGGCTGGTCGTCGACGACTGGGACGTGGTCGACGGCTATCCGGCCGGCGCGGTCACGGAGGGCTGGCCCGGCGCCGTCCTCGTCCCCTGGCCCAACCGGGTGCGGAACGGCCGCTGGGTCTGGCACGGCCGGGAGCTGCAACTCGACCTGCACTCGCCAGAGCAGCCACACGCGATGCACGGCCTGGTCGCCTGGCAGCCATGGGCCGTGCTCGCGCGGAGCCCGGCCGAGGTCACCGTCGGGACGATGATCGAGCCGCACCCCGGCTATCCCTTCCGGCTCGCCGTCGCCGTCGACTACGCCCTCACCGCGGACCGGCTCGCGGTCACCGTCCGGGTGCGCAACGTCGGCACGGCGGCGGCTCCGGTCGGCGTCGGGATGCACCCGTACCTGCACGTGGGGGCCAACGAGGACGGCGGCCTCGGCGGCGCCGAGCTCACCGTCCCTGCCCGCACTGCGGTGCAGACCGAGGGCGGCCTGCCCACCGGCGCCCGGCACCGTTTCCACGGGGACGTCGGACGGATCGGGCACCGCGCATTCGACACCCCGCTCACTGACCTGGAGCGCGGCGACGACGGCTGGGCCCGGTTGCGGCTGCGCGGCCCGATCGGGGAGCTCGAGCTCGCGGTGGACGAGTCGTGGCCCTGGCTGCAGATCTACAGCGGCGACGGGATGCCGGAGGGCCAGCGGCGCCGGAGCCTCGCGGTCGAGCCGATGACCTGCCCGCCGAACGCACTGGCCGACGGCGCTGATCTCCTCGTCCTCGAGCCCGGCGCCGACTGGGCGGGCACCTGGACGCTGGCCTGGACAGCGGCGTGATGCAGGTCCCGATGAGTGTCATGGAGCTGTGGCGCTACCCGGTGAAGTCGCTGCAGGGCGAACGGCTGGAGTCGGCGGAGGTCGGGGCGGAGGGCATCGCCGGCGACCGGCAGTGGGCCCTCTTCGACCGGGAAACCGGTTTCGGGCTGACCGCCCGCCGCGTGCCCGACCTGCTGTTCGGCGCCGCGCGGCTCCGGGCGGACGGCGGTGTCGAGGTTGTCCTGCCCGACGGCACGGTGACCACGGACGACGCGGAGATCTCGGGCTGGCTCGGCCGGCGGGTGACCCTCCGCGCTGCGGGCAGCGCTCCCGGCCGGCCCAGGTACGAGAGCCCGGACGACAACCTGGCGGAGACGCCGACCCGCTGGCACGACTGGCAGGGGGCACCGGGCGCCTTCCACGACAACGCCGACGGCCGGGTCTCGCTGGTCACCACCGGCACGCTCGGCTCCTGGGACCGCAGGCGATTCCGGGCCAACGTCGTGCTCGAGGGGGCGGGGGAGGGCGGGCTGATCGGCTCGCAGGTACGGCTGGGTGACGCCGTCCTCGACATCGGCGACCCCATCCCCCGCTGCGTCATGGTCACCCGCCCGCAGCCCGGCGGGCTCGCCCGAGACACCTCGGTGCTCAAGACGATCCACCGGGAGCGCGGTGGTGACCTCGCGGTGGCCGCGCTGGTGCACCGGCCCGGGTCGGTGCGCACCGGCGACGTCCTCGAGCCGGCCTGACGGGACACTGGTCGTGTGCGCACCATCGAGATCCGCCCGGGCGAGGACACCATCCGGCTCGGTCAGCTGCTCAAGCTCGTCGACGCTGTCCCGACCGGGGCGCAGGTGAAGGATGTCTTGTTCTCCGGCGCGGTGACGGTGAACGGCGAGCCCGAGGACCGGAGGGGACGCCAGTTGCACCGCGGGGACGTCGTCGCCGTGGAAGGCATGGAGGACGTGCGGATCGGCTGAGCCTGTTCCACGTGGAACCGCGGACGTCGTCCCCGTCTGCCAGGCTGGCGGGCGTGCCAGGTGCGCCGCTCGACCCCATCCGGGTCCCCCACTGGCCCGCGGCGGCCGGAGCGGGCCCCGACTTCGCGAGGATCCGTGCCGAGTTCGACGTCCCCGAGGAGTTCCCGCCGCACGTGCTGGCCGAGGCGGAGCGCCGGGCCCGCGAGCCGCAGCTGCCCGAGCTCGATGCCACCGACGTCCCGCTGGTGACGCTCGACCCACCGGGCAGCCGGGACCTCGACCAGGCCGTGCACCTGGCTGCCCGGGGCACCGGCTACCGGGTCAGCTACGCCATCGCCGACGTCGGCGCCTTCGTGCTCCTGGGCAGTGCGGTCGACCGCGAAGCGCGCCGCCGCGGGCAGACGCTCTACAGCCCCGACCGGCGGACGCCGTTGCATCCCCCGGTGCTCAGCGAGGGCGCCGCCAGCCTGCTGCCCGGCCGGCTCCGCGCGGCCGTGCTGTGGACCATCGATCTGGACGCGGACGGCGAGCCCGTCCGGGTCGATCTCCGCCGTGCCCGCGTCCGCAGCCGCGGCCAGCTGGACTACCCCGCCGTCCAGGCGCAGGCAGACGCCGGCACGCTGCCCGAGCCGCTCGCGCTGCTGCCGGTGATCGGTGCGCTGTTGCAGCGGAGAGCGGCCGAGCGGGGCGCCATCGAGCTCGGGACCCCGGATCAGGAGGTCGAGGCGGCACCCGACGGCGGCTGGACCCTCTCCCTGCGTGGCGACCTGCCGGTGGAGGCGTGGAACGCGCAGATCTCCCTGCTCACGGGACGCTGCGCTGCCGGACTCATGCTCGAGGGCGGGGTCGGCGTGCTCCGGACGCTCCCGCCGGCCCGGCCCGAGGACGTCGCCCGGCTCCGGCTGTTGGCGCCGGCGCTCGGCGTCGACTGGCCGGCGGACGTCGGTCCCGGCGTCGTGATCGCGCGACTCGAACCCACCCGTCCCGGCCACGCCGCCTTCCTCGAGGAGGCGGTGATCCTGCTGCGGGGCGCCGCGTACACCCCGTTCGACGGGACCCCGCCCGAGCAGCCCGGCCATGCGGGTGTCGGGACGGCCTATTCGCACGTCACCGCGCCCCTGCGGCGGCTGGTCGACCGGTTCGGGACGGAGGTGTGCCTCGCGCTCGCGGTCGGCGCCGAACCGGCCCCGGAGCTCCGCGCCGCGCTGCCCGAACTCCCCGCGCTCATGGCCGCCTCCGACCGGCGCACCCGCGAGGTCGAGCGCGCCGTCGTCGACGCCACCGAGGCGTGGCTGCTGCACGGCCGGGTGGGCCAGACGTTCTCCGCCGTGGTGGTGGACGCCGAGGACGGGCGCGGCACGGTGGTGCTGGACGACCTCGCCGTGCGCGGCCGCTGCACCGGCGAGGGGCTGCGACCGGGCACCCGGACGCGGGTGCGCCTCGAGGAGGCCGACGTGGCGGCGCGCACCGTCCGGTTCACCCTGGCCACCGCGGCATGACGCGGGCGCCCTACCTGACCTCCCGGCTGCAGGGCTTCGGGACGACGATCTTCGCGGAGATGAGCGCGCTGGCCGTGGCCACCAGCTCCGTCAACCTCGGGCAGGGCTTCCCCGACTACCCGGGCCCGCCCGAGGTGCTCGACGTCGCCCGGGCGGCTATCGGGACCGCCGCCGACCAGTACCCGCCCGGCCCGGGCACCCCGGAGCTCCGTGCGGCCATCGCGGCGCACGTGCAGCGGTTCCGCGCCGTCGGCTACGACCCGGCCGACGAGGTGCTCGTGACGGCCGGCGCAACCGAAGCCCTCAGCGGCGCCCTGCTCGCCCTCCTCGACACCGGCGACGAGGTCGTCCTGTTCGAGCCGATGTACGACTGCTACGCAGGGGGGATCGCGATGGCCGGTGGCGTCGCCCGCCCGGTGCCGCTGCGACCACCTCCGGACGGCGCCGGCCCATGGACGTTCGATCCGGCGGAGGTCCGCGCGGCGATCACCCCGCGGGCGAAGGTCCTGCTGCTCAACACCCCGCACAACCCGACCGGCAAGGTCTTCACCGACGAGGAGCTGCGGTTCCTGGCCGACCTGGCCCTCGCGCACGGGCTGATCGTGCTCACCGACGAGGTCTACGAGCACCTGGTCTTCAGCGGCACGGTCCACCGGTCGATCGCCGCGATCCCGGGCATGTGGGAGCGGACGCTCGTCGTGGGCAGCGCCGGGAAGACCTTCAACGTCACCGGATGGAAGGTCGGCTGGATCTGTGGCCCCGCGCCGCTGGTGTCCGCCGTCCGCACCGCGAAGCAGTTCCTCACCTATGTGAACGGCGGGCCGTTCCAGCCCGCGGTCGCCGCCGGACTGGCGCTGCCGGACAGCTACTTCGAGCACGCCGCGCGCGACCTGGAGTACCGCCGCGACGTCCTGGTGCAGGGCCTGACCGAGGGCGGCCTGCCGGTGATCAGCCCTGAGGCCACCTACTTCGCCACGGTCGACGTCCGGCCGGTGCAGCCCGACGGCGACGGCCTGGCGTTCTGCCGGTCGTTGCCGGAGCGGGCCGGCGTGGTCGCCGTCCCCACCGTGGTGTTCTACGACCCGGCGCATGCGCACCTGGGCAGGCATCTGGTGCGGTTCGCCTTCTGCAAGCGCGACGAGGTGCTGGCGGAAGCCGTCGAGCGGTTGAGGAGACTGGCATGAGGATCGCCGCGGTGCAGCACGACATCGTGTGGGAGGACCGGGAGGCCAACTTCGAGCGGCTGGCCCCGCAGGTGGCGCGGGCGGTCGGTGCGGGCGCCGAGCTGGTGCTGCTCACCGAGACGTTCTCCACGGGGTTCTCGATGACACCGGGGATCGGGGAGCCCGAGGGGGGCCCGTCGTCGCAGTTCCTCGCCGACCGGGCCGCCGAGCACGGGGTGTGGGTGGCCGGCACCTGCCCCGAGATAGCGGCCGGGGAGGAGCTGCCCTACAACTCCTTCGTCCTGGCCGGGCCCGACGGCACCACGCACCGCTACCGCAAGCTGCACCCGTTCACCCACGCCGGAGAGCACGAGCGCTTCCGCGCGGGCGAGAAGCCCGTGACGGTGCAGGTCGGGGGCCTGCGGATCACGCCCTTCATCTGTTACGACCTGCGTTTCGCCGACGTCTTCTGGCGGGCGGCGCCGGAGACCGATGTCTACCTCGTGCCGGCGAACTGGCCCAGCCCGCGCCGCCACCACTGGCAGACCCTGCTGCAGGCGCGGGCGATCGAGAACCAGGCCTACGTCGTCGGGTGCAACCGGGTCGGGACGGCGGGCGACGGCACCGAGCACGTCGGCGACAGCCGGATCGTGAGCCCGATGGGGGAGTTGCTGGGGACGGCGGCCGGCGTCGAGACGATCGTGCTCGCCGACGTCGACGCCGCCGAGGTGGCCGCGACCCGCGACCGGCTGCGCTTTCTCGCCGACAGGCGCTGACCTCGGTCCTCAGTTGCCGGGTGCCGCGTGCTCGTCGACGGCGATCTGCTCCCGCTGCACCTGCCCGGTGACGGTCTCCTGGCCCTCGACGAGGTCGGTGCGCAGCCGGACCCGCTCGACCGGCACCACCTCCACGGTCACCACCGGCCGTTCGGTGTGCAGGATGATCTCGTCGGGGAGCCCGCCGGACGGTGTGCCGGATGCGGGTACCAGCGTCTCTCCCTGCCTGTCGGCGATGGGCTCGTCCAGGGGTACCTGCTCGATCCGGATCTCCTCGCGGCGGATCGGCACCGTGATCTGCACGTCCTCCGTCACCACGTACTTGACCAGCCGCGCCCGGGTCGTGGCCACCCGCTCGGTCCCGACCCGCAATTGCTCCTCGCTGCGCGTCATCGCCCCGTCGGACGCGACCGGCTCCGCCGCAGCAGCCGGCTCGACGGGAGCGGTCTCGACCGGAGGCGTCTCGACCGGAGGCGTCTCGACCCGAGGCGTCTCGACCCGAGCCGTCTCGACCGGGGCCGCATGCCGCGGACCTGTCTCGACCGGAGCCACCGACCCAGGCTGAACGCCGCCCGAGGTCAGGCCGTAGTGCCGGCGTAGAGCCTCCTCGTCGGCCGGGTCCAGGTGGTCCCCGGCCATCGACGGCGCGCTCTTGACCGCGTCCGCGGTGACCGGCACGCGCAACGCTCCGTCGACATAGGTGGCGCCCACCGCCGGCACGATCGAGTGGCGGGTGCCCAGCAGGCCGCTCGCCACCGCCACCCAGGACGGCGCGCCGGTGCGGTCGTCGACGAAGAAGGCCTCGACCGTGCCGAGCTTGTCGCCGTCCGCACCGTAGGCCGTGCCGCCGACCGCGGCGGAGACCTCTCGCTCGCTCAACATGACCGTGCTCCCCTCGACTCGGCGCACGCCGTCGGACGCCGTTCCGCCTGGGCGTGCCCATCGGGCGGGGCCGGTTAACATCGCGCTCAGCCCGAAGGCAGCACCAGGTCCACGACGAGGGCCCGATGATCGCTGTCGGGGACGTGGAAGAGGTCCACGGCCGCCACCGCGATCCGTGGATCGATGAGCACGTGGTCGAGCGCCAGCCGGGGCCAGGGCAGCCGGAGCGGCCGCCACGTCCACGCCAGGCCGCGGCCCACCCGCTGCGCGGCGTCCGCCCACCCCGTCCGCAGCACTGCACGCAGCGCGGCGTGGTCCACCGTCGCGTTGAAGTCGCCGGCCAGCACCCGGAGGACGCCGGGATCCGGCTCCGGGAGGTCGGCGAGGTCGCGGGTCCAGCTGCGTACGGACCGCGCCGACGTCGACGGGGGCATGGTGTGGACGGCGGTCAGCTCGACGTCCATCGCGCCGGCGACGGCCAGCCGGACCGTGGGCTGCTCGAAGGTCCCGGGCACCGCGCCGGACTTCTCGGCCGGCAGCCGGCTCCAGACGGCGCCGGAGCCGGAGGCCACCGCCCCGGGACGGGCCGGGATGACGTGCGCCCAGGGCAGGAGCTCCCCCAGGCCGGCGGCGACGAGCCCGGTCTCCGTCCGCGGCGTCAGCTCCTGCACCGAGAGGACGTCGACGCCGAGCCTGCGCACCAGGTCGACCACGGGCGCCGGGTGCACGAGCCCCTTGCGCAGGCTGACCGTCGCGACGCGCAGCCGCGCCCCCTCCGAGGGCACCGTCGGCCCACTGGTCCGCCGGCGGGCCAGGACCGCAGCCGCGAGAACGGTTCCCGAGCCGGCGGCGAGCAGCGCCCCGGCGCGGGAACCTGCGCGGACGGCCGCGGCGAGGGGCAGCACCGCCGAGGTGGCGGCGTACGGCGTGAACGACATGGCGGGGACCAGTGGAAAGCCCCGCTCGGTGCCGGTCATCCGCAGCGCGGCCCACGCCGCCCACGGCAGCGCGGCGGCTGTAGCCAGCCGGCGGCGAGTTCCCGACGCGACCATCGACGCCACCGTAGCCGGGGCCCGTTCCCGCGCTGGTCGGCGGCGTGGTCGCCCGTGGTCCGCCGCGGATAGATTGGGCGGGGGATCGGCAGCGACGCCAACGGCCGACGTCGCACGGAGGAGGTCCGGCAGTGACCAGCGGGCACCTCGAGGTGGAGACCAAGTACGACGTGGACGCGGGCTTCGGCGTCCCCGATCTGAGCGGGCTGCCCGGCGTGGCGACCGTGGACGAACCGGTGGAACACCTGCTGGAGGCCGTCTACCTCGACACCGAGGACCTCCGGCTGCTCCGCGCGCGGGTCACGCTGCGCCGCCGCACCGGGGGACCGGACGCCGGCTGGCACCTCAAGCTGCCAGCGGGCACCGCCCGCCGGGAGCTGCACGCGCCCCTGGATCACGCCATGAACACCCCACCTCGTGCCCTGCAGGAGCCGGTGACCGGGATCCTCCGCGGAGCCCCGGCCCGGCCGGTGACCACGCTGCGGACCCGGCGCCTGGTCACGGCGCTGCGGGCCGCCGACGGGGAGCTCCTCGCCGAGATCGCCGACGACTCGGTGACCGCGACCCTCCTCGCCGGACCGGACGGCTCGGCCGAGGCGCACGCCTGGCGTGAGGTCGAGGTGGAGCTCGGCGCCGGCGACGAGGCGCTGGGCCTGGCGGTGGGGGAACGGCTGATCGCAGTCGGTGCACGGCCCTCGACGTCGGCGTCGAAGGTCGGCCGGGTACTGGCCGGCCGGCTTGCCGCGCTGACGTCCGACGCGGCCCACCGGGGCGGGAAGAGGACGACGAAGGGACCGTCGGCGGGACAGTTCCTGCATACCGCGCTGAGCGAGCAGGTGGCGGCCCTGCAGGCGGCCGACGTCCTGCTGCGCACCGAGCAGCCCGACGCCGTCCATCAGGTCCGGGTCGCCGCGCGACGACTGCGCGGCACCCTGGCCGCGTTCCGGGACGTCCTGGACCGGGCGGCGACCGAGCCGCTCCGGGAGGAGCTGGCGTGGCTGAGCGGGCAGATGGCCGACGCCCGTGATGCCGAGGTGGTGCTACAACACCTGCGGGCCGTGGTGGCGGCCGAACCGGTGGAGCTCGTCCTCGGCCCGGTGGCCGCGCGACTCCAGCAGACCGAGTTGCGGGAGGCCCGCGCCGGACTGGACCGCGCGTTGCTCACCGTGTCCGAGCCGCGCTACCTGCGCCTCCTCGATGATCTGTACGCCCTGCTCGCCGCCCCACCATTCCTGGCGCGGGCGGAGGAGGCAGCGAAGCCGGTCCTCCGCGACGCGGCCCGGCGGTCGGCCCGGCGCCTGCGCCGCCGGCTGACGGCCGCGCGGCGAGCGCGTGAGTCGGCACGGGCGGAGGCGCTGCGCGAAGTTCGCAGGGCAGCCACGAGGGTCCGGTACGTCACCGCGATCGGCCGGGACGAGCTGGCACACGTCACGGCACTGGCCCGTGCGGCCAGGAAGGTGCGGGAGGTGCTGGGGCCGCTTCAGGACACCGTGGTCACTCGCGAGTACAGCCGCCGGCTGGGGATCGCCGCGGCGGCCGCGGGGGAGAACTCGTTCACGTACGGCCGGCTGCACGCCGTCGAGCAGGCCCGGGCCGAGCGGGCCGAGCGGGAGTTCGGGGACATCGAGCCGCAGGTGCGCCACGCGCTGAAAGCCGCCGGGACCCGTTGATCATCGGCGCCCGGCCGGAGGTCACCGTCGTGGGGCTGCGGGCGCCGGGAGGCTGAGACGCCGGCCAGTGCCGGGGCTCAGCGCGGCTGGAGGGCCTCGAAGGCCTCGTCGATGAGCTCCTCGAGCTTGTGCTCGCCGTTGCAGTCCGCCCAGGCGAGCATGCCGGCGGTGAAAGCCGCCATGTAGGCGTAGACCACGACCTGGTCGGCCGCCCGCAGCGTCGCGCCGGGTTCGGTGGGCAGCGCGTCGGCGACCATCCCGGCGGTCGTGCGCTCGAACTCAGCCGCGCGGGTCCGCAGGGCCGGGGTCGTGGCGATCACCTGCCAGCGGGCGAGCTGGGCCTCCCGGAACTCGGGACTCCATTGTGCGAACCAGAGGGGGGCGGCCCGCCGGATGCGCTCGGCGACCGGGAGATGGGCCGGCTGGTCGGCGAGGAGAGCGGTCATCTCCTCGGCGGTGGGGAGCTGCATCACGAGGTGTTCCTTGGACTGGTAGTGCGCGTAGAAGGTCGGCACCGAGACCCCGGAGCCGCTCGCGATCTGCCCGACGTTCACCTGCTCGAAGCCCTGCTCCTGAAACAGACGCATCGCGGTGGCGTAGATCCGCTGATGCGTTTCCTCCCACCGACGCGCGCGCCAGTCCTGCGAATCGCTCACGCCATGATCCTCCGTCGCCTTGTGCGCCCTGACCAGCCGCCGCACCGATGATCACTGGTTCGTGGTGATCCGGACGCGCCGGGCGTACCCGCCACGGGCCGGATCACGCTCCGTTCCCGACGGCCGGCCCCGGCACACTCGACAACGTGCGATTCGCCATCCGGGTGCGGCCCGGCGCCGGTCGGACGGCGGTCGGAGGGGATCACGACGGCGCGCTCATCGCGCGGGTGGCCCAGCCGGCCGTGGACGGTCGGGCCACCGAGGCCGCGCTGGTCGCCGTCGCCGGTGCCCTGGCTGTGCGGCGCCGGCAGGTCACGCTGGTGACCGGGATGACCAGCCGGACCAAGGTGCTGGACGTCGACGCGGACGATCCTGACCGGTTGCAGGTGCTGCTCCAGGAGCTGCTCAGCCGGTGAACGCGCCGGTCTCGGCCAGTCGCGACGGGGTGACCGTCTTCAGGGTCGCGACCGCCTTCTCCAGCGGGACCAGTTCGATCTCGGTACCCCGCAGGGCGACCATCTGCCCGTGGGCGCCCTCGTGCGCGGCGATCGTCGCGTGCAGCCCGAAGCGGGTGGCCAGGACGCGGTCGAACGACGTGGGGGTGCCGCCGCGCTGGACGTGCCCGAGCACGGTGGTGCGGACCTCCTTGCCGGTCCGCCGCTCCAGCTCCTCCCCCAACTGCTGGGCCACGCCGGTGAACCGGCGGTGGCCGTACTCGTCCACACCGCCGTCGCGCAGCTGCATCGTGCCGGGACGCGGCGTGGCTCCCTCGGCGACGACGCCGATGACGTGGGTGTCACCCCGCTCGAAGCGGGCGGTGACCAGGCGGCACACCTCGTCGACGTCGAAGGGCTCCTCGGGCACCAGGGTGAGGTGGGCGCCCGAGGCGAGCCCGGCGTGCAGCGCGATCCAGCCGGCGTGCCGGCCCATGACCTCGACGAGCAGCACCCGCTGATGGGACTCGGCGGTGGTGTGCAGGCGGTCGATCATCTCGGTGGCGATGCTGACCGCGGTGTCGAAGCCGAAGGTCAGGTCGGTCTCGCCGATGTCGTTGTCGATCGTCTTCGGGATGCCCACGACCGGGACGCCGGCCTGCGACAACATGTTCGCCGCTGTGAGCGTGCCCTCCCCGCCGATAGGGATCAGGACGTCGATCCCGTGGGCCGCCAGGACGCCCTTCATCTGCGGCAGCCCCCGGTCCAGCAGCTCGGGAGCGACGCGGGCCGAGCCGAGGGTGGTCCCGCCGCGCGTGAGCAGGCCGTCGACGGCGGCGACGTCCAGCGGCGTGGTCCGGTCCTCCAGCAGGCCGCGCCAACCGTCCCGGAAGCCGATCACCTCGCTGTCGTAGTGGGTGGTGGCCGTGCGGACGACAGCGCGGATGACAGCATTCAGGCCGGGGCAGTCGCCCCCGCCGGTGAGGACACCGATACGCACGGGCAGCTCCTTGATGGTCGGAGCACCGACCATACGTCATGACGTCTTGATGTTTCGTGTCGTCGGCGTGTCGCACACGGGTTGCATGCGAGCGGGAAGTGACGTCCCATACGACATGACGTTCAGACGTCTTGCCGTCCCGTACCTTTGACGTCGTGGTGAGCCCCGTGTCCGGACCCAAGTACCTGTCGGTCCGGGAGCACCTCCGGCGCCGCGTCACCGCACTGCCCGAGATGACCCTGCTGCCTCCGGAGCCGGTTCTCTGTGCCGAGTACGGGGTCAGCCGGATCACGCTGCGCCGCGCGGTCGACGGCCTGGTCGCGGACGGTCACCTGCTCAGGGAGCAGGGCCGCGGCACCTACGTGACCCGCCCGGCCATCCGGCACGAGTACCGCGAGAGCTTCGTGCACCGGATCGCCGGTTTCAGTTCCGTGATGAGCGAGCAGGGCGCCCAGGTGGGCACGAAGGTGCTCACCCAGCGCGTCGTCCCCGCCCCGGCCACCGTGGCCGTCGAGCTGTCCCTCGACGGCACTGCCGACGTGGTGGAGCTCGAGCGGCTGCGCAGCGTCGACGGCGAGCCCAACCACGTCGCGCACAGCTTCCTGCCCGCCGCGATGTACCCGCGGGCGGCCGAGGAGGACTTCAGCCACGGCTCGCTCTACGAGTTTCTGCGGCGGGAGTACGACGCGGACCTCGCCCACGCCCGCATCGTCGTCGACGTCGGCACTGCCGCTCCCGACGAGGCCGACCTCCTGCGCGTGGTGGCGGGGTCCCCCCTGCTCGTCGTCCGTACGACCGTCCGGGACAGCGCCGACCACCCGCTGGTGCACAGCTTCAGCCGGCTGCGGCCGGACGTGAGCCAGGTCGAGTTCGAGGTCTCCGTGGGCGGCCGCTGATGTCCGCCGCGACGACCAGCTGCAGCGGCGTCCGCGAGGTCCCGGAGGCCCGGGCCGAGGTCTGGCGCGCGCTGGCGGTGCTGGAGCCGTACTGCGCCGTCTGCGACGTCTCCTACGTCATGGGCGAGACGGCCGGCGCTCCCGGCGTGGGGACGACGTTCGTCTGCGCACCGGGCCGGCTCGACGGCGGGCCGCCCGCCCCCGGTGCGCCGCAGGGCGAGATCGTCGACTGGAGGCCACCGCGGCTGGTCACCACCCGCCTGGTGCTCACGCCCGAGACGTGGACGACGCGCATCGAACTGGCCGTCACCCACGCGGGCGGCACGCGGGTGACGATGACGATCACCCACGAGCCCACCGGTGGCAGCCGGGTCGTCCGGCGGCTGCAGCGCGGGGCCCTGCGCCGGCTGGTGCAGCGGACCGTCGACGCCGAGCTGGAGAAAGTGCCCGCGCACGTGGCCCGGGTGCCCGGCGGCGCCTGAGCGCACCCCGATCGGGCGAACGGCGCATCAGGACCGCTCACCGGGGGTACAGGTCCTCGTCGTGCACCGGCGCCGTGCACCCGGCGACCTGCCGGGAAGGGGAGCGCGCCGGTCGAACGAAGGAGAACGTTGTGCAGATTCTTGGTCTCATCGTCGTGGGTCTGATCATCGGTGCCCTCGCCCGGCTGATCAAGCCTGGCAAGCAGCGGATGAGCATCCTTGCGACCCTGGCGCTGGGCGTCGTCGGTGCGATCATCGGCGGCCTGATCGGCCACCTGTTCAACCGCAACACAGGCATTTTCGAACTCAACGTCGTCGGGTTCATCATCGCCGTCATCGCAGCCGTGCTGCTGATCGGCGTCGCCGAAGGTCTCTCCGGCGGCCGCTCGCGCGGCGCCGTCCGCTGATCGTTCCCCCGGGGGACCCGGGCCGGGCTCTCAGAGCTCGACCGAGTCCCCCGGGGCCAGCCGGCTGTAGGGCGTGGGCGTGCCCGGCCCCTTCTCGCCCAGCAGCCCGCCCACGATGCCGAGCCCGGCGTCGTTGAGCAGCCCGTCGTGGACGGCGTACGCCTGGTCGGCGTCCACGGCCCGCACGTAGTCGATCACCTCCGCGACCTTCGACCAGGGCGCATGCAGCGGCAGCAGGAGCGTCGCGACCGGCTCGTCCGGCACCGTCAGCGCATCGCCGGGATGGAACACCTGGCCGCCGATGAGGAACCCGACGTTCGCGATCCGCGGGATGTCGGGGTGGATCTCGGCGTGCAGTTCCCCGTACACGTGCACGTCCAGACCGGCCACCGAGACGGCGTCGCCGCGACCCACGACGTGCAGCCGGTCCCCGAGCCCCTCCAGCTGTGCCGCCACCGACTTGTTGGTCCACACCTCGAGCGCGGGATCGGCGTCCAGGGCCGACCGGAGCCGCTGCGGCTCGAAGTGGTCGGCGTGCTCGTGGGTGATCAGTACGGCGGTGGCTCCCTCGAGCGCCGCCGGATCGGTGAACACGCCGGGATCGACGACGATCCGCCGGTCCCCGTCGCTGACGACGATGCAGGCATGGCCATGTTTGGTCAGCTCCATGATCTGCATCCTGCACCCGCGCCGGGCAGCGCGCGCCCCGTCCCCGTCTCACCCCTCGGAGGGAGGGGACGGGGCTGACCCGTAACTCGGGACCGTTGTTCTGCCGACCGTCTCCTCATGATCCTGCAGACGACTGTGTACGCAGCGGCGCGCAGTCGCGCCCATGGGCCCACCGCCGAGATGTGGCACGCGGTCGAGGTGCACCGCCCGACGGCTGAGGTGGACGCGGCGTGCGAGCTCACCCTCTGCGGCGCTCTGGCCCGGGTCTCCACTGACCAGCGGTGGCCGGTGGCCGCTCGCGATGTCTGCCCGGCCTGCGCCGTCCTCTCCCGCTGTTGACGGACCCCGCTGCCCCCCACCGCTCGCAGGCTCGCGGCGGGGCCCTGCAGCGGGGCCACTGACGCCCTGTCGCCGGGTGAGGGAGCTCGCCCCGACGACAGGTGCACACTTCAAGGACCCCTTCCTCCCCACCCCTCGCACGCTCGGGGCGGGACCCGGGAAGGGGCCTGGAACTGCTAGTGGCCGGTGAACTCCGGAGCCCGCTTCTCCAGGAAGGCCTCGACCGCCTCGAGGTGATCGTGGGTCCGCCCGAGCTCGGACTGCAACCGCGCCTCGAGTGCCAGCGTGTCCTCGAGCGAGTCGGTGGCCGCGGTCGCGAGCACGGTCTTCATCGCACGAAAGGCGGCGGTCGGACCTGCGGCCAGCCGCGCGGCGAGCGCCTGCGCCTCGGCGAGCACCTGCTCGGCCGGGACGACGCGGTGCACCAGCCCCCACTGCTCGGCGGTCTCGGCGGTGAAGGGCTCGGGGGTCAGCAGCAGCTGAGCCGCCCGCGACCCGCCCACGCTGTGCACCAGCCGCGACGCCAGTGCCGAGTCGCTGGACAGTCCGACGCCGGTGAACGCCGTGGTGAACTTCGCCCCCGCAGCGGCGACCCTCAGGTCACCGGCGAGCGCGATACCCAGCCCCGCACCCGCGCAGGCGCCGTTGATCGCCACGACGACGGGCACCCGCAGGCCGGCCAGCGCCAGGATCAGCGGGTTGTACTCATCGACCACCACGTTCAGCGAGGTGGCCGCGTCGCCGCGCAGCGACTCCAGATGCTCGGCGAGGTCCTGGCCGACGCAGAATGCCCGGCCCGTGCCGGTGATCAGCACCGCCCGGACCGACTCGTCGGCCGCCACGGCCTCGACCTCGGCCAGCAGCTCGGTGCGCAGCGCATGGGAGAGCGCCGGCCGCAGGAGCGTCAGGGTGGCCACCCCGCCGGCGTCGTCCCTGCTCACGGTGTCGGACATCGTCGTCCCGCCTCTCGCCAGTTCCGGGGGAGTCCCCGCCTCGGCCGTCACCTTGGCAGACACCCCGGGCCGGGCGAGGGCGGGGCCCCGTGTTCAGCCGGCCGGAGGCTGGTCCCGGAGCTCGCGGCGGAGGATCTTTCCCGTGACCGTCTTGGGCAGCTCGTCGATGATCTCGATCTGCCTCGGGTACTTGTAGGCGGCCATGCGCTCCTTGCAGTGCGCGATGAGCTCCTCCGCCGTCGTGTGCGCACCTGCCCTGAGGCTCACGAACGCCTTCACGGTCTCACCGCGCTTCTCGTCCGGGACGCCGACGACGGCGGACTCGCACACGGCCGGGTGCTCGGCCAGGACGTCCTCGACCTCCCGCGGCCAGACCTTGTAGCCCGAGGCGTTGATCATGTCCTTCTTGCGGTCGACGATGAACACCCAGCCCTCGGGGTTCATGAAGCCGACGTCGCCGCTCCTGAGCGCCCCGCCGGGCAGGTTGGCTGCCGTCTCCTCCGGTTTGCCCCAGTAGCCGGAGACGACCTGTGGCCCGTCGGCGACGATCTCGCCGATCTCGCCGAGCGGCTGGTCCTGCCCGTCGTCGCCCTGGATGCGGACGATGGTGTTCGGCGCCGGCACCCCGACCGACAGGGCCCCCGACGTCGGGTCGACCGGCGACGGCGAGCCGAACGGCGTCACCGTCATCGGCGAGGTGGTCTCGGTCAGACCGTAGGCGTTGTGCACCTGGATGCCCGTGGCCTCCAGGAACGCCTTCTCGGCGGTGGGGGAGATCGCCGCACCCCCGGAGTACACGGAGGTGAACGAGGCGAAGTGGTCCTTGGTGAACCCCGGTGCGTTGAGCAGGGCGTTCAACGCCGTGATGGCGCCGATGGTGAACGTCGGCCGGTGCTCGAGAAGGGCGTCGAGGACCACCCGCGGCTCGAACCGGTAGGCGAGGACCAGCGGAGCCGGGACGAGCATGCTCACCGCGACGTGCCCGATGAGGCCGGTGATGTGGAACAGCGGGGCGATGCCGAAGATCGCCCCGCCCCACCCCGCGCGCACCCAGTCCCGGTAGACCTGCGCGGTGAACACCACGTTCCGGTGGGTGTTCATCGCGCCCTTGGGCACGCCGGTCGTCCCCGAGGTGTAGGTCAGGAACGCGACGTCGTCCGGCTTCAGCTCGACCGGCGGCGGCACCTGCCCGCGGTGCTCACCGATGAACTCCAGGAAGTCCGTCGTGCCCTCGTGCCGCTGCCGGCTCATCCCGGCGAAGAGGCGCTCGTCGTTCCGGGTCTGGAACTCCAGCTCGCTGGTCGTGAGGACCAGGCGGACGTCGGTGTCCGGCACGACCTCCCGCGCGACCTCGTCGTAGAGCGCCTCCAACGACACCAGCACCGTCGCACCCGAGTCCTTGAGCAGGTAGGACAGCTCCCGCTTCCGGCTCATCGGGTTGATCGAGACCATGACGCCGCCGGCCTTCCAGGCCGCCACCATCGCGATGACGAACTGGGGCACGTTCTGCAGGTACACGGCGAGGCGGTCGCCGGCGGAGAAGCCGTTTGCCAGCAGTCCGACGGCCAGCGCGTCGCTGAGCTCGTCGAGCTCCTGGCGGGAAATGCTTCCGTCGAAGTACTTCAGGGCGTCGCCGCCCGGATCCCGGGCGACCCCGGCGCGGAACATGTCGAGCGCGTTGTCGAACTCCATCTCGTAGTCGGCCGACTGGTCGCCGTAGAGGGCGAGCCATGGCCGTTCGTCGTAGGCGGTCACGGCCGGACGCTCACTTGATGACCAGGGGGTTCACGGGGGAGCCGGCCGCGAGGCTCACCTTGAGGGGCGCCGCGGCGTAGAAGAACGTGTACTGCCCGTCGTCGGCGCAGCTGGCGGCCAGCTTCTCCAGGTCGCAGATCTCGGTGAGTGCCACGCCCAGGTTGCGCATGAGGGCGCAGTGCAGCGGCAGCGCGACGCCGTTGTTCGGGTCGGTGGTCACCTCGTTGGCGATGGTGTCGGTCGCCAGGTTGGGGATCTCCATGTCCTGGAACCAGCGCACCAGTTCCGGGCTGTAGACGAGCCCCGGCTCGTTGAACCCCTCGTAGAAGGCGTCGCCCTGATCGTGGAAGAGCTGCAGGAAGTTGGTCCGGATGATCAAAATGTCGCGCTTCTGGATCTCCGTGCCCTGGGCCTTCGCGCAGGCCATCAGGTCCTCGTGGGTGAAGGTCTCGCCCTTGTCCAGGCTGTTCTTCCCACGCCAGCGGGCGATGTCGAGCAGGATCCCGCGGCCGACCACGCCGCGCTCGGCGATCGGCACGACGCTCGCCTTGGACAGGCCGCCCACCGTCGTGCGGGCGTCGTAGCCGTTCCAGATCTTGCCGTCGTACCAGAGGTGGCCGAGCGCGTCGTACTGCGTCGAGCCCTGGAGGTATGCGTTGATCTTGTCGTCGGCGTAGTGCAGGCCGCCGGGGAACTGCGGGGCGCCGTCGGTGTCCCAGCTGGACTCGTCCAGGACCTGGGTCCGTTCGGCCGGCGTGCGTCCGGGCCACACCGGGTCGCCCTTCGGGTCGCCGATCAGCCGCTGCAGCGTGAAGACCTCCCCCTTCTGGATGTGACGGATCCCGCGCATCACCTCGTCCGCGGTCAGATAGTTGAGGGCGCCGACCTCGTCGTCCTCGCCCCACTTGCCCCAGTTGGTGGGCGCGTCGGCGAGTACTTCGGTCATGTCGGGGGCGTCGGCCATGGCGGTCTCCTGCGGTCTCGGCGGTGAGCACGGTGGATATGGCCACCGTCACAGGCCAGGGGGTCGGACCGCAACCACGGCAGGGATGGGAGGACCGATTCGTGCAACGACGGTGCAACGTCCGGCACGCGGTCACGGAGGCCCGTGTTCCCCGGCCCCCTCGGGTGGCTAAGGTGAGGCTGCCCTTTGTCGACCGACGGGGTCGCCGTCGTCGTCGTCGAAGATCGGGTCCGCCATGGGTCAGGCATTCCTCGCCAGCTACCTCATCGGCCTCCGCGAAGGTCTCGAGGTCACGCTGGTCGTCAGCATCCTCATCGCCTACCTGGTGAAGTCCGACCGGCGCCGGGAGCTGCTCCCGCTGTGGGCCGGCGTGGCGGCGGCCATCGCGCTCGCGGTGCTGTTCGGTGGCCTGCTGACCTACACCGAGACGACGCTGCTGGCCGACTCCCGGTCACGGGAGCTGTTCGACGCCGTCACCTCGGTCGTCGCCGTGGTGCTCGTGACCTGGATGATCTTCTGGATGCGCCGAACGGCGCGCCGGCTCACGGGCGAACTGCACGGCAAGCTCGACTCCGCGATCGGCGTCGGCGGTCTCGCCATCGCCGGCATCGCGTTCGTCTCGGTGATCCGCGAGGGCCTCGAGACGGCGCTGCTCTTCTACACGGCCGCGCAGGGTGCGACCTCCACCGTGACCCCGCTGCTGGCCATCTCGGCGGGGATCGCCACGTCGGTGCTGATCGGCTTCGGCCTGTACGCCGGGGCGATCCGGGTGAACCTGTCGAGGTTCTTCACCGTCAGCGGCGTCCTGCTGGTCTTCGTCGCGGCCGGGATCTTCAAGTACGGCCTCCACGACTTCCAGGAGGCCGGTGTCCTGCCCGGCCTGCACACCATCGCCTTCGACATCACCGGCGTCCTGGACCCGACCAGCTGGTACGGGGCGGCGATCTCCGGGATGTTCAACATCACCGGCGCACCCACCGTGCTGGAGACGATCGCCTACCTGGCCTACCTGCTCCCGGTGCTGACCGTCTTCCTGTGGCCGTCCCGCCGGCCGGCCACCCCCTCCCGGACCCCCGCATCCCCAGACACGGAGACCTCCCAGCATGTCCCTGCGTGACCGCCGCCCGGCTCTCCTCGTCGCGGTCGTGCTCGCCGCCCTGACCACCGCCGCCTGTGCATCGAAGGACGCCCGCGGCACCGAGGCGGCTGGAACCGTCACGGTCGCGGCCACCGACGACGCCTGCGACGTCGGTACCACCGAACTGCCCGCCGGGACGCACCGGTTCGACGTGACCAACAGCGGCAGCAAGGTCACCGAGTTCTACGTCTACGGCGAGGGCGACCGGGTCATTGCCGAGGTCGAGAACATCGCCCCGGGGCTCAGCCGTGAGCTGCTCGCCGAGCTTCCGGCCGGCGAGTACGAGGCGGTCTGCAAGCCCGGCATGGTCGGCGACGGGATGCGCCGGACGCTGACCGTCACCGGCGCTGCCATCCACCTCTCCGACGACGAGTCGCTGGCCCAGGCGGGCACCGATTACCAGCGCTACGTGCAGAGCCAGACGGGCGCACTGCTGGAGCAGACGACCGCGTTCGTGGCGGCGGTCAAGGCCGGCGACATCCCCGGCGCCAAGGCGCTCTACCCGGTCGCCCGCACCTACTGGGAGCGGATCGAGCCGGTGGCCGAGAGCTTCGGCGACCTCGACCCGATCATCGACGGCCGCGAGGGGGACCAGGAGCCCGGGCAGGACTTCACCGGCTTCCACCGCATCGAGAAGGCGCTGTGGGAGACCGGCGACGTCAGCGACATGGGTCCCTACGCCGACCAGCTGCTCACGAACGTCGAGGAGATCGTCGCCCGGTCGAACGAGGTCACGCTCGAGCCGCTGCAGCTGGCCAACGGCGCGAAGGGGCTGCTCGACGAGATCGCCACCGGCAAGATCACCGGTGAGGAGGACCGCTACTCCCACACCGACCTGTGGGACTTCGCCGGCAACCTCGACGGCTCCAAGGCCGCGGTCCAGGCACTGCGGCCGTACCTGGAGGCGAACGACCCCGACCTCGTCGCCGAGATCGACGCGCGGTTCGCCGCGACCGAGGCCGAGCTCGGCACGCACCGTTCGGGCGACGGCTGGGCGCTCTACGACCAGCTGGACCCGGCGCAGCTCCGTGCCCTCAGCGACAGCATCACCGCGCTGACCGCGTCGGTCAGCAAGGTCGCGGCGGTCGTCGCCGGTCGATGAGCACGACCCGATGAGCGAGCAGCAGGAGCAGGGCGCACAGCGGCCGGCGGGACTGTCCCGCCGGCGGCTGTTCGGGCTCGTGAGCGCTGGAACGGCGGGCGTGCTCGCGGCCGGCGCGACCGGCGGGATCATCGGGCACGCAGCCGCACAACCCGAGGCGTCCGGCCCGGGTCCCGACGACGCCGTCCCGTTCACCGGCCGTCACCAGGCCGGGATCGTCACCCCCGCCCAGGACCGGCTGCACTTCGTCGCCTTCGACGTCACCACCGACCGCCGCGAGGACCTGGTGGAGATGCTCAGGGCGTGGACCGGCGCCGCCCGGCGCATGACGGCAGGGCGGGACGCCGGCCCGGTGGGTGCGGTGGACGGCGAGCAGTACGCCCCGCCGGACGACACCGGGGAGGCGATCGGACTGCCCGCGTCCGGGCTGACGCTGACCATCGGGTTCGGGCCCACCCTGTTCACGACCGCCGGCGGCACCGACCGTTTCGGCCTGGCCGGTCGCCGTCCTGGCCCACTGGTCGAGCTGCCGTCGTTCCCCGGAGACCAGATCGATCCCGCTCGCAGCGGCGGTGACCTCTGCATCCAGGCCTGCGCGAACGACCCGCAGGTCGCCGTGCACGCCGTCCGCAACCTGGTCCGGCTCGGGGCGGGGGTGCTCAGCATCCGGTGGTCGCAGCTGGGCTTCGGCCGCACCTCCTCGACCAGCACCGGACAGGCGACGCCGCGGAACCTGTTCGGCTTCAAGGACGGCACGAACAACCTCAAGGCCGAGAACGACCAGGCGCTGGACCGCTTCGTCTGGGTGGGCGACGGCGACGACGGAGCCGACTGGCTGGCCGGCGGGTCCTACCTGGTCACCCGGCGGATCCGGATGCTCATCGAGCCCTGGGACACCTCCACGCTCGACGAGCAGGAGCAGACCATCGGCCGGACCAAGGGTGCCGGTGCCCCGCTCGGACAGCGGACGGAGTTCGACCCCGTCGACTTCGCGAAGCAGGCCGACGGCGAGCCCGCCGTCCCCCCGACGTCGCACGTCTTCCTCGCCAACCCGACAAACGCGGGGACGGCGATCCTGCGCCGCGGCTACAGCTTCGTCGACGGGTCCGACGGCCTCGGCCGGCTGGACGCAGGGCTGTTCTTCATCGCCTACCAGCGCGACCCGGCGAGTGGTTTCGTCCCATTGCAGCGCAACCTGCGGCGGGACGCGATGAACGAGTACATCCGGCACACGTCCTCGGCCGTCTTCGCCTGCCCTCCCGGCCTGCGCGGCGACGACGACTGGTGGGGCCGCACGCTCTTCGGTGGCTGACCCGAGCGTGGCCGCTCCGGTACGCCCAGCTATCGGCGCGCCGCCCGCCGGCCCCGCGGCGCGGATCACACCGGCGGACCGAGCCGTCGGGGCGGCCCGTGCGTTGAGCATGTGTAACCGGCTCCCTCGATGGACAGAGAGGGGACGGGGGACGACCGCGTGGACCCCCGGGCCGCATCGGAGCGGGCCACGCGCAGAGGCCGGACAGGCGAGGAGTGACCTCCGTGGTCGAACCAGGACGACGGTGCCTGGACGACCGCTACCAACTGCACCAGCTGATCGCCGCCGGCGGGATGGGCCAGGTCTGGCGGGGCACCGACATCGCCCTCCACCGGCCGGTCGCGGTCAAGGTGCTGCGCAGCGAGTACACCGGTGACCCGAGCTTCCTGGCCCGCTTCCGCGCCGAGGCCCAGCACGCCGCCTCGCTCAGCCACCCCAACATCGCGGCTGTCTTCGACTACGGCGAGGAGACCGCCCAGGACGGCACCGGCGAGACGCTGGCCTATCTCGTCATGGAACTCGTCGAGGGCGAGCCGCTGTCGGCGCTGGTGGCCCGGGAAGGCCCGCTCGGCACCACGACCACGCTCTCGCTCCTCCGGCAGACCGCCTTCGGCCTGGGTGAGGCGCACCGGGCCGGCATGGTGCACCGCGACGTCAAGCCCGGGAACATCCTGGTCCGCCCCGACGGCAGCGTGAAGATCACCGACTTCGGCATCGCGTGGTCGGCGCGCAGCGTCGCGCTCACCCGTACCGGGCAGGTCATCGGGACGCCGCAGTACCTCTCGCCCGAGCAGGCCGAGGGCCGGCTCGCCACGCCCGCCAGCGACGTCTACGCCCTGGGGCTGATCGGCTACGAGTGCCTGAGCGGGCACCCGGCCTTCGACGGCGACAACGCGGTCACCATCGCGCTCAAGCAGGTGCGCCAGGACCCGGAGCCCCTGCCCGGCGAGCTGCCGCCTGACGTGCGGCAGCTGATCAGCCGGTCACTGGTGAAGGACCCCGCCGGACGCCTTTCCGACGGCGCGGCGTTCGCCGCAGCGATCGACGACATCCTGGCCGGCCGGCCACTGCCACCGCCCCCGCCCACGGTGGCCGTCCCCGCGCCCCGCCCGTCCGTCTCGCGCCCGCCAGCCGCGCGCCGCCGCAACCGGGTCGCCATGGTCCTGCTGCCGATCCTCGGGCTGCTCGCCGGTGCAGGCATCGCCGTCGTCCTGCTCCAGGCGCTGTCCGACAGCGGCGGCGCCGGCTCCCCGGCCGAGGCGGCCGAGCAGCGGCAGGCGGGCAGCATCGTCCTCGACGCGCAGGACTACGTCGGCCGGCCGGTGGACCGCGTGACCGAGCGGCTGACGGCCTTGGGCCTGCGCGTCCAGCTGCGGTCCCAGGTCCGGGACGACGTGGTGCCCGACCAGGTGACCGGTGTCGAACCGCAGGGTCAGCCGCTCGCGGCCGGGGACACCGTGGTCGTCACCTACGCGGTGGCTCAGGCCGGGGGCGGCGCCCGGCCCGCCGCCACCGCGGTCGCCGGCGCGGCCCACGGTGGC
>JAOPWM010000165.1 GCA_025965695.1 Blastococcus sp.
GTCGCTCCCTTCCCCGAGGTCGGGCAGCTTGAGCGCGCCCTCGCTGGCCATCGTGTTCTGGTCCGCGGGAAGGAACGGCACGGAGACGTCGGTGATCGCCGTTCCGTCGGGGCGGGTCACGGAGAAGGTCGGGCTGAACCCGTGTCCGGTGAGGTAGACGCGCTCGCCGCCGGTCCGCAGGGGGTCGTTGATGCCGATCTCCGTGGCCCGGCCGTCCACGCCCGGCGGGCCGTAGCGGATGTCGGCCCGGAACGACGACGCGGTGAGGTCCGGCTCGTACTCGGCGCGGAACTCCGCCAGGTCGACGCAGACCTCGGCCAGGTCGCCGCTGTCCACCAGCGCGCCGGAGGAGTACGTGTCGTACTGCTGGAAGGAGTTGCAGAAGCCCTGGCCCTCGGTGACCAGGATGCTGCCCTCGTAGCCCCAGAGCTTGCCGCCGGCCAGGCCGAGCAGCAGCGCCACCAGGGACAGGTGGAACAGCAGGTTGCCGGTCTCCTTGAGGTAGCCCTTCTCGGCCGAGAGCTCCCCCTCCCGCCGCACGACGCGGAACCGGCGGACCCGCATCTCCTCCTCGACGACGTCGAGCGCCTCCGGCCCGGACAGCGGCGTGACCAGGTCGCCGGAGTCCGGGAGGCGCAGCAGGTGGCGCGGGGCCGGCGGCGGAGCGGCGCGCAACGCGCGGAAGTGCTCCAGCGCACGCGGCAGCACGCAGCCGATCAGCGAGATGAACAGCAGCAGGTACACCGCGGCGAACCACGGCGAGCTGAAGACGTCGAACAGGTAGAACCGGTCCAGCACCGGCGCCAGCGCGGGGTGGTCGGTGAAGTACCGGCTGACCTTGTTCTGCGACAGCGAGCGCTGCGGCAGCAGCGAACCCGGGACCGCCGCCAGGGCCAGCATGAACAGCAGCACGATCGCGGTCCGCATGGCGGTCAGCCGCCGCCACCAGTGCAGCAGGCGGGCGCCGACGCGGCGGCCGGCCGAGGGTCGCGCGGGCGGCGGGGGGGCCTCCGACGAACGCGGCGGCGCAGTGATCGTCATAGTGCTGACTCCCCGAAGCCCGTGGCCGCCAGCCAGGAGCGCAGCCATTGCATGATCTCGGTCCAGGCACCGGTGAGCAGCAGCAGCCCGACGACGACCAGGACGGCGCCGCCGACGCGGGTGACGGTGCGGGCGTGCCGGCGCAGGAAGGTCGTCGCCCCCATGGCCCACCCGGCGCCCAGCGCGACGAGCACGAAGGGGATGCCGAGACCGAGGCAATAGGCCACCCCGAGCAACGCGCCGCGCGTGGCCGTGGCCTCGGTGAAGGCGAGGGAGTAGACGGCGGAGAGCGTGGGCCCCAGACAAGGCGTCCAGCCCAGCCCGAAGACGATGCCGAGCAGCGGGGCGCCGGCCAGGCCTGCGGCCGGGCGGGCCGACAGCCGCTTGGTGCGCTGCAGCAGCGGCAGCCAGCCGAGGAACCCGAGCCCGACGAGGATCGTGACGACGCCGAAGACGCGGTTCAGCACGTCGGCGTACTGGAGCATCAGCCGGCCCAGGCCGCCGAACGCCGCCCCGAAGGCCACGAACACCGCGGTGAACCCCAGCACGAACAGCACCGCGCCGAGCACCATGTGGACCCGAGGAGAACGTTCGTCAGTGCGTACAGCGGTGGCGACGGCGCCGGGAGCCACGGGCACAGCCGTCCGGGCTCCCGTGCCGACCAGACCGGAGACATAGGCGAGGTAACCGGGCACCAGCGGCAGGACGCAGGGCGACGCGAAGCTGATCAGCCCGACCAGCGCCGCCACCCCGGCGGCCACGAGCAGTGGGCCGTCGGTGACGAGCGAGCGGAAGGTCTCCCCCACGTCACTCCTCCCCGAGGATCCGGTCGACCACGCTGCGCAGGTCCGCCTTCGAGACGGTGCCGGTGTACACCGCGGCCACCCGTCCGTCGGGGTCCAGCACGATGGTGGAGGGGATCGCGTTCGCGGGATAGCCCCGGAAGGCCAGCGCCACCTCGCCGCGTGGGTCGTAGAGCGACGGGAACTCGATGCCGAACCGGTCGATGAAGGCCGTCGCGAACTGCTCGCTGGTCTCCTTGACGTTCAGCCCGAGGAACGCGACGCCCTCGTTCCGGACGTCGGCGTAGACCTCCTGGAACTCCGGCGTCTCCACCCGGCAGGGTGCGCACCACGATCCCCAGAAGTTGAGGACGGCGACGTGCCCGGCGAGCTCGGTCGAGGAGAACTCCCCGCCGCCGAGCAACTGCCCGGAGAACTTCGGCGCCGCGGCGCGCTCGTCCGGCGGGATCACCTCGCCCGCGGGGGTGCCGGCGACGAACCGGAACTCACCGCCGTTGTTGACGTCGACCGCACCCGAGCCGGTCGAGCAGCCGGCGAGCAGGAGACAACCGAGCGCCGCAAGGACCGCACGCCTCATGCGCCGGGCACCGCGTCGGGGTCGGTGGCACCGGCGGGCTCGGCATAGCCGACCCCCGTGAGGCGGTCGCCGTCGTAGGTCACCGAGGTGACGCTGGCCAGGCCGCACTGGCGCCGGCGCGGGTCGTGGACGTACCGGCGGCCCTCGATGTGCAGCCGCAGCGTCCAGATCGGCAGCTGGTGGCTGACGAGGACGGCCTCGTGCCCGCGCGCGGCGTCGCGGGCGGCCTCGACGGCGGCGAGCATCCGGGCGGCGATCTCGACGTAGGGCTCGCCCCACGAGGGGCGGAACGGGTTGCGCAGCTTCCACCAGTGCCGGGGCTCGCGCAGCGCGCCGTCCCCGACGCCGACCCGGAGCCCCTCGAACGCGTTCCCGGCCTCGATCAGCCGCTCGTCGATCGTGACCGGCAGCGACAGCGCCTCCGCGATGGGCGCCGCCGTCTGCTGCGCGCGCTCGAGCGGGCTCGACACCAGGTGGGTGACGTCCCTGCCCACGAACCACTTCGCCGCGACGGCGGCCATCTCCTGACCTGCGTCCGACAGCCGGAAGCCGGGCAGCCGGCCGTAGAGGATCTTGCCGGGATTGTGCACCTCGCCGTGCCGCAGCAGGTGGACGACCGTCTCGGTCATGAGCCCACCTCCGCGGCGGCGCGGGCGGCGGCAGGCAGCGCTGTCAGCACCCGGTCGAGCGCCTCGCCGGTGAGCGACGCGTTGACGAACCAGGCCTCGAAGGCCGACGGCGGCAGGTACACGCCGCGGGCGAGCAGGGCGTGAAAGAACGCCGCGTAGCGGGCGACGTCCTGGGTGCGGGCGTCGTCGTAGTTGCGCACCTGGCGCCCGTCGGGCACTAAGAAGATGGAGAACATGTTGCCGGCCTGCTGCACACGGTGCGGGACGCCGGCGGCGAACAGAGCCGAGCTGGCCGCACCCCGGAGGACGGCGGCGACCTCGTCGCAGTGCGCATAGACCTCTTCGGTGCAGTGCCGCAGCGTGGTGAGCCCAGCGGCGACCGCGACCGGGTTCCCCGAGAGGGTGCCCGCCTGGTAGACCGGGCCGATCGGGGCCAGTTGGTCCATCAGGTCCGCACGGCCGCCGAACGCGGCGGCGGGCAGCCCGCCGCCCATGACCTTGCCGAAGGTGAACAGGTCGGCATCGACCGGGTCGAGGCCGTACCAGCCGGAGCGCGTGACCCGGAACCCGGTCATGACCTCGTCGAGGATCAGCAGCGCGCCGTGGGCGGCGGTGATCCGTCGCAGCCCGGCGTTGAAGCCGTCCAGCGGCGGGACGACGCCCATGTTGCCGGCCGCGGCCTCGCTGATGACGCAGGCGATCTGGCTGCCTCGCTCGGCGAAGACGGCCTCGACCGCGGCGAGGTCGTTGTAGGGCAGGACGACGGTGTCGGCGGCCGCTCCCGTGGTGACGCCGGGGGTGTCGGGGAGGCCGAGCGTGGCCACCCCGGAGCCGGCCGAGGCGAGCAGCGCGTCGACGTGCCCGTGGTAGTTGCCGGCGAACTTCACGATCAGCGGGCGGCCGGTGGCCCCTCGGGCCAGCCGGACGGCCGACAGGACCGCCTCGGTGCCGGAGTTGACCAGACGCACCCGCTCGACGGGGGCGACCCGGTCGCGGATCTCCTCGGCCAGGTCCAGCTCGCCCTCGGTGGGGGCGCCGAAGGAAAGCCCCCGCCGGGCTGCGGCGGTGACCGCCTCGACGACGGCGGGGTGCGCGTGACCGAGGATCAGCGGCCCCCAGGAGCCGACCAGGTCGACGTAGCGGCGGCCGTCGGCGTCGGTGATCCACGGGCCAGAGCCCTCCACCATGAAGCGCGGCGTGCCGCCCACGCCCTGGAACGCACGGACGGGGCTGTTCACGCCGCCGGGGATGATCGTCTGGCCACGGGCGAACAGCTCCGCCGATACCGGGGCCTCGTGGGTGTAGGGCGTGCTGTCGAGCGAGGTCACGGACCCAGTCTCCCCTGTGAACCTGGGGGGCGGTCGGGGGTGTCGGGGCGGGTCTCCCCGACGCCGGCCATGAGCACCTCGTACAGCGCCGCCGGGTCGCGCGTCGGCACCAGGACGGTGCGGCCGTCGGTGAGCCGGAGCGGCAGGCCGGTCCGGCCGCGCGGCAGGGACCAGCCGCCGCCCAGCACCGGCGCACCGGCATCGACGCCGGAGTCGACCTCTCGCAGGTGTCCCGCGTCGATGTCGGCCAGCGCGACGACCTCCCGCCCGACGGAGAGCCCGCCGGCGTCGATCCGGACCGTCCAGATCCGGCGCGCCGACAGCGTTCCGGCGGCGACGATCCCGAGGACCGCCACGATCGAGACGAGCCACAGCAACGGCGGGACGTCGCCGCCGGGCAGTGCCAGGTCGAGGACGAGGAACACAGCCAGCGCCCCCGCGACGAGCCAGAACGGCCGCCAGGTGCCCCCGTGCTCGACGTACCGGCCCGTCCGCCCGTCCATCAGCGCAGCAGGCGTGCCGCTTCGACGGCCCAGTAGGTGAGGACGGTGCCTGCGCCGGCCCGCCGGATCGCGGTCAGCGTCTCCAGGATCGCCCGCTCGCGGTCCACCCAGCCGTTGGCGGCAGCCGCCTCGACCATCGCGTACTCGCCGCTCACCTGGTACGCGGTGACCGGCACGTGCACCGCGTCGGCGACCCGCGTGATGATGTCGAGGTAGGGCAGCGCGGGCTTGACCATGACCGCGTCGGCGCCCTCGGCGAGGTCCTGGGCCACCTCGCGCAGCGCCTCGTCGGCGTTGGGCGGGTCCATCTGGTACGTCGAGCGGTCCCCGAACTGCGGAGCGCCCTCCGCCGCCTCGCGGAACGGGCCGTAGAAGCCCGAGGCGTACTTGGCGGCATAGGCCAGGATCGGCGTCTCGGGAAAACCGCCGCCGTCCAGAGCCTGACGAATCGCCGCGACCTGACCGTCCATCATCCCGCTGGGAGCGATGACGTGCGCCCCGGCCCGGGCCTGCGCGATCGCGACGGCCGCGTAGCGGTCGAGGGTCGGGTCGTTGTCGACGACGCCGGCAGGCGTGACGACGCCGCAGTGCCCGTGGTCGGTGTACTCGCACAGGCAGAGATCGGCCATGAGCACCAGCTCGTCACCGAGATCGGCCCGCAGCTGCTGCAGCGCGACGTTGACGATCCCGTCGGCGGCGTCGGCCTGCGAGCCGACCGGGTCCTTCTCCCCGGGGATGCCGAACAGCATCAGCCCGCTGATGCCGGCCTCGGCCGCCTCGTGCGCGGTCTTCCGCAGCGAGTCCATCGTGTGCTGGACGACGCCGGGCATCGAGGAGATCGCCACGGGGGCGTCGATGCCCTGCTTGACGAAGACCGGCAGCACGAAGTCCGCCGGGGCCAGTCGGGTCTGCGCGGTGAGGCGCCGCAGCGCGGGCGTCGACCGCAGCCGACGCCCGCGCGCGAACGGGTGGGCGGGCGAGCTATGGCTCACTTCTCGACCCCGTCCTCCGCGTCGCGGAGGGACTCGGCGTACTCGGCCAGGGCGTCGACCAGCGGTCCGACGGCGGCCGTCTCGGGCTGCACGTCGACGCGCAGGCCGAACTCCTGGGCGCTGGCGGCCGTCGCGGGGCCGATGACGGCGACGACGGTCTTCGCGTGCGGCTTGCCGGCGATGCCGACCAGGTTGCGCACGGTGCTGGAGGACGTGAAGCAGACCGCGTCGAACCCGCCGCCCTTGATCGCCTCGCGCACCGCGGCGGCCGGCGGGGCCGCCCGCACCGTCCGGTAGGCGGTCACGTCGTCGATCTCCCAGCCGCGCTCCTTGAGCCCGGCGGCGAGCGTCTCGGTCGCGATGTCGGCCCGCGGCAGCAGCACGCGGTCGATCGGGTCGAAGACGTCGTCGTAGGGCGGGAAGTCGGCCAGCAGGCCCTCGCTGGACTGCTCTCCCGTGGGCACCAGCTCCGGCACGATGCCGAAGGCACGCACGGCGTCGGCAGTCTGCTCACCGACGCAGGCGACCTTCACGCCGGCGAAGGCGCGGGCGTCGAGGCCCAGCTCGGTGAACTTCTCCCGCACGGCCTTCACCGCGTTCACCGAGGTGAAGACGATCCAGCCGTAGCGGCCGGTGACCAGGCCCTTGATGGCGCGGTCCATCTGCGCCGGGCTGCGCGGCGGCTCGACGGCGATGGTCGGCACCTCGACCGGCACCGCGCCGTACGCGCGCAGCCGCTCGCTCATCTCACCGGCCTGGTCCTTGGTGCGCGGCACCAGGACCCGCCAGCCGAACAGCGGCCGGCTCTCCCACCAGGACATCCGTGCACGCTTCTCGACGGCGGTGCCGACGGTCGCGACGACCGGACCGCTGAACGCGTCCAGTCCCGCCGTCTTCTCGGCCACGGCGACGAGCTTGGCGGCGACGCTCTTCTGCGCCGTCCCCGAGCCGCCGGTGGTGACCACGATCGGGGTGCTGCCCGACAGGCCGCCCTCGACCAGCCGTGCGGCCGCCTCGGGGAGGTCCTCGGCGCCGCCCTGGAGCACCAGCATGCCGCCGGCCGCAGCGGCGATGCCGGCCAGCGCCGGGAGGTCGACGCCGCTGCGCAGGTCGGCGGTCACGGCGGTGCTGCCGAGGGCCACGCCGGCGTAGGCGGGCACAGCGGTGGCCGTGGCGACGCCCGGCACGACGTCGAAGGGCACCGAGGTGCGGCCGACGGCGATCACCTCCTTGACCACCGCGTCGGCGGTGTAGGGGTCGCCGGCGACCAGCCGGACCACCACGCTGCCGTTCTTGGCGGCGGCCACGGCAGCCTTGGCCACCTCGGCCGGCTCGCCGGTGGCGAGGGTCAGCTCGGCTTGGGGGTGTGCCTCGCGGACGGCGTCCTGAACCGCGACGGAGACGTCGGGGTCGACGAGGACGACGGTCGCCTCGGCCAGTGCCGCGGTCGCCCGGGCGGTGAGCATGCCGGGATCACCCGGGCCTGCGCCGACGAAGACGACCCGACCGGCAGTGCCGGAGGTCTTACGGAAGCGCGTCATCGCGTGCTCCTGATCCTGGCCCGAAGGGCCTGTTGTACGGGGGTCTTGGAGGCGGTCATGAGCTGACCGCCATGAGCTCGGCCGCACCGCGGCCGAGGAGTTCCGTCGCCAGGGCACGCCCGAGAGCGGCTGCTTCCAGCAGTGGCCCGGTGACCGAGCCGCGGACGGCATCGCTGCCGTCGATCGCGGTCACGGACGCCCGGAGGAACAGTTGGGGGCCGGTCTCGCCCTCGGCCACCTCGGCGTAGGCGGCCACCGGGGCGCTGCAGCCGGCCTCGAGCGCGGCGAGGGTGCTGCGCTCGGCGACGACGCAGGCCCGGGCGGAGGAGTCCTCCAGCCGGCCGAGCAGCTCGCGGGTACGGGCGTCGCTGGTGCGGCACTCGACGGCGAGGGCACCCTGCGCCGGTGCCGGCAGCACCTGCAGGGGGTCGAGGGTCTCGGTGATCGCATCGAGCCGGCCCAGCCGGGCCAGGCCCGCGCGGGCGAGGACGACGGCGTCGAGGTCTGCGTTCTCGCCCCCCCGCCCGGCCACGCGCGCCAGCCGGGTGTCCACGTTGCCCCGGATCGGGACGACGTCGAGCCCGAGGCCGAGCGCGCGCAACTGGGCGACCCGACGGGGGGCCCCGGTGCCGATCCTCGAGCCGGGCGGCAACTCCCCGAGAGTGAGCCCGTCGCGGGCGACCAGGGCGTCGCGCGGGTCCGCCCGGCCGGGCACCGCGGCGATGATCAGCCCGGCTTCGGCGGCCGTGGGGAGGTCCTTGTAGCTGTGGACGGCGAGGTCGACGCTGCCCTCGAGGAGCGCGCGGCGGATCGCGGCGACGAACACGCCGGTGCCGCCGAGCCGCGCGATCGCCTCGGACGAGCGGTCGCCCTCGGTCACGATGTGCACGAGTTCGACCGGTGTCCCGGTGGCCGCGGTGAAGGCGTCGGCGACCGCCTGCGACTGGGTGCGGGCGAGCACGCTGCCCCGGGTGCCCAGGCGCAGGGGCGACGTTCCGGTGCCGGCGGTCACGAGGCCTCACCCGCACGGAGGGCGGGGTCGACGGTGACGGCCTCGGCGAGGGCGCCGTCCTCCACCTGGGCGTCGATGCCGAGGCCGAAGAGGGCGCGCAGTGCGCCGGCGTAGTCGGTGTCGCCGGGCGCCGCGGCCAGTTCCTTCACGCGGACGGTCGGCTCGTGCAGCAGCTTGTCGACGACGCGGCGCACGGTGCGGGCGACCTCCGACCGCGCACGGGCGTCGAGGTCGGGCAGTCGGGTGGACAGCCGCAGCAGTTCGGCGTCGACCACATCGGCCGCCTGACTGCGCAGCGCGGAGACGGTCGGAGCCACCTCGGCGGCCTGTCGCTCGGCCCGCAGCAGGGCGGTCTCGGTCTCGACCAGGGCATGGGCGGCGGCGATGTCGTCGGCCGCCACCGGGCTTTCGGTGGGCCGGCCGGGGGTGGCCGCCCGCTCTCCCTGGAGCAGCGCGAGGTCGACGACGTGCACGCCTGGTAGCGCAGCAACCCCGGGGTCGACGTCCCGGGGCAGTGCCAGGTCCACGACGGCCAGCGGCCGGCCGCTGCGCGCGGCCATCGCGGCGGCGACCACGTCGGTGCCGACCACGAGACCGGTGGCGCCGGTGCAGGTGACCAGGACGTCGGCGGCGGCCAGCTCGACCGTCAGGTCCGCGAGGGCCGCGGAGCGGCCGCCGACACTCTCTGCCAACCGGTGTGCCGAGGCCTCGGTGCGACTGCTGACGACGACGGCGGCGCCGCGGCGGGCCAGGGTGGTCGCGGCGAGCGCGCCCATGGAGCCCGCCCCGACCACGAGCACGGGGCGATCCCGCAGGCTGCCGATGCGCTCCTCGGCCCGGTCGAGGGCGACCGAGACCAGCGAGGCCCCGGCCCGGTCGATCCCGGTCTCGGTGTGCACCCGCTTGCCAACGCGCAGCGCCCGCTGGGCCACCGGGTGCAGGGCCCGCCCGACGGTGCCCTCCTCGCGGGCCAGGGCATAGGCCGCGCGCAGCTGGCCCAGGACCTGGGTCTCGCCGACGACCATCGAGTCCAGACCCGCGGCCACCGTGAACAGGTGGGTGACAGCCTGGTCCTCGTAGTAGACGGTGACGTACGGGGACAGCTCCTCGACCGTCGCGCCGGCCTGGCGCGCGAGCACCCGGCTGACGTCGGCGACGCCGCCGTGGAAGCGCTCGACCTCCGCGAACACCTCGATCCGGTTGCACGTCGCGAGCACCAGGGCCTCGCTGACGTGGTCGCTCGCGACCAGCTCGTGCAGCGCCTTGACCCGGTCGTCGGCGGCCATGGCGAACTGCTCGAGCAGCGCCACCGGTGCGGTCTGGTGGCTCACGCCCACCGCGAGAAGGCTCATGCCGGCTCCCCCACCGCGGGCACGAGCCGCTGCTGACCCACGAAGGCCAGCACCTGGAGCTCCACCGACAGGTCGACCTTGCGGACGTCGACGCCCTCGGGCGCGGCCAGCGTCACCGGCGCGAAGTTCAAGATGCTCCTCACCCCGGCCGCGGCCAGCCGGTCACAGACGGACTGGGCCACCTCGGCGGGTGTCGTGATGACCCCGATGGACGCCTGCGTCGCCGTCACGACGTCCTCCAGTTCCTCGATGGGGCGCACCGTCAGCCCGCCGATGGGCTGCCCGATTCGGGCCTCGGCGGCGTCGAACAGCCCCACGAACTCGAAGCCCCGGGAACCGAAGCCGGCGTAGTCGGCCAGCGCGGACCCGAGGTTCCCGATGCCGACCAGAACGCAGGCCCGCGACCGCTCGACGCCCAGCACCCGCGAGATCCGGTCGCGCAGCGTCGGGACCTCGTACCCCACGCCTCGGACCCCACAGGGGCCCAGGTGCGAGAGGTCCTTGCGCAGCCCGGCGGGGTTGACTCCGGCCGCCGCGGCCAGTTCACCGGATGCGACGGTGCTACGGCCGGCGTCGGCCAGGGCGGACAGCACCCGCAGGTATACGGCCAGACGGGCGACGGTGGCCTCCGGGATGGTCCGGGGGCGCGGCTGGATCACGGGCTCTCCACAGCGGTCGCGCCCGGGTGCCCGGCAGGCGCCGGGTGGGGAGTGCGACATCGGGACGCGGGCGTTCCTCGCCCGCGTCGGCCACGGTAACCGCTTGTGAACGCAGGAACAAAGTCGCTGGGCGCCGATCGGGCGCTGAACGGCCCGTTCGGGTGCCGCTGTGGTGGACACCACCCTAGCGACCCCCTCAGGACCCCCGATCGGGGGGCCGCAGGGTCAGCTCAGGCCCTCACCTCAGGCCCTCACCTCAGGCCCTCAGCTCAGGCCAAGGTCTCGGCGCAGCCGGACGACGTCGACGGTGAAGTAGCTGTGCTCCCGTCCGTCGAGCAGCACGACCGGCACGCGGTCGCCGAACTCCGCCTGGAGGCCGGGGTCGGTGTCGACGTCGACCGTCTCGGGGACGAGCCCGGCCTCGGCGCCGATCCGGACCAGCGTCTCGGCGGCGGTCTCGCAGAGGTGGCAGCCGGCCCGGGTGAGCAGGGTCAGGCGGGTCGGACCGTCACTCACCGGCGCGCACCGGCTCGGCCTCGGGCACGCCCCCGGCGGGTTCGGTGTCGGGGCCGGTCAGGCCCAGTTCCCGGAGCCGGGCGCGGCTGACCTTCCCGGTGAGGGAATGCGGCAGCGCCGGCAGGAAGTGCACCGACGTCGGCACCTTGTACCGGGCCAGGGACTCCGCTGCGTACTGCTGCAACGCCTCGAAGGTGATGTCCTCCCCCGGCGAGCGGACGACGACCGCGCGGACGGCTGAGCCGGTCCGCGGGTCCGGGACGCCGATGACGGCGCTCTCCGCGACGGCCGGGTGGGCGTCGAGCACCCGCTCGACCTCGGCGGGATAGACGTTGAACCCGCTGACCAGGATCAGGTCACTGCGCCGGTCGACGAGGTGCAGGTCGCCGTCGGCGTCCCGGTAGGCGAGGTCACCGGTGCCCAGCCAGCCGTCGGCGCCCGGCCCGTCGGCACCGTCGGGCCAGTAGCCGGAGAAGAGGTTGGGGCCCCGCACCCAGATCTCCCCCGGCCCCTCGAGGTGGTCGTCGTCGATGGAGTCATCGTCGGACCCGGCGGTGGACCCGGCGTCGGAAGCCGGGCCGGACTCGGAGGTGGCGGTGTCCCGCAGTGCGAGTTCGACACCGGGCAGCGGTCCGCCGATGCAGTTCGGCTTGGCCCGGCCGGTGGCCAGGGCGCTGGCGACGACCGGGGATGCCTCGGTGAGTCCGTAGCCCTCCCAGACCGTGACGGCAGCGCGCTCGCGCATGGCCGCCCAGATCTCCTCGGGCAGCGGCGCGGCGCCGGAGGAGGCCATCCGCATCGCGGCGAACCCGCGGCGCAGCTCCGCGTCGTTGCCGGTGGCATCGGCCGCCGCCAGCCAGGCCTGGAACATCGGCGGAGCCCCGGGGACAGCCGTCACGTGCTCCTCGGCCATCAGCGTGAGCGAGGCACCGGGATCGAAGGTCTCCTGCAGCACGGCGCACGCGCCGGTGGCGGCGACCAGCCCGAAGCCGGCGTTGAGTCCGTAGACGTGGAACAACGGCAGGACCAGGAGCACCCGGTCGTCGGAGCGGACCACCGGCGGCGTCAGCGCCAGGCACTGCTCCTGGTTCGCGCGCAGCGCGCCCGAGGTGAGCATCGCCCCGCGCGGGCGCCCCGTCGTCCCGCTCGTGTAGGCCAGGAAGGCCAGCGCCTCCGGGTCGTCGGCGACGGCCGGCGACGGCCCCTCGGCCTCCGGCGGTCCCACACAGACGGGGACGCCGGCGACCGGCCCGCGCTCCGCGGCGGCGACGAGCAGGGCGGCCCCGGAGTCGCTGAGCACGTACTCGAGCTCGGGATCGGTGTAGGCCGTGTTCACCGGGACGACGACCAGGCCGACGCGCAGGGCACCCAGGGCGGCGCGCAGCCAGGGCAGGCCGTTGGGCAGCTGTACCGCCACCCGCTCACCGGGAGTCAGGCCGCGGCCGGCGTAACCCGCCGCGGCGCGGTCGACCGCGGCGTCCAGTTCCGCCCAGCTGAGCCGTTCCGCTCCGGCGACGACGGCGGGCGCATCGGGTCGCTGCGTGGCAGCGGCCCGTACGAGCGCCGCGAGTGACGCGCCTGCCTCGGTCACCGGTCATCTCCTCCGTTGGAGCTGCTGGGCACGCCCGTCCGGGTGTACGGGACCACGCATCTGGGCAGCCTCGCGTGGACGGGCAGGGGCGATGTTGTCACCATGGGGCCAGCCCCGCAGCACGCGCGCCCGTCCACCGTCGGGCGCGTCGGGAGAAGACGGTCCAGGTACGGCAGGCCGATGAGGAGGTCGAACGCCCGCATGCCCTCGCCCCTGGACGCGGAGCACGCGGCCGCGCATGCCCGTCCGGGTCCGCGGCCGACACCCGTCCCGCGTTCCAGCAGCGAGGCGCTGACGGTGACCGAGGCCCCGAGCGCCGTCCCGGTTCCGGCCGACGAGCTCGAGGTCGCGCCCGACGAGCTGGTCCCGGAGCCGCAGGGCGTCGACGTCTGGGCGCTGGTGCACCGGGCCCAGCAGGGCGACGCCGAGGCGTTCGGTGAGCTGTACGACCACTACGTGACGATGGTCCACCGGTACGTCTACCACCGGGTGGGCGACCGGGCGACGGCCGAGGACGTCACGAGCGAGACCTTCGTGC
>JAOPWM010000172.1 GCA_025965695.1 Blastococcus sp.
CGGTGACGAGGAACGCGGTGTGGGCGACCATCCGGTGCTCCGGGCGAACGGCCAGCCCGACGGCGTGCCACGGCCGCAGCAGCGACTCCCAGGCGTGCGGCTCGGTCCAGACGCCCTGGGCGCGCAGCGCCTCGACGTACGTGGACAGCTGCGTCACCGTGGCCACGTACCCGATGAGGACGCCGCCGGGACGAAGGGCGGCCGCCACGGTGGGCAGCACCGCCCACGGCTCGAGCATGTCCAGGACGACACGGTCGACCACCTCGTCGACCGGGTGACCGGCCAGGTCGCCGAGCCGCAGCGACCAGTTCTCCGGGACCCCGCCGAAGAACGCCCCGACGTTCCCGCGGGCCACGTCGGCGAAGTCCTCGCGCCGCTCGTAGCTGGTGACCGCTCCCCCGCCGCCGACCGCCCGCAGCAGCGAGCAGGTGAGGGCACCCGAGCCGGCCCCGGCCTCCAGCACCCGCATGCCCGGGCCGATGTCGCCGAAGCCGACGATCTGGGCGGCGTCCTTGGGGTAGATGACCTGCGCGCCGCGAGGCATGGAGAGCACGAAGTCGGCCAGCAGCGGCCGGAACGCGAGGTAGCCGGTGTTGGCCGTGGAGTGGACCACCGAGCCCTCGGGGGCGCCGATCAGGTCGTCGTGGGAGATCGCCCCCCGGTGGGTGTGGAACTGCTTGCCGGGCTCGAGGACGACGGTGTGCAGCCGGCCCTTCGGATCGGTCAGCTGCACCCGGTCACCGACGACGAACGCGCCCGGCACCGGCTCCCGCGACGCCGGAAGGGCCGCGTCGGGCTCGGTCGGGACGTCGGGAAGGTCGACGTCGGAAGGCTCCTGCTGCATGTCCACGGGCGGCCAGCGTACGGAGCCCGCCGATGTGACCCGTGTCCCCGACCCGGCGCGGGCGGCTGGGAACTGTCGGTGGGGCGACCTAGCCTCGGGGACATGACACTGACGGTGCAGACGGGTCCAGGTTCCGGGGCTCCGGCCGGGGATGCCCCGCAGACCGACGACGCCACCGCGCCGCGCCGTCCCTCGCTGTCGCCCAGCCGCGCCGCGGACTTCAAGACCTGTCCCCTGCTCTACCGCTTCCGCACGATCGACCGGCTGCCCGAGCGCAAGAGCCTGGCCGCGGTGCGTGGCACCCTGGTGCACTCCGTCCTCGAGCGCCTCTACGACCTCCCGGCCGCGCAGCGGACCGTCGAGGCCGCCCAGGAACTGCTGGAACCGGTTTGGGCCGAACTGCGGGAGGAGCCCGGCGTCGCCGAGCTCTTCGCGGTGGCCCAGGAGGACGGCGCGGAGACCACCCCGTCGGCGCCGGAGTCGGTCGAGGCGTGGCTGCTCTCGGCCGGGAAGCTGGTCGAGAAGTACTTCACGCTGGAGGACCCGACCCGCATCCAGCCGCACGGCCGCGAGGAGCTGGTCGAGGTCACCCTGCCCGACGGGCTGCTGCTGCGCGGCTTCGTCGACCGGCTCGACGTGGCCCCGAACGGCGCCCTGCGGGTCGTCGACTACAAGACCGGTGCGGTGCCGCGGGAGGCTTTCGAGGGCAAGGCCCTGTTCCAGATGAAGTTCTACGCACTGGTCCTGTGGCGCACCCGCGGCGTCGTGGCCGCGCAGCTGAAACTGCTCTACCTCAAGGACGGCGATGCGCTGACCTACGCGCCCGACGAGGAGGAGCTTCTCCGCTTCGAGCGCACCCTCGTCGCCATCTGGGCGGCCATCGAACGTGCGGTCGCCACCGGTGACTTCCGCCCGAACAAGACCCGGCTCTGCGGCTGGTGCGACCACCAGGCCGTCTGCCCGGCCTGGGGGGGCACTCCCCCGCCGTTCCCCGTAGAGGCGGCGGCGGCGGCCGGGTGGGCGACCCTGCCCGTCGTCGAACTCGACTGAGCAGGTCGCAGCCTCGCGCGGCCAGGCCGCCGACGGTCAGCGCCCAGGACGACCCCCGTCAGCAGCGGCCGGCCGGCGCCCTGACGGCCTACCGACCGGGCAGCCGCACCTCCAGATGCGCACCGGCGCGACAGGGCACCACCGTGAGATCCCCGCCGTGGGCCCGGGTGATCTCCCGTGCGATCGCGAGGCCGAGACCTGCCCCGCCGGCGGCACGCTGACGACTCGAATCCAGTCGGACGAACCGTTCGAACACCCGCTCCCGCTCGGCTTCGGGAATGCCGGAACCGTCATCGATGATCTCGACCACGGCCTGGCCGCCGCTGCGGCCGACCCGGAGCTCGACGCGACTCTCAGCGTGCCGGGCGGCGTTGTCGCACAAATTACGCAGCACCCGGGTCAAAGCGTGCCGGTCACCGGTCACGCGCACGGGTGTCTCGTGCGCGACGACCTTGAGCCCGGTGGTCCGGCGCAGCCGGCCGGCCTCGGCGCTCACGAGGTCGTCCAGGTCCACCTCGCCGATCTGGGACGGCGGGCCGTGCTCGTCCGACCGTGCCAGGAACAGCAGGTCGTCGACCAGGCGCTCGAGCCGCTGCACCTCGGCCAGCACATCGGAGTTGACCACGGCCCAGTCGCTCGCCTCGGGATGAACGGCGGCGATCTCGTGAGCGGCGCGAATGGTCGCCAGCGGACTGCGCAGCTCGTGGGAGGCATCGGCGACGAAGCGCCGCTGCGCTTCCGTACCCGCGGCGAGCCGGTCGAGCATCGCGTTCATGGTCACGGCCAGCTGCGCGACCTCGTCGTTGGACGGCGGTACGGGCACCCGGGCGCTCAGGTCGGTGGCCGTGATGCCGGCGACCCGGCGCCGCATCGACTCGACGGGCGCCAGGGCGAGGCCGGTGAGCCAGTAGGACGTGCCCGCGACCAGGAGCAGCAGGATCGGGTACCCGAGGCTCAGGAGCTTGATGAGTACCTGGTTGGCGCGGATCGCGCTCTCCAGGCTCTGCGCACTGATGACCACGGCGTCGCCGTCCGGGGCGCTGACGCCACGGACGACGACGGTGAAGGATTCCTCCTCCCCGATGGGCAGGGTGTCGGCGCGCAGCGTGACCGTCTTTCCAGGCGCCGGCCGCAGGGACACCATCGGCGGTCCTCCGACGATGGCCGGACTGGCAGCCATGACCGATCCGTCGCTGCCGATCACCTGGACGAGCGCCTGCTCGCCTTTGCCGGCCGGTACGACGTCGGTCCCGGCGGCGCCGTTGCTCGCCACCTGGGAGACGACCGCCGCGGCCTGCTGTGCGGCGACCGATGCCAGGGTGGACTCCAGCTGACGACTCTGGAGGACGACGAAGGCGACGGCGGAGATCGCCAGGATGATCGCCACGACCACGGTGGCAGCCACGGCTGCCCGTACCCGGACGCCACCCAACGTTTCCCGCAGGAAGGACCTGGTCCTCCGGAGGAGCCGGCCGCGTCCGGCTCCCTCACCCACCACCTACCTCCAGGCGGTAACCGGCCCCGCGGACGGTCTCGATGGCATGCCGCCCGTACGGCTGGTCGATCTTGCGCCGCAGGTACCCGACGTACACCTCGACGACGTTGTCGTCACCTTCGTAGTTGGCGTCCCACACCGATTCGAGGATGTCGGTCTTGGACACGACGTCTCCGCGGTGACGCATCAGGAACTGCAGGACGCCGAACTCACGCGGCGTGAGACTCACCTCGTCCCCGGCGCGGCGGACGACCCGGCTCGCCGGGTCGAGCGTCAGGTCGCCGGCCTCCAGGACAGCGGGGCGGACCGGACCGCCGCGACGGATCAGGGCGCGCAGCCGGGCGACCAGAACGATGAAGGAGAAAGGCTTGGTCAGGTAGTCGTCGGCGCCCAGATCGAGCGCGTCGGCCTGGTCGTACTCGCCGTCCTTGGCCGTCAGCATGAGGACCGGCGTCCAGACCCCCGCCGCCCGCATCCGGCGGCAGACCTCGTAACCGTTGAGGCCCGGCAGCATGATGTCGAGGACGACGACGTCGTAGTCGTTCACCTCGGCGTTGAACAGGCCCTCGTCACCGTTGTGCACCACGTCGACGACGAACCCCTCGGCGTCGAGCCCGCGCCGGACGTTCTCGGCCAGCCGTACCTCATCCTCGACCAGAAGCACCCGCACGGCACCCACCTCCTCTGTCCAGTCTGCCGGTGATCCCTGAGCGTTTCCTGAGAGCGGCAGCGGTCGTCCGGATTCGACGCTCCTGCCCGTGGGAAGAGCTGCGCGAGGGGTGGTACTCACCCCTCGCGCATCAGCGCGACTCCGGCTCCCCGAACCCAGCCGACGACCAGGGCGCAGGCGAGGACGACGCTGCCGAGGACGGCCGCACCGAAGCCGGTGAGATATCCCCACGGAATGGCCAGAGAGCTCGGCGGCGGGTCGAAGACCCCGGTCAGCACGGCGACGAGCACCCGGGACATCGCCGCACCCAGCAGGAGCCCGAAGGTCACCCCCAGGAGCACGACGACCCCTGCCTCGCCGACGACGAACACCGCCGCCTGACGCGGCCGTGCGCCGAGAGCCCGGATCACCGCGAAGGTTCGGCGCCGCTCCGTCATGCCCAAAGCCAGGACCAGGCCCCCGGCCGCCGCGCCGAACGCGAAGGCGAAGCCGAGCTCGAGCACCGTCAGCCCGTGCAGGTCGATCGCCGACAGGCTCGACCCGATCGTCGCGACTGCCGCCGAGAGCGGCGTCACTGTCGCGCCCGGGCCGGCGACCCGCGCGACGGCTGCGGTGACTGCCGGGTCGTCCCGCCCGCCGGTGTCGAGCAGGAACGCACCGACGGAGTCGTTGCCGGTCACCGACGCCACATAGTCGGAGTTGGCCACCAGGAAGCTGTCCTTGGGCGCTGTGGGGAACTCGTTGGCGACGCCGACGTACTGGAAGGTCGCGGTCACCGGACCGCCGGACGAGGTCTGCACGCGGAGCTGCACGGAGTCACCGAGGTGGAGCTGGTAGTCGGTGACCGTCTCCGCGGAGACGAGAACGCCGTTCTGGGTCGCGGCCAGCGTGGCCATCATCTGGGCGGCCGTGCCGCCGGTGAACCAGCTGTCCTGCAGCGACGTCGCCGCGGCGATGGTCGTCGGTCGCACCCCGTAGAGGTCCTGCAGGTCGGCCCCGACATACGCGTACCGGTGCTGCAACGGCTCGACGGCACGTACCCCGGGAACGGTGGCCAGGGCGGAACCGGCCGACGGCGGAACGTCGACGCCCGGAGGCTCGGTGACCGTGACGTCGGCGCCGTTGGTGAGCCGGGCGTCGACCAGTGCCTGCTGCTCGTACGTGGCGTTGAACACCGCCGTCGAGACGGCGAAGGCCACGGCCAGGGCCAGCACCACCGCCGCCCGCGCGACCAGCACCCGGGAACGGCCCAGTCCGGCCGCGACCACGCCGGCCAACGGCCCGGCGACGGGCCGTAGCGCGGCCGTCAGCGGCCGCTGCCCCCGGCGCAGCAGGAGGTCGCTCAACCGCCAGCAGAGGAGCCCGCCACCGATCCACAGGAGCGCCGGCCCGAGAAATGCCCAGTAGTCGACCGAGATGGCCGCCACTCCCTCGGGCGCAAGCACCAGCGCATACCCCACTCCGCTGGTCACGCTGATCACGAGCGCGGCTGCGGCGAGGGCGAGCAGATCCAGGCCCAGTCGCGCCCACAACGGTCGGGAGGGCCTCGGCAGCGCGGTTGCAGCAACCACGCGTCCGGCACGCCAGGCGCGCTCGGCCGGCAGGAGGGTCGTGGCGACGGCCACGACCAACCCTGCGAGAGCCGCCAGCGCGCCCCACCCAGCGGCTGACGTCGGAGTGGTGCCGAAGGCGACGGACCCGAAGACGGCACGGCCGAGCAGCGCGGCCAGTGCCAGACCGGTCAGGGCCCCGACCACCCCGACGAGGGTCGCCTCGGCTGCGGCCAGCCCCAGGACCTGACGGTGCGTCGCCCCGTGGGTGCGCAAGAGGGCTTGCTCCCGCTGCCGCCGCTGCCGGCCGGCCCCGGCCACGGCGGTCGTCAGCAGTCCGGCGAGGACCGCTCCGGGCAGTCCGAGGAAGAGGAACAGGATCTGCGCATACAGCGCGTCCGCCCGAGCAGCGCCGAGAGTTGCCGCCAGGTTGTCGCCCACGACCCCGCCACCGGCCAGGGTGAGCTCCGCGTTGCGGGCGGCGCCGCTCTCGGCGACGAAGGCGGCCGCGGGGTCCGGCGGCAGCGCCGCGTTCCGGCCGACGTGCACCTGGCTGGTGAGGAGGTCCGGCCGTGCGTCCGCAAGCGGCCGGAAGACCTGCTGCCACACGTCGTCGGGAAGCAGCACGATGTTGTCCGGCGGAGCGGTGGGCTGTGCACCGGCCGGTGCCCCGACCGTCTGGAACAGGGTGTCGGCCTGCGGCAGGTCCACGACTCCCTGCACGGTCAGCTGGGCATCCGGGAGTCCCGGCCGCGCCACAGCAACGACGTCACCGACACCGACATGCAGGTTCGCCGCGGTCTGCTGGGCCACGAGCACGCCGGTGTCCGCGCCGGCCAAGGTGCGCAGCTGACCCGGGAAGTCGGTGCCGTAGCGGCGCGGCAGGCCGAGGACCTGCCCGGCACCTGTGGTCTGGAGACTCGTCCCACCACCCGGGGTGGGCGTGCTGGCCGACAGCTGGGGAACTCGCGCGAAGCCGACCACATCGGTCGTCCGGGTCCCGGGACGCCCGGCCAGCGCATCGGCGACCTGTGCGGGATCGGCTCCGGTCGCGACCTGCACCTGCCAGCCGACGGCCACCCGGGCGATGGCCCGGTCGGTCATGGTGGCCTTGCTCGAGACGAGGAAGGCGCCGATCGCGGCGAGCAGCGCGACGGCGGTCACGACACCTGTCGTGACCGCGACGAGACGGCCGGCCCGGTGGCGGACCAGCCCGGCCAGCCAACCGCCGATCACCGCAACCGTCCCTGGCCGACGGGTTCGCCGAGCAGCCCGTCCGTCATCGACCAACGCTCGTCCAGACGGTCGGCGACAGCGGGGTCGTGGGTGCTCACCACGAGGGCCGCGCCGAGCGCGTCGACGGCCGCCAGCAGCACGTCCAGTACGTGTTCAGCCGTGCGGTGGTCCAGTTGGCCGGTCGGCTCGTCGGCGAGGACCAGTGCCGGCTCACCGGCCAGCACTCGTGCGATCGCGACCCGCTGCCCCTGACCGCCGGACAGTTCGTCCGGAGCAGCTGCGCGGAGGGCGCCCAGACCCAACTGGTCCAGTGCGTCCTGCGCCCGCCGCCGTGCCTCGTCCGGCGGGACCTCGGCCAGCAGCAGCGGCAGGGCCACGTTGTCGGTGACGTCGAGCGCCGGCAGCAGGCTCGGCGCCTGGAACACGACACCGATGCCGACCGGCCGGTCGCCCCGAAGGCCCAGACCCGGCCACGTGACCGCGCCGGAGGTGGGCACGTCCAACCCGGCCAGCAGGTGCAGCAGGGTCGTCTTGCCCGAGCCGGACTCTCCGGTCAGCGCGATGCGCTGCCCGGGGTTCACCTGGCCGGTGACACCACGGACGGCAGTGATCTCGGTCGCGCCGCGACCGTAGGACCGCCACACGTTCCGGCACTCCACGAGGGCGGGTGCCGATCCTGACGCGGTCACGCCGCAACCGGCTCTCCGGCGTCGACCCAGCGGCCATCTGCCATGGGGAGGACCCGGTCGGCCGCGTCCGCGACCTCCGAACTGTGGCTCGCCACCACGATGGCGGCGCCCCCGGCGGCCACCTCCCGGAGAAGCGACAGGAGGCGGCGCTCGTTGGCCAGGTCCAGCTCCCCCGTCGGCTCGTCGGCGATCAACACGGCGGGATCCCCGGCCAGCGCAACGGCCAGGCCTGCCCGGGCGAGCTCTCCGCCGGAGAGCTCCCCCGGAAGGGCACGCGAACGAGCGGACAGGGACACCAGCTCGAGCAGCTCCGCCACGGATCGACGCGGCACCGTCCGGCGTCCCCGTAGCGCCTGCACGAGCCCCACGTTCGCCTGCACGTCCAGGTGCTCGATCAGGTTGCCGGACTGGCGGAGGACTCCGACCAGCCGCCGTCTGAGCAGGGTCCGCTCGGCTTCCGGCCGGTGGCTCATCCGGCTCCCGCCGAGGTCGACGTGCCCTCCGTCGGGTTCGTCCAGCCCGGCGAGCAGGGCGAGCAGGGTGGACTTACCCGAACCCGACGGGCCGGTGACGGCGACCACCTCGCCGGCCCGCACCGTGAGAGAGACGCCACGCAGGGCCAGCGTCTCCTCGCCACCCGCGCGGTAGAACCGGTAGAGATCATGAGCGACCACCGCGGGGGCGCCGTCGGGATCCCCGGGCGTCGACCCGGCCACAGCAGGAATGCGGATGGCCATGCTCACTTCCAGCTGAACGAGGTGCTGACCAGGCGCCAGGCGTCGACGTCGTCGGAGCCGTGCGGCCCGCTGAGGGTCAGCAGCACCTCTGTGCCGTTCTTCCAGAACACATAGAGCTCGACGTCGTTCCGGGTCACGCGCCCCGTGACCGGATCCGGCTTCGAGTCCGCCGCGTAGGTGGCGTGGATGGCGGTGCCGGCGGGGAGGGTTCGGGTCTCGACCGGTCCGAGGGTGACGTTGGTGCCCTGCTTGGCGATGTCGGCCAACTCGCTGCCGCGGACCGAGTCCTGGTTGGGCTCCGGCGCTCCGCTGCGTTCCTGAACGGTGACGGTGTTCAGCTTGTCGGTGAAGGAGACGCCACCGGCCAGGTCGGTGCGGGCCCAGCCCTCAGGCACCTTCACGGAGAAGGAACCGTCCGCGGGGGTGTAGGGCACGTACACCTGGTTGTCGGGAATGTCCCCCAGGGGATTCGCGTCACTGGCCGCGGCGGAACTGCCCCCGGCCGAGGCCGACGTGCTGCCACCGCTCGAGCAACCGCCCAGAAGTACCGCCGCCGCGACGGGGATGACGACCGACCATCGAGAGCGATTCACGGGGAGAGGATGACGCTCAGGCGCTGAGAGGTCGCTGAAAGCCACCCTCGGTCGCATTCGGCTGCTCGGAGCCTGCGCTCCTGCGGGCGAGCCACACGAGTCCGACGACCAGCATCAAAGCACCCAGCGTTTGGGCCGTGTGCGCGAGGAGGCCCGGGGCCAGCCGTTCCCCGTACAGGGGGTAGGCCAGGGCGCTCGCCACCACGGGTTCCAGCACCGCCATCACAGGTACCGATTCGACGAGGGGCCCGGCCTGATAGGCCCGTTGCGCCATGAGCACGGAGACACCACCGGTCAGGAGCAGTGCCGGCGTCGTCCAGGTCGTCGCCCACGAGCCGGGCGGCAGACCGACGAGCTCCTTGAGGAGAAGGCCGGTGATCGCGAAGCCGACTCCCGTGGCGACCCCGAACACGGTGGCGCGGTGGGTCGCTCCCGGGTGGCGCCCCCACAGGTGAGCGGCCACTGCGACGAGCAGGCTCGCGATCACGCAGGCCGCCAGCAGTGCGGTGGGGGCGCTGGCGCGGCCTGACGTCGGACGGGCGGTGGTGGCGAACAGTGCCAGGCCGACGGCGACGACACCGGCCGCTGTCCATTGGGCGCGGCCGGGCAGGGGGCGGCCGGGATACCGACGGTCCACGAGGGCGCCCAGCGCGAGTGTGAGGACCAGGCCGCTGGAGAGCAGGGGCTGCACGATCACGACCAGCCCGCCGCGAAGGGCCGCACCGTGCAGCACGAAGCCGAGGCCGGCAGTTGCCTGTCCGATCAACCAGGCCGGCCGCCGCAGGAGCGGACCCAGCATGCGCGTCGACCCGACACCGTCGGGTGCGGTGTCGGCGGCGCCTCGATGCTGCATCACGGTCGCGATGGCGAACGACAGGGCCGCAGCCAGAGCCAGCAGGACCGCGGTCACTGCGGGGCGTCCAGGTGCTCGTCCAGGGGGCGCACGGCAAGGCCGCGGCGGGCCAGGTCGGCGAACAGCAGTGGCAGGACCGCGACGGTCGAACGCCACGATCCCGGCCGGCTGGTGCAGTCCGAGTCGTGCAGCAGGATCGTTCCGCCGTCCCCCAGGTTCCGGCGCAGATGCGACATGACCGTGTCGGCGGGGCCGGCCTCCCAGTCGCGCCCCCACGTCGTCCACAGCACCGGGCGGAGGCCCAGCTCTCCGGCCGCGAGCAGCGACCCGGCACTGAGCACGCCGTAGGGCGGACGGAACCACCGGGGCCGCACACCCGTCACGGTGGAGATCTCCTCGTAAGCGGCGTCCAGATCGCGCCGGACCCAGCGGGCGGAGCGAGCCAGGTGGTTGCGGTGCTCGTACCCGTGGACCGCGATCTCGTGCCCACGGACGGCGATGGACCGGGCTACCTGCGGATGACGCCGGACCTGGCTGCCCAGGAGGAAGAAGGTCGCCCTCCAGCCGAGTTCGCTCAGCGTGTCGAGGATCGCGGGAGTGCCCAGCGGGTCGGGGCCGTCGTCGAAGGTCAGCGCGACCGCGCCGAGGCGCCCCTGGCCGGTGAGCCGCGGGTGGAGCGCCCGCAGCGGGCGGATCGCCGTCAGGGCGGGCAGCGCATGGACTCCGCCGGCCGCGAGCGCCGGCAGGGCCAGGGCCATCGCGCGTGCGCGCCCCGTCATGCCGCCGACGCCGTGAACGCCCGCGCCGGAACCATCGCGAGGACGAGGTCGGTCGGATCGTCGACCACCGGTGGCGTACGGGTGGCCAGGGATCGACTCTGCAACAGGCCGGCCAGCTCGTCCGGGGTCCGCGCCCACGGAGCAAGACCCGCTTCATCCATCACCCGGGCGTTGGCCCGCCCGTGGCCCGGGATCGGGCGGTACGTGACGGCCGGGAGGCCGGCCACATAGGCCTCGGTGAAGGACAGGCCCCCGGCGTTCTGGACCAGCACGTCGGCCACGTGCGTCAGCCGGTGCACATCCGTCCGCCACCCGAGGGCCACTGCTCCCGGCACACGGGACAGCCGCCGCCGGAGTGCGGCGTTGCGCCCGCACAGCACGAGCGGGGTCAGCCCGGCTGCGGCCACGTGTTCGACGGTCGGGAGGAGGTCACCGAGCCCGAGGGACCCGGCCACCAGCAACGCGACCGGACGATCCATCGGCAGCTCGAGGTCCTGGCGGAGACTCACCAGCTCGTCGAGGTCGGGCAGCCGGGAGAAGCGTTCGGGTACGAGTGGCCCGGCGACGTCGAACGGCATGCCGTACTCCGCCTCTCCCTGTCGTGCGGTTGCCGCGGTCACCGTCATGTGCGCATCGACCGCCGGGTGCAGCCAACTGGCGTGGACGGCGGGGTCGGTGAGGTAGGTGACGACGGGGACGGACACCCGGCCATCGGCGCGCATGCTGCCCAGCGTCTGGCTGGCCAGCGGATAGGTGGACACCACGACGTCGGGCTGGACCTCGTCGATCCACCGGGCGACGGCCTTCTCGGCGACGGCGCACACATGCTGCTCGATCTGCCACAGCACGCCCTGGCGCTCCAGGCGGCGGAACAGGAGCTCGAAGGCGAAAGGCAGGTACCCGACGACGCGGGAGTAGCCGTCGCGGAGCAGTCGGGCGACGGGCCGCGGCACGGCGGCGAGGAAGTCCCGGACCTCGGCGACTGCTCCGGCGCCGGCCAGCCGATGCGCCAGCTCGCGCGCCGCGCCGTCGTGCCCGGCCCCGACGCTGCCGCTGATCACCAGCACCCGGGGAGGCGCCACCGTTGCGGGGCGCCGTGGGGTCATCAGTGGTGCGGCCATGGAGTTCTCCTCGTCGGGGGGCGCCCTAGATGATCGATCTTGGTGCCCCACCGGGCGGCCAACCGTGGGTGAGCGGCAGGCAAACACCCCGGGGAACCTCCGCCGCTCTACCGTGGTCGCGTGGCAGAGCTCCTGGTCGTCGAGGACGACGAGACGATCGGGACCGCGCTCAGTGCCGGCCTGCGCGCGCACGGGCACGCGGTGTCCTGGCAGCGCACCGCCCGCGGAGCGCTGGACGCCGCTGCGGGCCGGGCTTTCGATCTGGTGCTGCTCGACCTCGGGCTCCCCGACCTCGACGGCGTCGAGGTCTGCCGTCGTGTGCGTGCGGCGCAGCCGGCTGCGGTGATCGTGGTGCTCACCGCGCGCTCCGAGGAGATCGACGTCGTCGTGGGGCTCGAGGCCGGCGCCGACGACTACCTGACCAAGCCCTTCCGCTTCGGGGAACTGCTGGCCCGCGTGCGCGCGCACCTGCGCCGCAGCGCCGTCCTCCCGCCGCCGCAGACCCTGCTCACCGTCGGCGCGACGGTGGTGGACGTCGGCGCCCGGAGAGTGACGGTCGCCGGGGCCGAGGTGGCCCTGCGCACCAAGGAGTTCGACCTGCTGGCGCGACTCGCCGTCGAGGCCGGCACCGCGGTCAGCCGGGAGACCCTGATGGCCGACGTGTGGGACGCCCACTGGTTCGGCTCGACGAAAACCCTCGACGTCCACGTGGCCGCGCTGCGCCGCAAACTGGCGGCGGCACCACAGGCGCCCCGCATCACCACCCTGCGCGGACACGGGTACCGGCTGGAGTGCTCCGCCGACTGAGCTGCCCCCGGACATCGGCACACTGCGGGGATGCGCAGACGCATCGTGGGTCTCAGCCTGCTGGCGGCCGTGCTGGCGATCACCCTGTTCGGCGTGCCGCTGGCCTACGGCGTCTCGCAGTACTACCTCGCCGACGAACGGAACGAGGTCGAGCGGATCGCGGACGTCGCGGCGGTCTCGGTCGCGGCCGACCTGGTCCGTGCCGACCCGCAATCCGACCTCAGATCGACCGAGGGCGACATCTCGGTCGGGCTCTACGCGGTCGACGGATCCCGGGCGGACGGTGTCGGACCGCCGCGGGCCGACACCGTCGTCCGGCGGGCGACCGCCGGCCAGGTGGCCAGCGCCGACGACGTCGCAGGCGAGCTCGTCGTGGCCGTCCCGGTGACCGACGGCGACCGCGTCACCGGCGTCGTCCGTGCCGCGAGCAACTACTCCGCGGTGCGCCTGCGGATCGTCTCCGCGTGGGGGGTGATGTTCGGCCTCGGGGCATTCGCCGTGGTCGTGACGTGGCTGCTCGCCCGCCGCCAGGCGCGGCGCCTGGCCGCTCCGCTGGAGTCGCTGGCGGGGACGGCCCAACGGCTCGGGAACGGGGACTTCAGCGTGCGTACCGCTGCGAGCGGCATACCCGAGATCGACGCCGCCGGCGACGCGGTGAACACGACGGCGCGGCGGATCGGGGAGCTGGTCGAGCGGGAACGGGCCTTCTCCGCGAACGCCTCCCATCAGCTGCGCACTCCACTCACCGGGTTGCGGCTCGAGCTGGAGACGGCACTCGAGCTGCCCGCCGGGGAGCACCGAGAGCACATCCTGGCGGCGATCGAGGCGGCCGACCGCCTGCAGCGCACCATCGAAGACCTGCTCGAGCTCGCCCGGGACGCCGGCCCGAACGGGAATGGGCACGGGAGCGTCCTGCCGGTGCCGGACCTCGTCGCCGAGTGGACGGCGGTCTGGGGCCCGGTACTGGCAGGCCAGGGACGGCACCTGGAGGTCCGGACGGAGGCGGACCTGCCGGAGACCCGGGCGTCGACCGCCGCCGTCCGTCAGGTGGTGGCGGTCCTGCTGGACAACGCCGCCACGCACGGCGACGGCACCGTGGTCCTGACCGTCCGGGACGCCGGCGCCGCCGTGGCGGTCGACGTCGCCGATGAGGGCCCGGGCCCCGCTGATGTCGACGGGCTCTTCCGGCGACGCACGGACGGCGCGAACGGGCACGGCATCGGACTGGCCCTCGCGCGCAGCCTCGCCGAGGCCGAAGGCGGCCGGCTGGGACTGAGCCGGGTCCGCCCGCCGGTGTTCACCCTGCTGCTGCCGGCCGCGCACGAAGCGCCGTGACGCCCGGCCCGTGCGCGCTGGCCGCCGAGGTCAGCGGAGAGGAACGGGACGGCTCAGGCGTTCGCGTTCTGGCGGCTGCGCACGGCCTCGATGACCACGGGGACGAAGGACAGGGCGACGATGCCGACGATGAACAGCTCCACGTGGTCCCGGACGACGGCGACGTGCCCCAGCCAGTACCCGAGCAGTGTCACGCCGGCGGTCCAGGCGATCCCGCCGATGACGGAGTAGAGGGCGAACCGACGGAAGTCCATCCGCGCGGCACCGGCCATGACGGTGGCGAAGGTGCGGACGACGGGCACGAACCGGGCCAGGACGATGGTCCGCGCACCGTTGCGCTCGAAGAACGTCCGGGCACGTTCGACGTGCTTGGCCTTGAACAGGCGGGAGTCCGGCCGTTCGAAGACGGCTGGGCCTGCCGTACGGCCGATCCACCACCCCACCAGGTTCCCGGCGATCGCCGCTACGGGCAGGAGCAGCAGGAGAAGCCACAGCGGGGCGATCAGGCCTCCGGCGATGAGCAGGCCGGCGGTGAACAACAGGGAGTCACCCGGCAGGAAGAACCCCAGGAGCAGGCCACACTCCGCGAACAGGATCGTCATGATGCCGACGAGGCCGAAGGTGTTGATCAGATGCGTCGGATCGAGGAAGGCGGTCACCCCGCCCACCGTAGAGAGCGGTTCCTGAGAATCGCCTGAACGGCCAGGCCGGCCGTTGGCGCATCAGACCGTCGAGCCGACGGTGGCGGTGGCGGTGGCGGTGGCGGTAGTGGTGGCCGCCAGAATGCCGGCCAGCTCCGCCGGGCCGACGCCGACCAGTCCGTCCCGCAGGACCAGCCCCGGCGCTGCGTCGACCACCTGCATCGTCGGCACCCCGAGCACGACCGCCCCGGAGGCGAGCCCCGCGGTGATGCCCGCGTGCGAGTCCTCGATCACGACGCACTCGGCCGGATCCACCCCGAGGGCGGCCATCGCCTGCACGTACGGCGCGGGATCGGGCTTGCGCGCCACCACCTCGTCGCCGCAGATGGTGATGTCGAACGCCGGGCGCTCGGGGAACGCGCGCTCGATGTGCCCGAGGACGAGGTCGGCGAGTGCCCGCGGCGTCGTGGTCACCAGCGCCGTCCTCAGCCCCGCGGCATGGACCGCTGCGAGTAGTTCTCGCGCGCCCGGACGCCAGACCACCTCTCGGGCCAGCATCTGCGCGGTGGCCACCTCGACCCAGGCCGCATCGGCCTGGAGCTCCTGCTCCGTGCGGTGCAGACCCAGATCGGCGTGGAGGATCTCCATCGCCACGCGCATGCTCGTGCCCACGGTGGCCGCGCGGGCCTCCTCGGACAGCTGTCCACCGAGCCGTGCGGCCAGCTCGAACAGGGCCTCACCCCAGTACTGCTCGGTCTCCACCAGCGTGCCGTCCATGTCGAACAGGACGGCGCGTAGGTCGTGGGGGGCGTGCACTGTGCTCTTCCTCAACTGCTCGTCTCTCCGGTACTCATCGCAGAACGCGTCGTCAGGTCGGTGAGCGGTGCAGAGTGCCGGTTCAGGGTCGACACAGGGGCGGCTCTCCGTTTCTTCCTCACCCGCCTACCGAGTGAGCTGACGGGTTCGGGCCGGAAGTTGGCCTACCTGCCGCGTCCACGCGCGCAGGATTCATCCCAGAGGATCCATGGGCCCCGGTCCGACGGCGGCGCTCGGCCGCGCACAGTTCGGCGGTGTCCGGCCGAGGCCCTCGGTCGAGGAGCGAAGCCCGCCGGACAGATGACAAAACTACTACGACTCGGCGGACTCGATACGTGATCCCTGCCGTAGCACCGGGCAGGTGGGGCGTATCAGCGGTTGACGCCGCCCGCCGTCACTCGTCCTCGGTGCGGTAGCCGAGGTTCGGGGAGAGCCACCTCTCTGCCTCGTCGACCGTCCAGCCCTTGCGCTGCGCGTAGTCCTCCACCTGGTCACGGCCGATGCGACCCAGCACGAAGTACCGCGAGTCCGGGTGCGAGAAGTACCAACCGCTCACCGACGCACCCGGCCACATCGCCATGCTCTCGGTGAGCTCGATCCCGGCTTTGGTCTCGACGTCTAGCAGTTCCCAGATGGTCTGCTTCTCGGTGTGTTCCGGGCACGCGGGATAGCCCGGTGCCGGGCGGATGCCGTGGTACTTCTCGGCGATCAGCGCATCGCCGTCCAGGTGCTCGTCCGGGGCGTAGGCCCAGAACTCCTTGCGGACCCGCTCGTGCAGCCGCTCGGCGAAGGCCTCGGCGAGCCGGTCGGCGAGCGACTCCAGCAGGATGGCGCTGTAGTCGTCGTTCGCCTTCTTGAACTCGGAGACCTTCTCGACCGAGCCGAGGCCGGCGGTCACGGCGAAGGCGCCCACGTAGTCGTGCAAGCGGGTGTCCTTCGGCGCGACGAAGTCCGCCAGTGACTTGCGCGCCGAGCCCTCGCGGCCCTGGGTCTGCTGCCGGAGTTGATGCAGCGTCGTCAGCACGCTGCTCCGCGACTCGTCGGTGTAGACCTCGATGTCGTCGCCGTCGACCTGGTTCGCGGGGAACAGGCCGAACACGCCGCTGGCCCGCAGCCACTTCCCCGCGATGATCTGGTCGAGCATCACCTGCGCGTCCTTGTACAGCCGGCGCGCTGCCTCACCGGTCGTGGGGTTGTGCAGGATGTCCGGGAACCGGCCGCGCATCTCCCAGGCGTTGAAGAACGGCTGCCAGTCGATGTAGCGCCGCAGCTCCTCCAACGAGTAGTCATGGAAGGTCCGGACGAACTGGGTCGCCGCGTGGTGCACGTGGTCGCAGTTGGGCCCCGTGCACACGTCCATCGCCTGCTGGAGCAGCATCCGCGGGCGCGGCGGGTGGTAGCCGGACCAGTCGATCGGGCTGGCGGCGGCACGCGCGGCGGCGATCGGCAGCATCGTGCGGGTGTCCTGACGGGCGGCGTGCCGCTCGCGCAGCGCCTCGTAGTCGGCGTCGGTCTCGGCCAGCAGCTTAGGGCGCTGCTCGTCCGACAGCAGCGCGGCCACGACCGGCACCGACCGTGAAGCGTCCTTCACCCAGATGACCGGGCCGTGGTACTTCTGCGCCACCTTGACGGCGGTGTGCGCGCGCGACGTGGTCGCGCCGCCGATCAGCAACGGGAGGTCGAAGCCCTGCCGCTCCATCTCCGACGCGAGGTTCACCATCTCGTCCAGGGACGGCGTGATCAGCCCCGAGAGGCCGATGATGTCGGCGCCCTCCTCCTTGGCGGCGTCGAGGATCCGCTGGGCGGGCACCATCACGCCGAGGTCGACGACGTCGTAGTTGTTGCACTGCAGGACGACGCCGACGATGTTCTTGCCGATGTCGTGCACGTCGCCCTTGACCGTGGCCATCACGACCTTGCCGTTGCTGCGCTCGACGTCCCCGGGCTGCTTCTCGGCCTCGATGAACGGGCTCAGGTAGGCGACGGCCTTCTTCATCACCCGGGCGGACTTGACCACCTGCGGAAGGAACATCTTCCCGGCGCCGAACAGGTCGCCGACCACGTTCATGCCGGCCATCAGCGGACCCTCGATGACCTCGATCGGACGGCCACCGCGGTCGCTGATGAGAGCACGGAGCTCCTCGGTGTCCGGCTCGACGAACTCGTCGATCCCCTTCACCAGCGCGTGGGTGATGCGCTCGTCGACCGGCAGCGAGCGCCACTCCTCGGAGGCCACCTCCTTGACCGTGCCGTCGCCGGCGAAGTCGGCGGCGATCTCCAGCAGGCGCTCGGTGCTGTCCGGACGGCGGTTGAGGATCACGTCCTCGATGCGCTCGCGGAGCAGCGGCGGCACCTCGTCGTAGACCTCGAGAGCACCGGCGTTGACGATTCCCATGTCCATGCCGGCCGCGATCGCGTGGTACAGGAACACGGCATGGATCGCCTCGCGCACGGGGTTGTTGCCCCGGAAGGAGAACGACACGTTCGAGACGCCACCGGAGACGAGGGCGCCAGGAAGATTCGGCTTGATCCACCGGGTGGCCTCGATGAAGTCCAGCCCGTAGTTGGCGTGCTCCTCGATGCCCGTGGCGACGGCGAAGACGTTGGGGTCGAAGATGATGTCCTCGGCCGGGAAGCCGACGTCCTTGGTCAGGATGTCGTAAGCCCGCCGGCAGATCTGCTTCCGGCGCTCGAGGTTGTCGGCCTGGCCGTCCTCGTCGAAGGCCATGACCACGACGGCGGCGCCGTACTTGCGGCACAGCCGCGCCTCCCGGACGAACTTCTCCTCGCCCTCCTTGAGGGAGATCGAGTTGACGATCGACTTGCCCTGCACGCACTTGAGGCCGGCCTCGATGACCTCCCACTTCGAGGAGTCGATCATCGTCGGCACGCGGCAGATGTCGGGCTCGGTGGCGACCAGCTTCGTGAAACGGTCCATCGCCCCGACGCCGTCGATCATCCCCTCGTCCATGTTGATGTCGATGACCTGCGCGCCGGCCTCGACCTGCTGGCGGGCGACGGCGAGCGCGGCGGGATAGTCGCCGGCCTTGATCAGGTTGCGGAAGCGGGC
>JAOPWM010000181.1 GCA_025965695.1 Blastococcus sp.
GACGTCATGCAGCGCGTCTACACCGAGATCAACAACGGCGTGTACCGCTGCGGGTTCGCCGGGTCGCAGCGCGCGTACGACGAGTCCTACGACCGGCTGTTCACCGCGCTGGACTGGGTCTCCTCACGCCTGGCGGACCAGCGGTATCTGATGGGCGACACGATCACCGAGGCCGACGTCCGGCTGTTCACGACGCTGGCCCGATTCGACGGGGTCTACCACGGCCACTTCAAGTGCAACCGGCAGAAGCTGACCGAGATGCCGGTGCTGTGGGCCTACGCGCGCGACCTGTTCCAGACGCCCGGGTTCGGCGACACGACGGACTTCCCGCAGATCAAGGAGCACTACTACGTCGTCCACGCCGACATCAACCCGACGCAGATCATCCCGGCCGGACCGGACACGTCGGTCTGGCTGACGGCGCACGGGCGCGAGTCGCTCGGGGGTTCGCCGTTCGGTGACGGGACGCCGCCGGGGCCGGTCGCTGCGGGCGAAGAGGTGCCGGCCGACCACGGACCCGGAGGCATCGCACACCGCTGACCTGTGGATAACTTTTCGGAGGGTCCGCGCTCCCTGCCACGGTGATCGGCATGACGACGCCCCCGCTTGCCGATGTCCCGATCCGCTCCGCTTCCGAACTGACCGACCGCTGGGCCGCCGTGCTCGACCCACCGATCTTCGGCGCCCACAGCCTCTGGCTGATGTGGCTGGACGACGACGGCCGGCCGCTTCCGGTCGTCATCCCGGTCGAGGACATGCCACGGCTGCCCAGCCACGCGCTGCTGTCCGGCCTGCTGTCGGTGCACGAGGGCATCGCCGCGGAGCATCTGGCAGGCGGCGGGCACTTCGCCCTGGCCCTGTGCCGGCCGGGCCGGCCCGAGATCACCGATGACGACGATGCGTGGGTCGATGCGCTCAGCGAGGTGCTGGACGACCGGATCGACGGCAGCTGGAGCCTGCACCTGGCCGCGGGCGGACGTGTCCGGCCGCTGGTCGACCTGCCGGCATGACCCTCGTCCCCCCTCCTGCGCTTGACGTGATCCGGCGCGAGCGCGAGCGTTATCGCGCCGTCTGGAACGGCGGGATCGTCGCCAGCGTCTGCGTCGCAGGCGGGGTCGTATTGGCGACGACGACCCTGCCTGCGGTCCCGACGCCCGCCAACGTCGCTCGGGCCTATGTCGAGGCACGGTTCGGTGGCGACTGGCCTGGAGCCTGGGCGACGCTGTGCAGGGCCGTTCGCTCAGCCATCGACTACTCCGCCTTCGCCGAGCGGGCGGACTACGCGAACGAGTACTTCCACATGCCCTCGGACGTCAACATCGAGATCGGCGACGTCCGTGGGGTCCAAGGACGGAACGGACACTCCGCCTCCGTAGCCGTCACTGTGACCTCCGATGAACGGAATCGCGAGGACTGGGTGTTCCGCGGAGAGGTGCTCATCGTCAACGAGGGCGGCGAGTTCCGGGTGTGTCAGGAGGGCGTATTGGAGGGATGAGCATTGCAGTGGGCGGATGAGGTCACCCGAAGCGGCGAAGGGCGGCTGAGTTGTCCACAGTTTCGGTAAGGACGCGCCTCGGACCTGCGTACCCTCCCGCTGTGCGTGATCTTCGATGGGTAATCGCCGGTCTGGTCGTCGGGACGACGCTGCTCAGCGGCTGCTCGCAGAAGGTCGAGGCCAACGACACCCTGCCGTCGACGAGCACCTCCCCGACCACCGCCTCGCTGCCGCCCGTCGGCCCGGCCGACTTCCCGGTCCCCGACGAGGCCCGCACGAAGGACGCCGCCGGCGCCGAGGCGTTCCTCCGCTACTTCATCGATCTGATCAACCGCCAGCGCGCCGTCCCGGCAGGCCAGCCTCTCCGTGACCTTGGTCCCCAATGTCAAGAGTGCCTGCGCATCGCCCGGGTCTTCGACGATGCAGCCACCGCGGGTCGCCATTTCGAGGGCGGGAAACTGACCCTAAATAGTCTTGCAGCACCGCTCTTGGATGGTGCCGGAGCCCTGATCAGCTTCGGCGCGGGTCAGGAGGCGCTGTCACTTGCGGATCAAACGGGCGCTGTCCTTGAAAGCCTGCCGGCCGATTCGACTCTCGGATCAGGAATCACGTTGACGTGGTCGCAGACTGACAACGCATGGCTCGTGTCGGGGTTCAACATCGGATGAAACGCATCTTTGCCCTGCCCCTGCTGGCTATGAGCCTGTTAACGGTCCTGTGCCTGCAGAGCCTCCCTGCGGCCGCCGATTGCGGACTGGAGCGGTGCCCGGAGGTCGACCTCGATGAGGGTGCGGCGACAGTGGGTCAGTCCGACTCGCGGGTGGCCGGCCTCATCGGTGAGGACGCCGCAGCCACAGTCGACTACGTCTGGCGGCTTCGGAGCCTCTGCATGCTGTCTGATGAGGCCAACGGCACCTGCTCGCCGCAGGACTTTCGGAACTCCTGCCCGCAGGAGCCTGGCCGGGTGATTGGTTATTACCTCGTGCAGCAGCGTCCCGTCGTCCGCCCCGACGGAACAGCCGTCGTGCCAGTGCCCGCCGGTTTCCAGCCGGGCAACCCGGTGGGCAACTGGACGACCGTGCGCGAGGGCTGCATCGACATCACTCCGCTCAACCCGCCGCCGTCGCCGGCGGAGGTGTTCAGCTACTTCGAGCGGCTGCCGCTTCCCACCCTCACCGCCCAGCACCAGCCCCCGGGCAACGGGCTGTCGGGACTGCCGGTGATCTTCTACACCGACTCCCCCACGACCCAGACCTTCACGGTGGACATCCGCGGATTCACCGTCGTCATCCAGGCGACCGCCGAGCAGTACACCTGGCACACCGGCGATCCGCGGACCCCGGTCGTCACCAGCACCGAACCCGGCCACGCCTACCCGGACCAGACGATCGAGCACTCCTACCGGTCGGGTACCTACACGGCCTCGCTCACCGTCACCTGGGGCGCCACCTTCACCGTGAACGGCGGAGCACCGGCCGACGTCGCGGGCACCACGACCACGGACGGCCCGCCGGTCACCTTCGACGTCCTCCAGGCCCGAGCCGTCCTCACCAACCCGTACGACTGACCCCGCCGATTCAGTCGACGACGGCCGCCACGGCGTCGGCGAGCAACTGCTGCCCCTGGCCGCTGGGGTGCACGTCGTTGGGCAACACCAGCCCGGCCCGGACGGAGTCGCCGCCGGCCTGGTTCGCCGTCGCTTTGAACGCCAGATAGCCGTCCGCGACGTCGGCGCCGTTCGTCTGGGCGGCCTGCGCGATGCCGTTGTCGAGAAGCTGAGTCGCGGCGCCGGTCGGGTCGGAGTAGTTCAGGGCGTAGTAGGTCACCACGACGATCTGCCCGTTGTACTGCCCCCGCAGGGCCTTCAGGATGCGATCGAGGTTGGTCTGCACCGTTTGCACCACGGTCTGCAGCTCTTCCTGGCTCGAACACCGGTCAGCCGTCGTCTGCTGGCAGACGAAGGCGTCATTGGCGCCGATCTGGACGGTCACCAGGTCCACATCGTCCGTCTCGGTCAGCGTTCTCACCGCAAAGTCCAGCTGCGACTGGTCGACCGACCCGTACGGCACGTGCAGCGGGTACGCCGTCCGGTAGCCGAAGCCGGACTGCAGCGAGTTTTCGCACCCGTTGCTCTGCGCCTTGGAGTCGAGAAAGCTCGCCGTCGTCTCGCCCGGGCAGGACGCGTTCACGACCCCCAGGCCGAGCTCCTCACCGACCAGCTCCGGATATCCGACGAAGTTTCCGTCGTTCGGGAAGTCGGACGTCGCGCCGCCCCGGTACCCGAACGGCACCGAGTCACCGAGCGCCAGGTACGTACCCCGGGCGGAGTCGCTGCTGGTGGCGCTGCTCGAGGAGGTCCCCTCGTTCGAGCCGCCGTCCGACGAGCACGCGGTCGTGGCCACGACCCACGCCGTCCCCACCAGGGCGACGGCGACCCGCCGCGTCCAGCCGGTCTTATCGACGCGCATGTGCAGGCCTCCAAGAACCGAGCGCCCGGGCGGGCGATCGATGCGGCGGACCGCCACAGTAGGACAGGCCGAACGTGAATCAGGTACGCGCCCGGCTCGGAAGCCGCCTCAGAAGATGCGGATCCGTAGCCGGCGGAACCCGCGGCCCTTGTTCTCCATCTTCACGACCTCGACCCGGCCGACCATCGCCGTCGACGCCACGTGCGTACCGCCGTCGGCCTGAGTGTCGAGGCCGACGATGTCGACGATCCGCACGACCTCGATGTCGGGCGGCAGCAGGTTGGTCGCCGTCCGGATGATGTCCGGGATCGCGAACGCCTCATCCTTGGGCAGCGTCCTCACCTCGATCGGCCGGTCGGCCGCGATCTCCGCGTTGACCGACTCGGCGATCCGTTCCTTGAAGTCCGCTGGCACCTCGGCCAGGTCGAAGTCCATTCGTGCGCTCAGCGGCTCCATGTTGCCGCCGGTCACCAGCGCCCCGAAGTCCCGGAAGACGACGCCGGTCAGCACATGCAGGCCGGAGTGGGTGCGCATCAACTGGGTCCGTCGCTCGTCGTCGAGCGCGCCGCGCACCGCCGTCCCCACGGGTGGCACGGGGTCGCCCTCGAACGGGACCAGATACAGCTCGTCGCCCTTGCGCGTGCCGGCGATGCGGGTGCGGATGCCGCCCCACAGCAGCACACCCTCGTCCGGCGGCTGCCCGCCGCCACCCGGGTAGAAGGCCGACCGGTCGAGCACGATGCCCTGCTCCGGGTCGGCCGCGATCACCGTCGCGTCCCACTCGCGCACCGTGGAATCGGCGAGATCGAGGCGGTGCGTGTGTCCGTGTCCGTCGGGGGCGTTCGTCACGCTCTGCATCCTGCCGCGTCGCCAGGGGGTGCGACAGGCGGTCCGGTCCAGTACCGGCTCGAAGCAGTACCCCTGCCGCCCGACGCAGGCGTATCCGAGAGACGGCCGTCTCCCTAACGTGCTGTGACCGACCACACACTACGGGGAGCCCTCATGAGCCTGCGCCGCTGCACCGTCGCCATCGTCCTGACTGCCGGGATGTCCGTCCCGCTCGCCGGCACCGCCCTGGCGGCACCGGACCGCAATTGCGCCGACTTCGCCACCCAACCCGAGGCCCAGGCCGTCCTGGACGCCGACAGGTCGGACCCCAATGGTCTCGACGACGATCACGACGGCACCGCCTGCGAGAACCTTCCCGGCGGTTCGGGGTCCAGCAGCGGTCAGGTCGCCACATCGCCGCGGGGTGGCGTCGCAGCAGGTGACGGCAGCTCCTCGACCGGCGACGCGGGCGCGCTGCCCTACCTGCTCGGCGGCCTGGCCTTCGCCGCGGCGGGCGGCGCTGCCTTCGGCGCACGCCGCGCGGCCCGCGGCCACGCCTGACCCGTCGATCGTGCAGCGCCCTTCTACTCGTCACCGGGCACCGGTCGCCCCACGGCCTGGCCTGGCTCGGGCCTGGACGGGGATGGCGATCGTCCTGGCAAGCGTCGGGATCGGCGCCGTCCTTCCGGACGTCGACGCCGCCACCGCCTCCTCGTCGCCGTACTCGCTCGCGCCGTCCATCGAGCTCGCCGCTCCGGCGCCGCTCACGCCACCCCAGCTGCCACCGGCGGCCGAGCCCGGCTCCCTGATGTCACCCATGCCCGCCTCGGTGCCGGTCGGCCTCGCCATCCCTGCCCTCGGCGTCACATCCGCGGTCATCGGGCTGGGTCTGGAGGACGACGGCTCCATGGAAGTCCCGCCCGGCGCCTACCCCGCCGGTTGGTACGACCAGAGCCCCACGCCGGGAGAACTGGGCCCTGCGATCCTCGCCGCACACGTCGACTGGGGTGGGAAGCCAGGTGTCTTCCACGCGATCCGCGACCTGCAACCCGGTGACGAGGTCTCGGTCGCCCGGCAGGACGGAAGCATCGCCACCTTCCGGGTGGACCGCGTGGACGAGTACGCCAAAGAAGCCTTCCCCACCGACGCGGTCTACGGCGACCTCGATCACGCCGGCCTTCGGCTCATCACCTGCGGTGGGGACTTCGACGACGACAGCGGCAGCTACGAGGACAACATCGTCGTCTTCGCCACCTTCACCGGCACCGGATGACGGACGACAGCGCGCGTTCTCCTGCTGCCGAAAACTGTCAGAGGTGCTCGCTAACGTCCGGCCATGGACAGCGAGCCGGACCGGGCGCCCGAGGTAGGTGAGCCCATCCCAGCACTGCCCGAAGACCTGGCCCCTGCGCTGAGCGAGACCGAACTCGTCGCCGACATCTGGGCGGCCGACGCCCGCGAGGCCCGCTACGTCGCCGAGCGCGCCGTCTCGATCGCCCGGCTGGCCCGGCGTCGTCGTCGCCAGCGGGCCGACGAGTTCGGTCCGCGCGGCGGGCCCGGCCTCGACAGCCGATACCGCCAACCGGTCGTCCTCACCGACTACTCCGAGACACTCGTGGCCGAGCTTGCCTTCATCCGTAGCTGCTCGGAGATCGAGGCAGAGTCGCTGCTCGTCGAGTCACTGACGCTCACCATCAAGCTGCGCGGCACGTGGAGTGCGCTCTACGAAGGCCGGATCGACGTCCGCAAGATGCGCGCACTCGTCGACCTGCTCGGGCCGGCGACCCCTCGTGCCGTCGCCGCCATCGAGGCCCGGGTGCTGCCCGTCGCCGGCCGACTCACCGTTGCCCAACTCCGGCTGCGTGTCCGCCGCGCGCTGGCGCGGTTCGACTCCGCGGCGCTGGAGCGCCGCCGAGCCGAGGCCGCCTCCCGTGCCGACGTCTGCCATCAGCCGACCGGCGACGGCATGAGCCGGCTGATGATCGACCTCCCGCTCTACCAGGCCGCCGCGTGCACCGACGCGATCCGGCAGCTCGCCGACCTGGCGCGGGCAGCCGGTGACACGCGACCGATCGGTGTCATCCGGGCGGCGATCGCCGCCGACCTGATGCTGCGCCCCTGGGACTCGTCCCGTCCCGCCGTCACGGCCCAACTCGTCGTGCACGCGCCGCTGGCCGCCCTCCAGCCCGCCGAACCGGGCACGCCGCAGCCGGCCGCCGAAGTAGCGGGCGAGATCGTCACCGCGGCGCAATGCCGGGAGCTCCTCGAGCAGCTCGACATGCTGGGGGTCCGGTCCGCGCCGTCGGGTGGCTGCGTCCAGGTGGCCGTCGGGGACCCGGTCACCGGGCGGCTGGTCGCCGTCGCCACCCGCAATGAACTGCGCCGCGGATCGGGAACCCGCCGGCGCCGGCGCACCCGCCGCGGCACCGGCACCGGCACCATCGACAACGGCCCCGGGCTCCGCCCACCCGCACCGACCACCGGCTATCGGCCCACCGCGCACCAGCGCCGCTTCGTCCGCGCGCACGATCGCAGCTGCCGCATGCCTGGCTGCCGGCGGGCGCCCGGCCGCTGCGACATCGACCACGGCATCGCCCACGCCGCCGGCGGACCGACCGACTGCTGGAATCTCTGCTGCCTCTGCCGCAGACACCACCGGATCAAGACCTTCGCCCGCGACTGGCACTTCCAGCTGCTTGCCGACGGCCGTCTGATCGTCCGCACCCCGAGCGGCGTCTCCCGCATCACCCGGCCGCCCGGTTGGCACGAGGACGTCGAGCCCGACCCGCCCTGGCTCGATGAGGAGGCGCCACCGGACGTGCTCATCTGCTGAGCCACCACCCCGCCACGACTGTTGATTCCTTGCCCAGCCGGTGGATCCACAGCCCGGCCGGCGAGGCTGCGCCCCGCTTTAAGGCCATGGGACGCCCGGCGAGTCACTGTGCCCAGCCATATGGGGGCGTTGCCATCGCCGGACCGTGCGAGGAACGTGAAGCGTGCGGCGACGCCGCCGGGGCGTCGTCAGCACACGGAAGGAGTGGTGGCATGTACGCCCGTTCCACCACCGTTCGAGGAAAACCGCAGGCCATGGACGAGGGAATCGCCTACGTCCGCGACAAGCTCATGCCCGCGGTCCGGCAGATGGACGGCTGTATCGGCCTGTCCATGCTCGCCGACCGCGACTCCGGCCGCTGCATCATCACCACGTCGTGGGCCGACGCCGACGCCATGAGGGCCAGCGCCGACGGCGTCATGCCCATGCGCCAGCGCGCAACCGAGATCATGGGCGGCCCGGCCGAGGTACAGGAGTGGGAGATCGCCGTCATGCATCGCATGCACAACGCCCACCACGGTGCCTGCGCCCGGGTGATCTGGAACGACGGAGACCCCGCCGACGCCGACGCCGACCGGGTGATCGACAGCTTCCGCGTGGGCGTGCTGCCCCAGCTCGAGGACCTGCCGGGCTGCTGCAGCGTCAGCGTCATGCTCGACCGCGGCAGCGGCCGCGCCGTCGTCACCACGACCTATGACAGTCCTCAGGACATGACCCAGGCTGCGGAGAAGGCGAAGGAGATCCGTCGGGAGTTCACCCAGCAGATGAACAGGACGATCACCGACGTGGCGGAGTTCGAACTGGTCGTCGCCCACCTGCGGGTCCCCCAGACGGTCTAGCCGGACCGCGCGTCAGCGTCGGCCGGGCCGGGCATTGACCCGGTTCGAACGACGGGGCCAGGGTGGCACTCCCCGGCCCCGGAGGTGCACCGACGCCCGTGCCCGGCCAGCGACGCATGACGCCGACGTGCTCCACCGCATGACCAACGTGGGCGTATGACCAACGCGCGGCTGATCCCCGTCCGCTCGACCGCAACTACCGCCCCGGCCCGCGTCCACCTCACTCGAACCGCCCTCGTCGTCCCCCAACTGGCCCGCGCAGCAGCCCTCCGTCGCTGACGCCGCCCTGCCTCAGGCGAAGCCGACCACCGGGTGCGGCGTGTACGGCTCCTCGAGCGAGGCGATCTCCTCAGCCGTCAGCTGCACGTCGACCGCGGCGACGGCGTCCTCCAGGTGCTGCATCTTCGTGACCCCCACGATCGGCGAGGTCACGACGGGCTTCGACAGCAACCAGGCCAGCGCGACCTGCGCTCGCGGCAGCCCCCGCGCCGAGGCCAGCTCGGCGACCCGCTCCACGATCACGCGGTCCGATGCCGTCGTGTCGTAGAGCGTCTTCCCGAACTGGTCGGTCTCCGACCGCGACGTCGTCTCGTCCCAGTCGCGGGTCAGCCGCCCCCGCGCCAGCGGACTCCACGGCAGCACCGCGATCGACTCGTCGTCGCAGAGCGGCAGCATCTCCCGCTCCTCCTCGCGGTTGAGCAGGTTGTAGTGGTCCTGCATGCTCACGAACCGCGTCCAGCCGTTCCGCTCCGACGTGTGCAGCGCCTTGCTGAACTGCCACGCGAACATCGACGACGCCCCGATGTAGCGCGCCTTGCCCGCCTTCACGACGTCGTGCAGCGCCTCGAGCGTCTCCTCGATCGGCGTGTGCCGGTCCCACCGGTGGATCTGGTACAGGTCGACGTAGT
>JAOPWM010000186.1 GCA_025965695.1 Blastococcus sp.
CTGTTCAACACCCTCACCGGCTACTCCCGGCAGACGAACTACCGGACCCTCATGGTGGCCCCGCACGGCGTCCGCACCGGGCTGATCGAGAAGATCCGCCGCGAAGCCCGGCACGCGAGCGAGGGCCTCCCGTCGGGGATCCGGTTCAAGCTGAACAGCCTGGTCGACGAGCGGATCATCGACGCGCTCTACGAGGCCTCAGCGGCCGGTGTCCCGGTCGAGCTGCTCATCCGCGGCATCTGCGCGCTGCGCCCGGGTGTGCCCGGGTTGTCGGAGAACATCCGGGTGCGCTCGATCGTCGGCCGCTTCCTCGAGCACTCGCGCGTGATGTCGTTCGTCAACGACGGGGACCGCGAGTTCTGGATCGGCAGCGCCGACCTCATGCACCGCAACCTCGACCGACGGGTCGAGGTCCTGCTGCGGGTCTGCGACGAAACCGCCCGCACCGAGCTGCACCGGATCCTCGAGGCCGCGCTGGCTCCCGGCGTCGGGTGCTGGGAGCTCGCCAGCGACGGGTCGTGGGCACATCTGGACGGGGAGGACTTCCAGGCCGCGATGCTGGAGCGTGTCAGTGAGCTCACCGCCTGACCCCTCCGGCGGCCGGATCGTCGCCGCGGCCGGTGGTGCCGTCTGGCGGCCGGCGCCGGACGGCGGCACGGAGGTCGCGGTCGTCCACCGGCCGCGCTACGACGACTGGTCGCTCCCCAAGGGGAAGCTCGACGCGGGCGAGCATGTGCTGACCGCGGCGGTGCGCGAGGTCGGCGAGGAGACCGGGCTGGCGATCGTCGCAGGACGGCGCAGCGTGCAGACCAGCTACGCCGTCCCCGAGGGCCTCAAGCGGGTCGACTACTGGGTGATGCAGGCGGTCGGCGGGGGCTTCGAGCCCAACGACGAGGTCGACGAACTGCGCTGGCTGCCGACCCCCGCGGCCGCGGACCTGTGCTCGCACGGGCACGACCGGGCCGTGCTGGCGGACCTGGCACGGAGCGACGTGCCGCTCATGCCCACGCTGATCCTGGTCCGGCACGGCCGGGCAGGGAACCGCTCGGACTGGGACGGCCCCGACGACCTGCGGCCACTGGACCGGCGTGGCCGGATGCAGGCGCAGCGGCTGGCCGAGGTGCTGCCGGCGTTCCTGCCCGTCGACCTGCTCTCGGCCCCACCGGTGCGCTGCCGGGAGAGCGTCGAGCCCCTGGCCGAGCGGATGGGCCTCGACATCCGGCCCGCGCCCGAGATGGGCGAGGACGGCTTCGCAGCCGACCCGGAGGCCGGCCTCGCGCTCGTGCAGAGCCTGCTCGAGCCCCGGTCAGGCCCGGGGGTGACCGTCGTCTGCAGTCAGGGCGGGGCGATCCCGTCGGTGCTCATGGCCCTGGGCGTGCGCGCCGAGGGAGCCCGGCTCTACCCGCCCTGCGCCAAGGGCAGCGTGTGGGTGCTGGGCGGCCGGCCCGGGGCGCTGGCCGCGGACTACTACCGCAACTTCGACCCCGACCCGGACGCGCCGGCACTCAGATGACGGGGAGCGCCTTCGGGAGCCAGTTCGGGCGGGTGCCCTCGAACGACTCGATGTCGGGCAGGTTCCGCTCGGTCAGGCCGACGTCGTCGAGCCCCTCGAGCAGCCGCCAGCGGGTGTAGTCGTCGATGTCGAACGGCACCGTGACGTCGCGGTAGGTGACCTGCTTGGCGTTCAGGTCGACCGTCACCGCAGTGGTGGGATCGGCCTCGACGGCCGCCCAGAGCGCCTCGACGTCGGCCTGCGGCAGCAGGACGGTCAGCAGGCCGGCCTTGGTCGAGTTGTTCCGGAAGATGTCGGCGAACCGGGAGCTGATGACCACCCGGAAGCCGCCGTCGTTCAGCGCCCACACCGCGTGCTCACGGGAGGATCCGGTACCGAAGTCCGGGCCCGCGACCAGGATCGAGGCGCCGGCGTACTGCGGCTGGTCGAGCACGAAGTCCGGCTCGTTGGTGCGCCACGCCTTGAACAGCCCGTCGGCGAAGCCGGTGCGGGTGATCCGCTTGAGGTACTCGGCCGGGATGATCTGGTCGGTGTCGACGTTCGAACGGCGCAGCGGGACCGCACTGCCGGTATGCGTGATGAAGGCGTCCATCGTCAGACTCCAGCGGTCTCGAGGTCGGCCGGGGCGGTGAGCTTCCCGGTGAGGGCAGTCGCGGCGGCCACGGACGGCGACACCAGGTGGGTGCGCCCGCCCTTGCCCTGCCGGCCCTGGAAGTTGCGGTTGCTGGTGGATGCCGACCGCTCTCCCGGCTTGAGCTGGTCGGGGTTCATGCCCAGGCACATCGAGCAGCCCGCGCCGCGCCACTCGGCGCCGGCGTCCAGGAACACCCGGTCCAGGCCCTCGGCCTCGGCCTGCGCCTTGACGCCCACCGAGCCCGGGACGACGAGCATCCGGGTGTCGGGGTCGATGTGCCTGCCGCGCAGCAACTCGGCGGCGACCCGTAGGTCCTCGATCCGGCCGTTCGTGCAGGAGCCCAGGAAGACGGTGTCGACCTTGATCTCACGCAGCGGCGTGCCGGCGGTCAGTCCCATGTAGGCCAGCGCCTGCTCGACGTCGCGGCGCTCGTCCTCGTCGGCGACGTCGGCCGGGTCGGGCACACTGCCGGTGAGCGGCAGTCCCTGGCCGGGGTTCGTGCCCCAGGTGACATACGGCGTCAGCGACGCGGCGTCGATGTGCACCTCGCGGTCGAAGACGGCGCCCTCGTCGGTGCGCAGCGTCGTCCAGTACTCGACGGCGGCGTCCCAGTCCGCACCCTGCGGTGCGTGCGGGCGGCCCTGCAGGAAGTCGAACGTGGTCTGGTCGGGCGCGATCAGCCCCGCCTTGGCGCCGGCCTCGATCGACATGTTGCAGATCGTCATCCGGGCCTCCATCGAGAGCTTCTCGATGGCGCTCCCGCGGTACTCGATGACGTGCCCCTGGCCGCCGCCGGTGCCGATCTGGGCGATGACGGCCAGGATGATGTCCTTCGCGGAGACGCCGGGAGGCAGCTCGCCGTCGACGGTCACGGCCATCTGCTTCGGTCGGTACTGCGGCAGGGTCTGCGTGGCCAGCACGTGCTCGACCTCGCTGGTGCCGATGCCGAACGCGAGCGCGCCGAAGGCGCCGTGCGTGGAGGTGTGGCTGTCGCCGC
>JAOPWM010000218.1 GCA_025965695.1 Blastococcus sp.
CCGCCCGCGCCGTCCGTGGCCGCCGCGGTCGCGGCCGCCGCGGACGAGCTGTCGGTGCCGGTGCGCTCCGCCGTCCTCTCGCCCGAGACGCCCGACCTGACCGCCGCCGTCGAGGCGCTGCTCACCGACATGGGGCTCGACGTCCCGACGTGGCCGTCGCGCCCCGGGGCGGCGGAGGCCGCCCGTCCCGGCGCCGTGCTCAAGGGCCTCTACTCCGGGGGCACGCTGGCCGACGAGACGATGCTGCTGGCCGCTCCGGCCCTCGGCGACATCCGCTCGAACACCCCGCTGAAGCCCGAGCTCGATCTCGGGACGGACCTGTTCGCCTCCGGGCACGTCGTCATCGACTTCGGGGACGACGCCCTGACGGTGGGCCGAGCGCACCCGATGATCGACCCCACGCTGCGGCTGGAGGCGATCGCGGCCGTGGCCGGTGGCGAGGAGCCGGCGGTGCTGCTGCTGGACGTCGTCCTGGGATACGGCGCCGATCCCGATCCCGCTGCGGTGTTGCAACCGGCACTGGCCGCGGCCCGCGAGGTCGCCGAGTTCCCGCTTCCGGTGGTGATCGCGCTGATCGGCACCGAGGGCGATCCGCAGGGTTGGTCTCGCCAGGCCGACGCCCTGGCGGCCGCCGGCGCCGCTGTGTTCGCCTCCAACGCCGCGGCCACGCGGTACGCCCTCGACCTGCTGGGAGCTTCTGAATGAGCGAGCTTGCGAGCTCATCACTGGGTGGACTGCTTTCCGGGCCGCCGGTCGTCGTCGCCGCGGGCGTCGACGTGTTCTCCGACGCGCTGCGCGCCCAGGGCGCCGAGGTGCACGACGTCGACTGGCGGCCGCCGGGCTTCGGCAGCCCCGAGGACATCGCCGACCTCGCCCTCGACCCCCGCCGTGCCTTGGCCAACCGGGTCGCCGTCGAGCGAATCCTCGCCGCGGGCTCGCAGCTGGTCGACGTCCGCCCCGCCCGTGAGGTGATCGGCCTGCAGGACCGGATGCTGCTTCATTCGGGCCCCCCACTGACGTGGGAGACCGCGTCGGGGCCGATGCGCGGCGCCCTGATCGGCGCCTGCCTGTTCGAGGGCTGGGCCACCGATGTGGAGGACGCCGAGCGGATCCTCGCCGCCGGTGAGATCACCCTCGACCCGTGCCACCACCACCGCACGGTGGGCCCGATGGCCGGCGTGACCAGCCCGTCGATGTGGATGTGGTGCCTGAAGGACCCGGTCAACGGTGGCGAGGCGTTCTGCAACCTCAACGAGGGACTCGGCAAGGTGTTGCGGATGGGCGCCTTCAACGAGGAGGTCCTCACCCGGCTGCGCTGGATGCGCGACGTGCTGGGCCCGATCCTGTCGAAGGCCGTGCGCGGCTCGATCGACGCGGGCAACGACCCGATCGACGTCAAGGCCATCCTCGCCCAGATGCTGCAGATGGGCGACGAGGGGCACAACCGCAACCGCGCCGGCTCGCTGATGGCGCTGCGCGAGCTGTCGCCGTCGATCGTCGCGGTGGAGGGCGTCCCGTCGTCCGACATCGCCGCGGTGCTGACGTTCATCGGCGGGAACGAGCACTTCTTCCTCAACCTCGGCATGCCGACGGCGAAGCTGGCGATGGACGCCGCCCGGGACGTCCCGGGCTCGTCGCTGGTGACCGTCATGTCCCGCAACGGCACCGAGTTCGGCATCCAGACGGCCGGCACCGGCGACCGCTGGTTCACCGGCCCGGCGCAGACGCCGGTGGGCCTCTTCCTCGGTGACTACGGCCCCGACGACGCCAACCCCGACATCGGCGACTCCGCGATCATGGAGACCTACGGCGTAGGCGGCTTCTCGATGGCGGCCGCGCCGGCGATCGTGCGGTTCGTCGGTGGCACCGTGCCCGACGCGCTGGCCACCACCGAGCGGATGTACCAGCTGACGCTCACCGAGAACCCGGCCATGGCGATCCCGATCATGGGCTTCCGCGGCTCCCCGACCGGGATCGACGTCCTGAAGGTGGCGCGGACCGGCTGGCTGCCGCAGATCAACACCGGGATGGCGGGGCGGATCGCCGGCACCGGTCAGGTGGGCGCCGGGCTGGTCCAGCCTCCGCAGGAGTGCTTCGAGAAGGCGCTGGCCGCCCTCGCCGAGGAGACCCGCACCACCTGACCCCGGCGAGATCGCCGATCTCGCACGTTTTGGGTGCCCAAAGCGTGCGACATCGCCGATCTCGCCGGCGTCGTCGTTCAGCCGGCGAAGTGCTTGCGCAGGGCGGGGGTGACGACGTCCGGGTGCGTGGCGTTCGGCAGGTGCCCCGCGCCGGGGACGACGACGAACGACGAGCCGGGGATGCCGTCGGCGAGGTCACGCATCAGTTCGACGGTCGTGGCCGGATCCTCGGAACCGGCCATCACCAGCGTGGGTGCGGAGATGTCGCCGATCCCGGACCGGACGTCGAACTCCGCGATCGCCTCGCAGCACGCCGCATATCCCTCGGCCGGCGTGCTCCGGAGCATTGCCAGGAGCCGCTCGGCCTCAACCGGGTTCCGCTCAGCGAACTCCGCGGTGAACCAGAGCCCGCTGCGGGAGGGCGCGAGGAACCCGGTCCCCTCCGCGCGCACCTTCTGCGCGCGGACGGCGTAGGACTCCGCGTCGGCGAACCGGGCGGCCGAGGCGAGGACGGCCAGCCGCTCGAGCCGGTCCGGCACGGTCAGCGCGAGTTGCAGCCCGATGGCCCCGCCGATCGACACTCCCGCGTAGGAGAACCGCTCGATCTCGAGGGAGTCCAGCAGGCCCAGGACGTCGCCGGCGAGGTCGGCCATCGTGCTCGGCCCCGGGACGATCTCGGAGCGGCCGTGCCCCCGCAGGTCGAAGCGGATCACCCGGTGGGAGCCGGCGAACTCCGCGACCTGGGCGTCGAACAGTCCGACGTCGGTACCGAGTGAGGGGCCCAGGACGAGCGCGGGTGCGTCCGCCGGCCCGTCGACGACGGCGTGCAGGCGGGCGGTGGACGACGTCATGCGAGTCCTCTCGACGGGGTGGCGGCGTGCCGGGCGGCCTCGAGGGTGAACCGGTGCTGGTCCCAGCCCTCGCGGAGCGGCGCCCAGTAGAAGAAGCGCACCTGCTTGACCGAGTAGCGCCAGCCGTCGTCGGTACGCACGAGGCGATCGGCGTACCGACCGGCGGCCACGTGCGGCACGCCGTCCACGACGCACGGCTGCCACAGCAGGGAACGGACGACGGCGGTGTCGCAGTCGACCGTGATCTCCAGGTTGGACACGTGGTGCCAGAACGCGGTCAGCCCGCCGTCGGCCAGGCGGCCGAAGAAGGCGAGCAGCGCGTCCCGGCCCGTGACCTCCGACAGCCCGTCGAACGTGCCGTCAAGGGTGAACAACTCCACGAGCCCGGGCCAGTCGCCGTCGTCGAGCAGCCGGCAGTAGATCGCGTCGAGCGTGCGGATCTCCTCGGCGTCCTCCAGTCGCTGGACCCGGGCCTCCAGCGAGGTCACGCGTTGGCGGAGAGGGCCGACGGATGCTCGGTGAGGGCTGTGACCGCGACCGTCATGAACGGGAAGAGCGGCAGGTTCCACAGGATCTCGTGCAGTTCGTCGGCCGACTCGACGTCGAAGATGCTCACGTTGCTGTAGGCGCCGACCACCCGCCAGATGTGCACCCACTTCCCGCTGCGCTGCAGCTCGAGGGCGCGGGCCTTCTCGGTCGCCATGCGCTCGGCGCGCTCGGTCGGGTCGAGGTCGCGGGGGATCGCGACGTCCATGCGGACGTGGAACAGCATGGTCAGCTCCTTGCTGGTCAGGCGCGGGTGAATCGGGCGACGGCGGACGGGTCGAGTTCTACGCCCAGGCCCGGGCCGTCGGGGAGGTGCAGCGCGCCGTCGGCGTAGCGCAGGGGCTCGGTGAGCAGTTCCTCGCGCATGAGCAGCGGGCCGAAGAGCTCGCTGCCCCAGGTGACACCGGGCAGTGCGCAGGCCAGGTGCAGCGAGGCCGCCGTCCCGATGGGCCCCTCGATCGACGTCCCGCCGTGGCAGGGGATCCCGGCCGCCGCGGCGATCTCGGTGATCGCCCGCGTGTAGCGGAGCCCGCCGGACTTCGTGGTCTTGAGGCTGAACACGTCGGCGGCCCGCAGCTTGACCAGCCGCAGCGCGTCGGACGGCGTCCGGAGACTCTCGTCGGCCATGACCGGGATCGGCAGGGCGGCGTTGATCTCGGCCAGCCACTCCACCTCGTTGCCGGGCACCGGCTGCTCGACCAGCTCGACGCCGGCCTCGGCCAGCCGGGGCAGCCACTGCAGCGAGGTGAGCAGGTCCCATCGGGCGTTGATGTCCACCCGCACGCCGGCCACGCCGCTCAGCTTCTGGGCCACCTCGGTCACGCGGGCGACGTCGGCAGCCGGCTCCTGGGCGCCCATCTTCAGCTTGAAGCTGGTGTGCAGCCCGGCGTCCAGCTTGCCCTGTGCCTCGGCGATGACCTCGGCGGCCGACTCGGTGCCCAGCGCCCAGGTGACCGGGATCGAGGTACGGGCCAGCCCGCCGAGCAGGGTGTGCACCGGGACGCAGAGGTTGCGGGCCCAGGCGTCGTGCAGTGCGACCTCGACCGCGGCCTTGGCGTACAGGTTGTTGTTGACGACGTCGTTCATCGCCTGCTGGATGCCGGCGATGTCGTCGACCCGACGGCCGATCAGCAGCGGGGTCAGGTACTTCTCGATGATCAGCTGCATCGTCTCGACCGACTCGCCGCCCCACCACGGGCCGCCGGGGACCACACCTTCGCCGGTGCCCGAGACGCCGCCGCGGGTGGTGAGGGTGACCAGCAGCAGCGGCTGGGCCTCCATGCCGGTGCGGGCGAAACGGTGCGGCCGGACCAGGGGGACGTCGAGGATCGCCGTCTGCACCCGGTCGATCGTGAGCTCACTCATGGTGGCGCTGTCTCCGATGATCGTGAGGGGCCGGTCGCCCGGCCGCGCAGGAGCGCACGGCCGGGCGGGCCGGGTGATCAGGCGGGCTCGAGCTCGAATTCGTACGTCGACTTCACGGTGCCGTTGCCCTGGTCCTGCGGGTCGAGCACCAGCTCCGGCTTGACCGCCTCGGCGACGTCGCTGTCCAGCCACTCCCCGCCCGAGAAGTAGAGCTGAGTGGTGATCGGCCGGTGCCCGGGCGCCCGCACGATGAGGTGCAGGTGCGCGGGCCGCCACGGGTGCCAGCCGGCGGCGGTGATGAGCTTGCCGGTGGGCCCGTCGGTCGGGATCTGGTACGGCGCGGGCTGGATCGTGCGGATCTCGAACCGGCCCTCCTCGTCGGTCGTGACGAGTCCGCGGAGGTTGCCCTCCGGCAGGTGCGGGGCGAAGCCGGAGTAGTAACCCTCGTCGTCGGCCTGCCAGATGTCGATCTCGGCGCCGCCCAGCGGCGTGCCGTCCACGTCGCGGACCTGGCCGGCGAAGACCAGCGGCGTGCCCTTCTCGTCGTCCCGCATCGGGAGCGCCGCCTGCGCGGGCAGCTGCTTCGCGCCCGGCAGGTAGTAAGGGCCCAGGATCGTGCCCTTGCTGCCCAGCTGGGCCTGCGAGGTGACGTCCTCGACGACGTGCTCGACGAAGACGTCGAGGAACAGCGGCCATTCGCCGCCCTCGCCGACCTCGATCAGCCAGGCCTTGGCGGCCTGGAACTCGGGATAGGTGACCTTGTGCTCGCGGATGGCGCTGTGGACACCTTCCAGGACACCCCGCACGACGGTGCTGACGCGCTCCGGTGAGACGTCGGCGACGTCGTGCTGGGCGGATCGGAAGGCCTCGGTGGCGTTGGCGCCGGAACCGGCGGCGGTGGGGCTGTGTTCGACGGTGGTCATGGATCGCTCCTCGTGGAGTGGGTGCGGGCCGCTGGCCCGCGCGGGTGGACGGAGGGGTCAGCGGCGGTTGCGGAAGTACGAGACGTCGTCGTTGCCGATGAGGTCGGGCACCGTCCAGCCGTCCAGGTCGTACTCGGACAGGCACTCCTCGGCGAGGCCCTTCATGGCGGTGGTCGTGCCCTGTGCCTCCGCGGCGAAGAGCAGCTCGGCCTTCACGCCCTCGTGGTTGCCGGAGTAGTTGCGCTCGTACAGTTCGTGCCGGCCGCCGAACTCGGTGCCGATCGAGTCCCAGAGCGCCTTCATGAGCTTGACCCGGTCGACGGCCTCGATGCCGTTGGAGCCGCGGACGTACTTGTCGAGGTAGGGCCGGATCTCGGGGGTCTTGAAGTCCAGGGCGTGCGAGTTCAGGTAGATCAGCCCGCTGGCGACGTCGGACTCGATGATCTCCTTCACCCGCGGGTAGCCCTGGATCATGAACATCCGGTAGGTCAGCCCGTAATCGAGCTTGGGCAGCAACGTGCCGCCGACCCACTCGTCGGGGTTGTGGATCATGGCGTCGCTGAGCGCCCAGAAGATGTTGCGCCAGCCGATGACCTCACCGACGCGTGTCTGCACGCCGCGGAAGTCCTTGCTCCCGGTGATCTCCAGCGCCTTGAGCAGCAGGCCGGCGATGAAGTCCAGCTTGACCGCCAGCCTGGTGCAGCCGTGGAGCGTGAACCGGGGGAGGAACCCGGACGCCGGGAAGAACCCGTTGATCTTCTCGACGTCGCCGTAGAGGAAGACGTTCTCCCACGGGACCAGGACCTTGTCGAACACGAAGATCGTGTCGTTCTCGTCCATCCGGCTCGACAGCGGGTAGTCGAACGGACTCCCCATCACCGCCGCCTGCTGGGTGTAGGAGGCCCGGCAGATCAGCTTCACGCCCGGTGCGTCCATCGGCACCGTGCAGATCAGCGAGTACTCCTTCTTCTTGATCGGGAGTCCGTAGTGGGCGATGAAGTTGTAGTTGGTGATGGCCGAGCCGGTGGCCACCACCTTGGCGCCAGAGACGATCAGCCCGGCATCGGTCTCCTTCTCCACCTTCATGAAGACGTCGCCGACCTCGTCCGGCGGGAGGTTGCGGTCGACCGGCGGGTTGATGATCGCGTGGTTCCAGTAGAGGACCTTCTCCTGCGACTCCTTGTACCAGCGCTTTGCGTTGTCCTCGTATGGCGCATAGAACTCGCTGTTCGCGCCGAGCGTGCCGAGGAAGCTGGCCTTGTAGTCGGGGGCCCGGCCCATCCAGCCGTAGGACATCCGGGCCCAGGTCGCGATCGCCTCGCGGTCGGCGATCATGTCCTCGACCGAGTGCGGTGCGCGGAAGAACGGGTGGGTGATGCCGCCGCTCCCGGTGTCGGTCGTCGTCGTGACCTTGTCCTTGACGGCCGGGTCGTGCAGGGAGTCGTAGAGCCGGGCGGTCATCCGCACCGGGTTCCGGAAGGCCGGGTGGGTCGTCACGTCCTCGACCCGCTCGCCGTAGATCCAGACCTCGCGGTCGTCGCGGATGCTCTCGATGTACTCGTCGCCGGTCATGGGCCGGCTGGCGGTGGGAGCGCCGGGATCGGGCGCGCCCTCGGCGGTTCGGCGGGGGCCAACGACTTCGTGCTCTTTCTCCAGTGTCACAGGGAAACCCTTCTTCGTCGGTGGAGTCGGGTGCTGCGGGGAGGTGCGGTCGAGCCGGCGCCGTGCCGAGCTCAGGAACCAGTGCTCAGGAGGCGGCGCGGTGCTTGTGGGAGTGCAGCGGGGTGAAGGAGGTCGAGGCGTCGAACCAGCCGAGCTCGGGGCTGTCGAGGGATCCCGCCCAGTGGACGCCGGTGGCCTGGGCGGCGAGTTCACGGAAGCGGCCACTGAAGAACAGCAGCGGCTCGTCCTCGCCGACGTGGAGGTCGGTCACCTCGCCGATGACGATCAGGTGATCGCCGCCGTCGTAGGTCCGCCACGGCCGGCAGGAGATCGTGGCGGCGTTGCCCACGAGCACGGGGGCGGTGGGGCCCTCGGCCCACTCCGGCTCCTGGGACTGCGGCCGGCCCGCGAAGTGCCACGCAGTGTCCAGTTGCGTCGTGGAGAGGACGTTGACCGCGAACGGTGCGCACTCCAGGTACCCGCAGGCCTTGGACTCCCGCGTCAGCGTCACCTGGCAGAGGGCCGGTTCCAGGGAGACGGCAGTGAAGGCGTTGACGGTGGCCCCGTGCGGGACGCCGTCCTTCTTGGCGCAGGTCACGACCGTGACGCCCGTGGCGAACCGGCCGAAGGCGTTGCGGATGTCGCGGGGGGTGAGCTGCATTGCTCCTCCAGATGTACGCTTTGCGTACAGGCTGACCGCACTGCGGGCAGAGCCGAGTGTGCCGCGCGTCACGTGCGCGGTCAACCCCTCGGTGCGGGAAGGTGGAGACGATGGCGAGTGACGACGGCGACCGCGACTATGTGCAGAGCCTCGATCGGGGCATCACGGTGCTACTGGCCTTCGACGCCGAGCATCCCGAGCCGAGCCTGGCCGAGCTGGCCCAGCTGACGGGTTTCTCGCGCCCCGCGGTGCGACGTTTTCTCATCACGCTGGAGCGGATGGGATACGTGCGCAGCAACGGCGCGGGGCGGTGGTCGCTCACCCCGCGCGTGCTGAGCATCGGCCAGCACTACACCGAGACGCATGCGCTGATCGAGCTGGCCCAGCCGCACTTGCTGTCGCTGGCCGAGCGGACGTCCGAGTCGGCCTCGCTGGCCACCCTCGACGGCGACGAGGTGGTCTACGTCGCCCGTGTGCCGGTGCGCCGGATCATGAGCATCAACGTGTCGGTGGGCACGCGGGTGCCTGCCCACGCCACCTCGATGGGGCGCGTGCTGCTGGCCTGGGCGCCACCGGTGGTTGTCGACGAGGTGCTCACCGGCCGTCCGTTGCGCGCGGTCACGCCGAACACGCTCACCGATCTGGACGACGTCCGTGCGGAGCTGTCCCGCGTCAGGGCGCAGGGCTGGTCCATCGTGAGCGAGGAGCTCGAGATCGGACTGCTGTCGGCATCGGCGCCGGTGCGCGACCGGTCGGGGGAGGTGGTGGCCGCCCTGGCGTCGTCGACGTCGGTGGGGCGCTCGGACGCCGAGACGCTGCGCCGCGACGTCGTCCCCCTGCTCGTGGACGCGGCCGACCGGCTGAGTGCGTCCCTCGGTGCCGCCGAACGCGTCTCCTGATGCCGACAGCGAAAATGATCGGTCAGTCACAGAAGGTGGCGTCCGACACGACGGCGTCGTACCGGGATGGCACGATCGCGCGTGACACCGTGCCGGCCGGCGCTGTGAGCGCGGCACGGCCGCGGGGGCTGGGCGGGGGTAGTGAACTGGACGGGCAGCTGGCGGAGCTGATCCCGGGTTCGCCCCGCACCGATCTCCAGCGCGCGGTCCTCGAGCACGACTGGACCGCGACACCGCTCGGCGCCGAGGAGCACTGGTCGTCCACTCTGCGTACCGCCGTGAGCACCGTGCTGAACTCCCGTTTCGCGATGCTGCTCATGTGGGGCCCGGAGCTGGTGATGATCTACAACGACGCCTATGCCTCGACGCTCGGTGAGCGGCACCCCTCCGCGCTGGGTCGGCGGGTACCTGGCGTGTGGGGTGATGTCTGGACCGACATCAAGGACATGATCGACGAGGTCTTCGCCGGCGGGGTGACCTATTTCGAGGACCTCCCGCTTGTGACGAGCCGGCGCGGCTTCGAGGAGGAGGTCTACTTCACCTTCTCCTACAGCCCCGTCGTGGAGCCCGGCGGTGCGGTCGCCGGCCTGCTCAACACCGTTGTCGAGACCACGCAGCGGGTGCTGGCGGCACGGCGGATGACCGTGCTGCAGCGACTCGGCAGCCTGCCCCGATCGGTGCACGGGAGCACGGCGGACGCCGTCCGCGCCGCGCTCCGGGTGCTGGCCGGGGCCCGGACCGACTGCCCGTTCGGCCTCGTCTACCTGGTCGATGAGGACCGGCTGGACGCCCGGCTCGTCGCCGGTCACGGCATCGGCATCGACGACGAACTCGCGGCCAGCGTCATCCCGGAGCAGGTGCGGGAGGCGATCGCCACGGGGAAGGGCCAGACGGTGACCGGGCTGGCCCGCCTCCTGCCCGGACTCTCCAGCGTCGGTGCCAGCCCGGCCGGTGAGGCCGACGTCCACACGGCCGTCGTCCTCCCGCTCACCGCTGCCGGCCAGACGTCGCCGGTGGGCGCGGTCGTCCTCGGCACCAGCCCGCATCTCCAACTGGACGAGGAGTACCGGACCTTCCTGTCGTTGGCCGCCGGGCAGGTCGCGGCCGCCGTGGCCGATGCGCAGGCCGTCGACGCCGAGCGTCGTCGAGCCGAGGAGCGGGCGGAGCTCGAGCGCACGCGGGCACAGTTCTTCACCGATGTCGCCGTCACCCTGCAGCGCGCCGTCCTCGGGCCGACGGGGCTGCCGCGCGACTTCGCCGTCCACTACGAACCCGCGACCGGCACCCTGGAGGTCGGCGGCGACTGGTACGACGTCGTCGACCTGCCCGACGGCCGCTACGGGGTGGTCGTCGGGGACGTGGTCGGTCGCGGTCTGGCCGCGGCTGCGGTGATGGGGCAGCTCCGCAGCGCCGGCCGGGCGCTGCTCTTGGAGAGCCGGTCGCCGGGGCACGTGCTGTCGGCCCTGGACCGGTTCGCGGCGCTGGTGCCCGGCGCCGCGGTCAGCACGGTCTTCTGCGCCGTCATCGACCCGAGCGACGGCACCCTCCGGTACAGCAGCGCCGGCCATCCCCCGGCGATCGTGGTCGACGCCGACGGCGCGACGCGCTTCCTCGAGTCGGCCGGCTCGCTGCCTCTCGCTGTCGTCGACGACCTGGAGCGTCCGGAGGCCGACGTCGTCCTGTCGCCGGGTTCGACGCTCCTGCTCTACACCGACGGCCTGGTCGAGCGACGCGACCAGGTGCTCGACGAGGGCATGGCCCGCGCGGCCGCGGTGCTCGGCGAGGGGCGGCACCTCGCCCCCGCGGAGCTCGCCGGGCTGCTCACCGAGAAGCTGCTGGACAACGCCCCGGACGACGACGTCGCCTTTCTCGTCTACCGCTGCGGCGGTGGCTGAGCCGGACTCCTCAGGGCTCGAAGCGGTATCCACGACCGCTCTCGGTCAGCAGGTGGCGGGGGTTGGCGGCGTCCGGCTCGAGCTTGCGGCGCAGCGTGGCCATGTAGACGCGCAGGTAGTTCGTCTGCTCCCGGAACGCCGGTCCCCAGACCTCGGTGAGCAGCCGACCGTGCTCGACGACCCGTCCGGGATTGCGGGCGAGCACCTCGAGCAGGTGCCATTCGGTGGGCGTCAACTTGATGTCGCCGCCGTCGGGGGACGTCACCCGCCCGGCGGTCAGGTCGACGGTGAAGCGGGTCCCGACGGCTTGCTGACGCCGGAGTCAGCGATCGTGACGTG
>JAOPWM010000227.1 GCA_025965695.1 Blastococcus sp.
GCACGCCGCCGTCCTTGGCGCGCAGCGGCACCACGTGCCCGGGGCGGGCCAGGTCGGCGGAGCCGGTGTCGGCCGACGCCAGGGTGCGGATGGTGTGCGCCCGGTCGGCCGCCGAGATCCCGGTGGACACGCCCTCCCGGGCGTCCACGGTGACCGGGTAGGCAGTGCCGCGACGATCCTGGTTCACCCGGAACATCGGGGGCAGGTCCAGCCGATCGGCGTCGGACTCGGTCACGGCGACGCAGATATAGCCCGACGTGTACCGGACCATGAAGGCGACCAGGTCGGGCGTGGCCAGCTCGGAGGCGAAGATCAGGTCGCCCTCGTTCTCGCGGTCCTCATCGTCGATGACGACGACCGGGCGGCCGTCCTTGATCGCGGCGATGGCGGTCTCGATGGAGTCGAGTCGCGCCAGAGGGCTGGTCATGAGCGGCGCCCCAGCAGGCGCTCCACGTATTTGGCGATCACGTCGACCTCCAGGTTGACGGGCTCCCCCGGGACGCACGCACCGAGCGTGGTCTCGCGGAGGGTGGTGGGGATGAGGCTGACCTCGAACCAGGGCTCGGGGATGTCTGCGGCACTGACCGCGCTGACCGTGAGCGAGACGCCGTCGACGGCGATCGAGCCCTTCTCGACGACGTAGCGGGCCAGGTCGGCCGGCAGGGCGATCCGCACGACCTCCCAGTGCTCGCCGGGGACGCGGCCGAGGATCACGCCGACCCCGTCGACGTGGCCCTGCATCAGGTGGCCGCCGAGACGGGTGTGCAGGGTGACCGCACGTTCGAGGTTCACCGGCGCTCCGGCGATCGCCGAGCCCAGGCTGCTGCGGCTGAGGGTCTCGGCCATGACGTCGGTGCTCCAGACGCCCGCACCGTCGGCGCCGGGCTGCACGCCGGTGACGGTGAGGCAGACGCCGTTGACGGCGATCGAGTCGCCCAGTGAGACGTCCTGGAGCACGATGCGCGCACGGATCTGCAGGACGGCGGCATCCGATCGGTCCTCGCGGACGACAAGGGTGCCCACCTCTTCGACGATCCCGGTGAACACCTCAACCCCTTCCGTCCGCGTGCTGGTGACCCTCAGTGTGACGGGTCGGGCGCAGGCGGATCTGCACGTCCCCGCCCAACGGGGTGACGTCGACGATCGAGAGGGACAGCGCGTCGGTGATCGTGCTGAGTCCCAGGTCCCCCACCAGGGAGGGACCTGCACCGAGGAACGTCGGTGCGAGATGCACCACTGCCTCGTCGACGAGGCCCTCGCGCAGGAAGGCCGCGGCGAGGGTCGGACCGCCCTCGAGGAGCAGCCGCCGCACGTCGCGGTCGAAGAGCTCGGCGAGCAGTCCGGCCGGATCCGCGGCCCGGCTCACGTACGTCGGAGCCGCGTCGTCCAGCACCCTTGCGGTCGTAGGCACCCGGTCCCGGCGGTCGACGACGACCCGCAGGGGCTTCGGCGCGACGTTGCGGCCCTCGGCGTCCCGGACGGTGAGCTGCGGGTCGTCGGCCAGCGCCGTCCCCGACCCGACGAGGACGGCGTCGCACGTCGCACGCAGCCGGTGGACGGCGGCGCGCGCCTGATCGCCGGTGATCCAGCGGCTGGTGCCGTCGGCGGCAGCGACCCGCCCGTCGAGGGTGGCGGCGACCTTCCAGACGACGAACGGCCGGTGCTCACGGACGCCGGTCAGCCAGCCGGACAGCGCGCCTGCCTCCGCCTCGGCCTGCTCCACGCCCAGTTCGACGTCCACCCCCGCGGCCCGCAGCCGGTCCGCTCCCCCGCCGGCCGGCTCGGTCGGTTCGGGCACGGCGACCACGATGCGGGCGATACCGGCGGCCAGCAGGGCGTCGGCGCACGGGCCGGTGCGGCCGGTGTGCGCGCACGGCTCCAGCGTGACGATTGCGGTACCACCGCGGGCCCGGTCACCGGCCTGCGCCAGCGCGGCCACCTCGGCGTGCGGGCCACCGGGCGGAGCGGTTGCACCCTCCCCCACCGGCGTCCCGTCGGCGGCCAGGATGACAGCGCCCACGGCCGGGTTCGGGCTGGTCGTGCCGAGAACGGACTCGCCGAGCTCGCGCGCGCGCCTCATGGCGCGCAGCTCAGCGGGGTCGGTCGTCACCCGCGCATCGCCGCGGCGGCCCGGGCCCGCAGCGCGGCGATCGCCTTCGCCGGATCGGCGGCGCCGTAGACGGCGGAACCGGCGACGAACACGTCCACGCCGGCTTCGGCGGCCTGCTCGATGGTGTCGGCGTTGATGCCGCCGTCGATCTCGACGAGGAGCTTCAGGTGCCCGGTCTCGACCAGCCGGCGGGCCGTCCGCACCTTGGACAGCACATCGGCGATGAACGACTGGCCACCGAAGCCCGGCTCCACGCTCATGACCAGGAGCGTGTCGTAGTCGGGCAGCACGTCGAGGTACTGCTCGATCGGCGTGCCGGGCTTGATCGCGAGGCCGGCCAGCGCGCCCGCCGCCCGGATGTCGCGGGCGACGGCGCGGGGGTCGGTGCACGCCTCGGCATGCACGGTGACGTTGTACGCGCCGATCTCGGCGTAGCCGGGTGCCCAGCGCTCCGGGTTGTCGATCATCAGGTGGCAGTCGAGCGGGATGGGGCTCACCGCCTGGATGGCCTGCACCACCGGAAGGCCGAGCGTCAGGTTCGGCACGAAGTGCGCGTCCATGACGTCGACGTGCAGCCAGTCGGCGTCGGCGACCCGCTGGGTCTCGTCGGCCAGCCGGGCGAAGTCCGCCGACAGCAGGCTGGGAGCGATCATGGGTTCGCGGGACACGTCTGCCGAGTCTAGGTGGGCCGCGGTCACGTACCCGAACTCGCGCCCGGCGCCTAGCCTGCCACCGTGGACCTGACCCGCGGGGTGTCGGTGCGCATCGCGTCGCTGTGCCTGGGCGAGAGCGGGCGCCTGTCACAGATGCTGCTGTGCGGAACCGCGGTCCGCGGGGGCCTCCTGCTGGATCTCGCGCTCGCGGGCCGCGTGGAGTCGGCCGAGGACAGCGTCGTCATCGATCCCACACCCACCGGGTTCGATCCCGCCGACCGGCTGCTGGCCGCGATCGCGGTCGAGCCCGAGAGGTCCCTCGACGGCTGGCTGGACGAGAAGCGGATCGGATTGCGGGACGTCGCGGCGGCCAACCTGTCCTCAGGCCGGTGGGAACGCCGCTCCGGGCCGCTCGGGTTCGGCCGGCGCTACGCCGACCTGCGCCCGGAGGAGACCGACCGCGACCGGGCGCGCCTGCCGGATGAGGAGGTTGCTGCTCTGTCCCCGGCCGACGCCTGCGTGGCTGCGGTGGCCGCCGTGGCCGGGTTGCAGGACCTCGAGGTCTGGGCCCCCGGACGGCGCCCGGACGAGCTGATGGCCGCGACCGGTCCGGTGGCCTGGCTGGCCGACGCCGTCGTGGACCACGTCCTGGTGACGGGCGCCCGCTACCGGTCCCAGGCCGGCGCTCTGGGTGCCGCCGGTCCGTTCTGAGCGACGCCTCGCCCCCCCGACCGGGACCAGCGGGCCGCCACGCATCCGGTCGAGCCGCCACGCATCCGGTCGATCAGCCGCGCGCGACGCTGGTGAGCCCGGGCCGCCGTGCCCGACGGCGGCGCGGCGGTCGAGGCAGGTGCCGATCGGCCCACCGCGGCCAGGGCGGGGCTGCCCCTGCTCCCGCGCACCGGCTCAGCGAGGACATCGCGAGGTCGACGCCGGGGCGGCGGTCGGGATCGGAGGCGGTGAGGGCCGCCAACCGGTCGGCCATGTGGTCGGCGCCGTCGCTGGCCTCGTCCAGGACCGCCAGCAGAGTGGCACCGAGGCTGTAGACGTCCATTGCCGCGGTCACCCGGCCCCCGGGAGCGCCCGCGAGCTCGGGGGCGATGAACCCGTCGGTGCCGAACTCCTCCCCGGGCTGCAGCTCGGAACCCAGCGGGCGGGATGCACCGAGGTCGACCAGCCGGGGCCGGCGATCGACGAGCAGGACGTTGTCCGGGCTGATGTCGAGGTGGGCGTTCCCGGTGGCGTGCAGGGCCCTCAAGGCACCGAGAACCAGGACGCCCAGTCGGGCGGTGTCACCCGCCGGCAACGGACCGTCGGCCTCGACGCACTCGTCCAGGGCCGGCCCGTCGAGGTACTCCACCGCGATGTACGGCGGGCAGTTCTGTCGGCCGTCTCCGAGCAGCCGGGGGACGGCGGGATGCGCCACGTTCCTCAGCGCCCGCACCTCACGGTCGAGGGCCTCGGTCCACTGCCGCGACCAGCCCGGGCGCACGATCTTGACCACCGCCGGCGCCCAGAGGCCCACCGACCAGCACAGCCAGGTCTCCCGGTGGTAGCCGACCGTCATCCGTTCCCCCGCGAGGAGCCCGGGGACCAAGGGTGCCCCGGGCTCGGGGTCCCACCCGGGACGACCGTCGCCGAGGCGGCTCTCCATCGACGCCGCGTGCGGTTCCACATCGCCCCCTCGTCGGAGCCAGGCCCGTCAGGACCGTGGCCGGTGATCGTCGTCCCGCCGGGGCCTAAGGCCCGGCGGGACGACGGTCGGACTCACCACTTCCTGTCGTGACGATCACGGCTGCGGCGGCGGTCGCGGTCGCGGTCCTTGTGCCGGTCGTCGCGATGGTCGTCCCAACGAGGTGCGGACACCTCACCGAGGACACGGTTGGCGTACATGGTTTCTCACCTCCTCTCCGGTTCTAGGACGCCGGTACCGACCCGCTCTCGGTCAGCTCCGACGGCGGTGGATGAGTTCGTGGGGCCGACGTCGCCCGGAACAGGCGAGCGAGCCGAAATCTGCATGCTGACGGCCCTCGGGGCAACGCCCCGGGCCGTGCTCTCCGGAACGGCGTCCCGCCACTGGGGCGAGACGTGCACCGTGCGGTCGGCGATCGCCGCGAGCACGGGGTCGTGAGTGACCAGGAGAACGGTCCGGTCCCGGGTCGCGGACCGGATGGCCCCGACCACCTGGCGGGCCGCCTCGGCGTCCAGGCTCGTCGTCGGCTCGTCCAACAGCACCACGGGAGCCGAGGAGACGACGGCCCGGGCCAGCGCAACCCGCCGGCGCTGCCCCCCGGACAGCAGCACGCCGCTCTCCCCCAGCGGCGTGTCGTACCCCTCCGGCAGCGACAGCGCGAACTCGTCGACCCAGGCCGCGCGTCCGGCCGCGAGAACCTGCGCCCGCGTGGCGGTGGCTGATCCGAACGCGATGTTCTCGGCGATCGTGGCGTCGAGCAGCCAGGGGTCCTGTGGCACGAACGCCAGCTGCCGCCTGAGCTCCACGACGGACAGCGCCCGGACGTCGACCCCGTCGATCAACACACGGCCCGCGTCGACGTCGTAGAGGCGCAGCAGGAGGTGCAGCACGGTGCTCTTGCCCGCCCCGCTCGGCCCGAAGAGACAGACCGCCTCACCGGCGGCGACAGCGAGGTCGAAACCGGAGAGCACCGGCCGGTCCGGGCTGTAGGAGAACCGGACGGACTCCAGCCGGAGCCCGTCGCGCACCGGAGGCACCGGCTGCGGGCTGGCGGGATCGGCGACCGCCTCCGTGCAGTCGAGGACCTCGCCCAGCCGCAGTGCGCTGGCCGCCGCCTTCGCCCGCGTGCTGATCAGCCGGACCAGGCTGCGCACCGGCGACTGGAGGTCGCCCAGGTACATCAGCACCACCAGGAGCCCCCCGAGGGTGATCTCCCCCTGCTGCACCTGCAGGCCCCCCACGACGAGGACGGTGCCGGCGCCGAGCGCGAGGACGACGTCGGGCACCGGCGACCACCACGCCTGCGTCCTGAGCGCGCGGACCTCTGCGGCGACGACCCGGGCATTCGGCCGGGCGAACATCGCAGCAGCACGGTCCAGCCGACCGAACGCCTGAACCGCACGCACGTTGCGCAGCAGGTCGGTCGCGATGCCCGCGAGCCGGCCGTTCGCCTCCCGGGCTGCGAGTTCGGCCGCACGGACCCGCCGCCGCTGCCGCGCCGTCAGCCAAGCGAGCAAGGGCAGCACCACGAGCCCCAGCCCCGCCAGCGCGGGGTCGACGACCAGCAGCAGTGTCAGCGCACCCGCCAACAGCAGCGCGCTGGGCAGCAGCGTGGCGCAGACGGCGACGAGGGCATCCAGGACCCGCCCCACGTCCGTACTGAGCCGGGAGAGCACCTCGCCCGTGCGGACCCGGTCGTGCCACCGGAGCGACAGACCGAGCACGTGGTCGAACACCGCGGCGCGCATCTCGCCCCCCACCCGCTCCGCGGCCGACTGTGCGAGCGATTGAGAGCAGGCGTCGAGCAAACCGCCCACTGCGCTGAACACCACGGTCGCGACACCCGCAGACACCAGCAGGCCCGTGCTGCCCAGACCCGCGAGAGCCTGGAGCGGACCGCTCAACGGTCGCCCGCCCAACGCGTAGTCCACCGCCAGTGCCAGCGGCCACGGCTCGAGCAGGCGGCAGCCGACCTCGAGCGTCGCCGCACCCACGGACAACGCAAGCCGCCCGCGCTCGGGACGCAGGTAGGGCATGACGACCCGCAGCGCCCCGGGTCCCGGAGGTGCTGCATGCGCGGCCATAGCGTGGAGCCTGGCCGCCCGGAGGTGCTATCGCCCAGTGGACGTTAGGACTAGCACCGCCCCCGTGACGAGGACTAGCACCGCCCCCGTGACGCCGGACGTGACGGGACGCGACCGACGACGCAGATCCGGAACGGCAGCGGATCTAACATCCATGTTGTGCCCCACAGGACCACTGGGTGGCTACGAGACCCGCTCCGACAACCCCGCCTGTCGGTCGCGGCGTCGCTGGCGCGCTTCGTCGCCGCAGGCCTGGTCGTCGCCGCGCTGTTGACCGTGATCACGGGTCTGCTCGCCCGGCGCGAATGTGCCCAGGAAGCCACGCAGTCCTTCGATCGCTTGGCGGCCGTGGTGGCCGGATCTGTGCTCGCGCCCCAGTTGACGCCCACCCTGCGCCAGGGCGACCCGACGGCGGAGGCCCAGATCGGTCACGCCGCCGAGCCGCTGCTCCAGGCCGGGTCGGTCGTCCGGATCACGGTCCGGGACGCCGATGGCCTCGTCGTGTGGTCCGCCGAGCCGGGGACCATCGGCACGCGGGCGCCGTTGCGAGCGGACCAGCAGAGGGCTCTGGCGAACGGCTCTGTCGTCTCCACCGAAGGGAAGAGGGCGAGCGGTAACGGCTCGGCGGACCTCCTCACCGCGTCGGTCGGGGTCCAGGACTCCGGCGGGATGCCGCTGCTGATCGACGTCAGCGAACCGTACGACGCCATGGAGCAGTTCGCCCGCACGGTGTGGCGGCACTTCGCCCCTGCAGCGCTCGGCGCGCTGATCGTCCTGGAACTGGTCCAGATCCCCCTCGCCTGGAACCTGGCGCGCGGGATCCGGCGCCACCAGGAGGCCGAGGCGGCCCTGCTGCAAGCCTCCGTCGAGGCCTCCGACGTGGAGCGCCGACGCATCGCCGGGGAGGTGCACGACAACATCGTCCCCGGCCTGACCGGCCTGACCTACGCGCTCGACGCGGCCCGGCTGAACGGCTCGTCCGACGGCGAGCGGACGACCCTGCTCGCCCGCACGGCCGACGGTGTGCGCCACAGCATCGGCCAACTGCGCGCCCTGGCGGTGGACCTCAGCCACACCCGGCTGCCGGAGGCTGGGCTGGGCCCCGCGCTCACCGCCCTCGCCGAGCGGATGGAGATCAGCGGCACGCGGGTGGCGGTCGACGCGACCGGGCTGGAGGGTCTCCCACGCCAGGCAGCCGAGGTTCTCTATCGGTGCGCGCAGGAGGCGCTACGCAACGTGGCGACCCACAGCGGGGCGACGCAAGTCGAAATCAGTGTCGTCGCGAACGGCGGGGACGTGACGATGATCGTGGACGACGACGGACGCGGCTTCGACGAGGCGCGGCTCTCCGCGAGTGAGGAAGCAGGGCACCTGGGGTTGCGCGCCCTCGGCGATCTGGTCGCCGACGCGGGGGGTTCCCTGACCGCGTCCAGCGCGCCCGGCCAGGGCACACGGGTCGTCGTCCGGGTACCGCTGGACGGGGTGGAGGTCCACATGCGGGTGACCCCGTGATCAGCGTCCTGGTCGTCGATGACCACGCCGTCGTGCGGGCCGGCCTTGCCGCGATCCTCTCGTCCGCCCCGGACCTGCAGTGTGTCGGCACGGTGGGTGACGCGGCCGGTGCTCTCGAGTCGGTCGAGCGGCTGGCGCCGGACGTCGTCCTGCTCGACGTGTCCATGCCAGGTGGCGGCGGGGTCTCGGTGACGCAGGAACTGCGACGCCGCGGCCGGCCGGTGCGCATCCTGGTGCTGACGTCCTTCAGTGATCCCGACCTCGTGGTCGACATCGTCCAGGCGGGGGCGGACGGCTACCTGCTCAAGGAGAACGAGGCCGAGACGATCCTGGACGGCGTGCGGGCGGTCGCAGCCGGCCGCGCACCGATCGACCCTACGGTGGCCAGGTCGTTGCTGGCCGAGGTCCGCCAGCGCGCGCCCGGCGAGGTTCTGACCGAGCGGGAACGTGAGGTCCTCGAACTGGTGCGCGCAGGGAATCCCAACAAGTTCATCGCACGCCGGTTGCAGATCAGCGAGCGCACCGTCAAGGCGCACGTGACGCACATCTTCCAGCGCATCGGCGTGGCCGACCGTACGCAGGCCGCGCTGTGGGCAGAACGGCACCTGCGCCCCGCCGGCGTGCCAGGAGAGCGACCGTGATGCTGCACCACCAATCCGCACGCGGCACGTGGAACGACCAGCCGGCTCCGATGCCCGGCGACCCCCGCCACCGGCCGGTGGTGCTCAGCGTGGCCGCGCGGCACCCTCGGTTCCCACATCATCCAGCGACTTCGTCCGTCGCCCTGGGCTTCTCTCTGCTCCTGATCTCCCTGCTGACCGTCACGCTGGTCAGCGCCTGGGCGGGGTGGCGCGTCGCGGTATCCGCCCCTGAGAGGACCGTGGTCACAGCGTCTCCGGTCGTGCCACGGGGCACGCCCGCCGAACCCCACGGACCAAAGGTCCAGGACCTGCCGGTTCCTGCTTCTGCACCGGCACCGGCACCGGCACCGGCACCGGCGGCCGAACTGGTGGCGGCCCAGGCGCGGACATCCGAAGGAATCGGGGTCGCGGACCAGCGGAAGGCGCCCCCTCCGGTCGTGGCAGAGACCACGACGCCTGCCCTTGCACCGGCGCGCTCGGCTGCCTCAGATCCCGGACGGCGCCCCGTGGTCACCGTTCCGGCGGGCGACCCACCGGCGCAGCCGCACCTTTCCGCGTCGGCGAGGACGGCGACCGCCGCACCTGCCACGAGTGGGGCTTCCGATCCCCGACCGGCTGCGACCCCGGTCGGCACTACCCCCGCCGCCACTACCCCCGCCGGCACTACCCCCGCCGCCACTACCCCCGCGTCGCGGAGTCGCACGGACGACTCCTCCGCACCCGGGACTGCGCGTCCGTCCCTTGGCCCGGGCGCCGAGGCCTCAGACCGATCGGCGTCCAGAGCGCAGATGGTGGGTCCGGCGCCTGCCGCATCGGAGGACCCCCGTCGAAAGGACGCCGCACCGTCAACGCGGGACGGGTTCCTCCGGAGCGGCGGGCACGATCGGGCCGAGGGCGGCCACGACCACGGCCCGGGGAGGCAGGGCCCGTCAGCGCGTACGGCGGAGCAGGGCCATGAACATCGCGTCGGTGCCGTGCCGCTGCGGCCACAGCTGCGCGTAGTCCCCCCGGGCGACGCCGGGCACCTCGGGCAGCAGCGGAGCCACAGGTAGCACCTCGACGTCGTCCCGCGCTGCCGCCGCGTTCACGACGCCGACGGTCTCCGCGCTGTGCGGCGAGCAGGTCACGTAGGCCACGACACCGCCGACCCGCACCGAGGCCAGCGCGCTGTCGAGCAGCGCCGTCTGCAGCTCGACCAGCGGGGGGACGTCGTCCGGCGTGCGGCGCCAGCGCACCTCGGGACGGCGCCGCAGCGCGCCCAGCCCGGTGCACGGCGCGTCCAGGAGCACCCGGTCGAAGGATCCCGGCGTCCAGGGGGGCTGGGTCCCGTCGGCGACGAGCACCTCGACGTCGGGCTCGGCCGCCACGGCCTGCTGCACCAACTCGGCGCGGTGCGCTGCGCGGTCCGCGGCGGTGATCCGGACGCCGTCGGGCCGCACGGCGGCCAGCAGTCCCGTCTTGCCGCCCGGGCCCGCGCACATGTCCAGCCAGGCGGCGTCGGATCCCTCCAGCGGCGCGCGCGTGAGCAGCAGCGCGGCCAGCTGACTGCCCTCGTCCTGCACCGCCGCGGCGCCGGAGCGCACCGACGGCAGCCGGCCAGGGTCGCCACCGTGCAGCCGGACGGCGAACGGTGACCACGGTCCCGGCTCCCCACCGGACTCCTCCACCAGCTCCTCGCGGCTGATCCGGCGGGCGACCAGGTGCACCTCGGGCGCGGCGTCGTCGGCCAGCAGCGCCGCCTCGAGCTCCTCCCCGCCGCCCAGCGCCTCGCGCCAGGCGTCGACGATCCAGCGCGGATGGTTCGTGGCGAGGGCGAGCCGTTCACCCGCGTCCCCACCCAACGTGGCCAGCCACTGCTCGCGGTCGCCACCGGTGGCGACCTTCCGCAGGACGGCATTGACCAGCCCGGATGCACCGGTGCCCACGATGCCGCGGGTGAGGTCCACGGTGGTGTCCACGGCGGCGTGCGACGGCACCCGGAGATCGATCAGCTGGTAGGCGCCCAACCGGAGCAGGTCGAGCACTCGGGGGTCGAGCTCGGCCAGCGGCCGCGACACCAGCCCCGTGAGCAGTGCGTCGAGGGTGCCCTGCGCGCGCAGCGTGCCGTAGGCCAGCTGCGTGGCGAAGGCCGCGTCGCGGTCCTCGAGCTGCCGCTCGCGCAGCAGCTGCGGGAGCAGCAGGTTTGCGTAGGCAGCGCGGGAGGAGACACCGTCCAGCACGTCGTAGGCGGTCAGCCGTGCGCCGTCGAGCACCGGGCGGCGGGTGGCCGGATGCCGGCGCCGTCCCGGCTTCGGACCGCCACCTGGCCGGCGGGGCGGCCGGGTCATGCGCCGACCCGCTCGCCGGGCTGCGGCCGCGCGCCGCGGGCCCAGTCGGCCGCCGGGAACATCCGCTTGCCGGCCGGCTGGACGTCACCCAGGCGAACGGCCCCCCTGCCGGTGCCGACCAGCACACCGTCCGAGCCGATCGAGACCTCCCCGGCGCGCAGCTCGGTGTCGGAACGCGGTTCCACCGGCCCCACCCGCAGCCGCTCCCCGCGCCACGTCGTCCAGGCGCCCGGGACGGGGGTGACTCCGCGGACCCGGCGGTCGACGACGTGCGCGGGCAGGGTCCAGTCGATGCGGGCGTCGGCCGGCTCGATCCGCGGCGCCAGGCTGATGCCCTCGGCCGGCTGGGGTTCGGCCGCCAGGGTGCCGGCGGCGATCCCGTCGAGGGTCGCGACCAGCAGCCCGGCCCCGCTCACCGCGAGCCGGCCGAGCAGGTCACCGGCGGTGTCGCGAGGCCCGATCGCCTCGGTGACCGTGCCGTAGACGGGGCCGGTGTCCAGCCCGGCCTCCAGCCGGAAGGTCGAGGCGCCGGTGATCTCGTCACCGGCCATGATCGCGTGCTGAACGGGCGCCGCACCGCGCCAGGCGGGCAGCAGCGAGAAGTGCAGGTTCACCCAGCCGTGCCGCGGCAGGTCGAGCGCCGTCTGCGGGACGAGCGCGCCGTAGGCGACGACCGGTGCGCAGTCGACGGTGAGCCCGGCCAGCTGCTCCAGGAACTCCGGCTCGCGCGGCGAGCGCGGCTGCAGCACGGGCAGGCCCGCTGCGTCCGCCCGCTCGGCCACCGGGGAGCGGCTCTCCTTCCGGCCCCGGCCCGAACGCGCGTCGGGCCTGGTCAGGACGGCGACGACCTCGTGGTCGGAGGCCAGCAGGGCCTCCAGCGAGGGGACGGCGGGCGCCGGCGTACCGGCGAACAGGAGCCTCAGTGGGGACTCACCTTCACGACCGGCGCAGGCACGGGCAGGTACTCGCCGATGCCTGCCCACTCGGCTGCACCGATCTCGGCGAGCGCCGCGGCGCGGGCCTCGGCGTCGAGCCGATCGACGAACAGCACGCCGTCGAGGTGGTCGGTCTCGTGCTGCACCGCGCGGGCCAGCAGTTCCGAGCCCTCGATCCTGACCGGGTCGCCGTGCAGGTTCCAGCCGGTCGCGACCACGTGCAGGTGCCGACGGCAGTCCCAGCGCAACCCGGGGATGGAGAGGCAGCCCTCCGGGCCTTCCTCCGTCTCCTCACCGACCGGCGTCACGTCGGGGTTGACCAGATGACCGACCTCTCCGTCGACGAACCAGGTGAAGACGCGCAGGCCGACGCCGATCTGCGGGGCGGCAAGCCCCGCGCCGCCGGCCGCGAACATCGTCTCGGTCAGGTCACCGACGAGCCGGCGCAGCTCGGCATCGAAGTCGACGACCGGCGCAGCGGGGTTGCGCAGCACGGGGTCGCCGAACAGCCGGATGGGGGTCACGCTCACCCGACGATCGTAGGCGGCGTCCGCCGGGGGACCCGCCGCTCCCCCGGGCCGTGATCATCGAGTTGTTGCCGCCGCCACGCGGCAACATGCCGAGACGAGCGGCGACAGGCCGATGATCAACTCCGGCGGGCCTGCTCAGACCAGGTCGAGCGGGTCCAGTTGCACGCGCACATGGTCGGTGACCTTCTTGGCGCTCCGCACGCCCTGGACCTCGGTGAGCGCGTGCGCCAGTGCCACGCCGTCGGTCCGCGGCACCCGGACCAGGTAGCGCTCCCGCTCGCCCTCCTGCCCGGGCCGGGGCGGCTCCGGGACGGGGCCGAGGAGGTCGGCCGCCCCGGGCATCCGCAGCGCCGCGAGGAATTCGCTCAGCGCTGCAGGGGAACCGGAGAGGCTGGCGATCCGGGTCACCGGCGGGAACCCGAGCTCGCGACGGTCGGCCAGTTCGCGTTCGGCCAGCCAGGCCGGGTCCCAGCGCACGAACGCCTGGACGACGGGATGGGCGGCGTCGGCGGCGACCACGATCTGCCCGCCCGCGGAGGCGGGCCGCACCAGCGTGGCCGCGTTCAGCCAGCGACGCAGGGTCTCCTCCCCCGCCCGGAGATCGGCCCGCCCCAGCAGCGCCCAGGAGTCCAGCAGCAACGCCGCGCCGTACCCGCCCTCGGCCACCGGCTCGGCCCCCGGGGTGGCGACGACGAGCGAGGGGCCACCCGGCACCGTGGCGAGCACCCCCGACGTGCTGCCGGAGGTGCGCACCCTCGCCCCGGGGAAGGCCCGCGCGAGTTCCTCGGCCGTGCGGGAGTCCCCCACGACGGCGGCGCGCAGCGAGGTCGCGTGGCAGTGCGGGCAGTCGAAGGTGGCCGCCGGCCGGGCACACCACCGGCAGGCAGGGATGCGGGCGCCGCCCGGACCGGGTCGCGGCGAGATGCCGAGGGGTCCCGCACAGTGGCCGCACCGGGCCGGCGCCCGGCAGCGAGCGCATGCCAGCGAGGGGACGTACCCCCGACGCGGGACCTGCACCAGCACGGGAGCCCCCGCTGCCAGGGCCCGGCGGGCGGCCTCGTGTGCCATCGACGGCAGCCGCGCCGAGCGGGCGGCGGGGTCGCGCGCCAGCTCGAAGTCGTCGCCCAGTGCCTGGATCCGGGGCGCCGCCGACCGCAGTACCGCCCGGTCGGCGACCAGTTCGTGCGCCCAGCCGGACTCGATCAGCAGCGCGGCCTCGGCGGTGCGCGACGTGCCGGCCACCACGGCGGCGCAATCGTCCAGCCAGGCGCGCTGGACGAGCACGTCACGGGCATGCGGGTAGGGCGCGTGCTCATCGGCGTGCAGATCGTCGCCGTCGTCCCAGACGACCACGAGACCGAGGTCGCGGACCGGCGCGAACATTGCTGCGCGCGTGCCCAGCACGACCTGCGCGGCGCCCCGCGACGCGGCGAGGAACTGCCGGTAGCGCTTCTCCGGGGTGTCGTCGGCACGCAGGACCGTGTACGAGTGCTCGGGCAGCAGCCGTGCGGCCGCGGCCGCGAGTCGGTCGAGATCCTTGCCGTCGGGGACGACCACCAGCGTCCCCCGCCGTCCGGACAGCGACGCCCGGCAGAGCTCGGCCAGCCGGGTCGGCCAGTCCTCACCGGGCAGCGCAGTCCAGACCGCCCGCGCCGGACGCCCCTCCGCCAGTGCCGACAGCAGGGCGGGGCCGGCCTGGTAGCGGCCGAACCCGGCTGGGTCGGGTGGGCCGGGTAGCGCCTCCGGAGTGGGGATCGGCCGCTTCTCGGCCGCGGCTCGGCGGGGTGGCAGGGCCAGCCGCAGGACGTCGCTGAGCGTTCCCGCGTACCGGTCGGCGACCACCCTCGCCAGGCGGGCCACCTGTGGGGTGAGGACCGGCTCGCCGGACGGGACGTGCGACAGCGGTAGGAGCTTGCCGGTGAAGTCGGTGGCGTCGTCCAGCGACACCACGAACCCGTCCAGCAGTTGACCGCTGAAGCGAACCCGAACCCGGCAGCCGGCCCGCACCGTGTCGGCGAACTTCTCGGGGACCGCGTAGTCGAACGGCCGGTCCAGGTGCGCGAGGGGCACGTCGACGACGACCCGCGCCACCCGCGGACGCCGCGGGGGGCCCGGGGCGCCGGTGCTCTCGGGTGCCGGGACGTCCGGCGCGGGGGTGACCAGTGCGGTCAGGCGCCCACGGCCGAGCGGAGGGCGTCAACGCGGTCCAGCCGCTCCCAGGGGAGCTCGATGTCGGTGCGGCCGAAGTGGCCGTAGGCCGCCGTCGGCGCGTAGATCGGGCGGAGCAGGTCCAGGTCCCGCACGATCGCGCCGGGGCGCAGGTCGAAGACGGTGCTGATGGCCTTCTCGAGGACGTCGTCGGAGATTGTTCCGGTGCCGAAGGTCTCGACGAACAGGCCGACCGGGTGCGCCGCGCCGATCGCGTAGGCGACCTGCACCTCGCAGCGGCGGGCCAGGCCCGCGGCCACGACGTTCTTGGCGACCCAGCGCATCGCGTAGGCAGCGGAACGGTCGACCTTCGACGGGTCCTTGCCGGAGAACGCACCGCCGCCGTGGCGCGCCATGCCGCCGTAGGTGTCGACGATGATCTTCCGGCCGGTCAGGCCGGCGTCGCCCATGGGGCCGCCGATGACGAACTTCCCGGTCGGGTTCACCAGCAGCCGGTAGCCGTCGGTGGGCAGGCCGAGGGCGGCCAGCTCCGGCTCGACGACGAGCTCCTGGATGTCCGGGGTGAGCAGCTGCTCGATGGAGATGTCCTCCGCGTGCTGGGAGGACACGACCACGGTGTCGACGGCGACCGGCTGGTCGTCCTCGTAGACGACCGTGACCTGGGTCTTGCCGTCGGGACGCAGGTAGGGCACCGAGCCGTCCTTGCGGACGGCGGACAGCCGGCGGGCCAGGCGGTGCGCCAGCGCGATCGGGAGGGGCATGAGCTCAGGGGTCTCGTCCGTGGCATACCCGAACATCAGGCCCTGGTCGCCGGCGCCCTGGCGCTCGATGTCGTCCTCGGCCGTGCCGGACGTGCGCGCCTCGTAGGCGGTGTCCACACCCTGGGCGATGTCGGGCGACTGCGCCCCGATCGACACGCTGACGCCGCAGGAGGCGCCGTCGAAGCCCTTGCGGGATGAGTCGTAACCGATCCGCAGGACCGTGTCGCGGACGATCGAGGCGATGTCGACGTAGCCGGCGGTGGTGACCTCACCGGCGATGTGCACCTGGCCGGTGGTGATCATGGTCTCGACGGCTACGCGGCTGCGCGGGTCCTGCGCGAGCATGGCGTCCAGGATCGAGTCGCTGATCTGGTCGGCGATCTTGTCCGGGTGGCCCTCGGTGACCGACTCGGAGGTGAAGAGGCGGCGTGACACGCGGTGACTCCCTGAGCTCGATGGCTGGATCGTGGGAGCCACATGCGCGGCGCCCGATGACCCACGCTACCGGCTCCGCGGACCGCGGGCGCGGCTGCCTGGGTGAGATGCCTAGCTCTGGGGCTCCCGGGACAGCTGGGACGCGATCGTGGCCCAGATCCCGGCGGCGACGGCGTCCTTGCTGTCGTGCGGCAGCTCGGTGACGGCACCATCGGAGGCGAGCACCGTCACCGCGTTGTCGGCGCGGCCGAAGACCTGGCCGTCGGAGACGTCGTTCACGACCAGCAGGTCGCAGCCCTTGCGGGCCAGCTTGGCCTTCGCATGGGTGAGGACGTCGGCCTCGTCGTCCCCCGTCTCGGCGGCGAAGCCGACCACGAGCTGACCCGGGGCGCGCTTGGTGACCAGCTCGGCGAGGACGTCGGGGTTGCGGACCAGGGGCACCGCGCTCGGCTCGGCCGACGACCCCTTCTTGAGCTTGGACACCGCGACGTTCTCCGGCCGGAAGTCGGCCACCGCGGCGGCCATGACGACGACGACAGCCTCCTGGGCCTCGGCCACCATCGCCGTCCGCAGTTCCTCCGCCGTCCCGACCGGGACGACGCGGACGCCGAACGGGGCCGGCAGCTCGACATTGGCGGCGACGAGCACGACCTCCGCGCCACGGGCGGCGGCGACGCGTGCCAGCGCCCAGCCCTGCTTGCCCGACGACCGGTTGCCCAGGTACCGCACCGGGTCCAGCGGCTCGCGGGTCCCGCCGGCGCTGATGACGACCCGGCGTCCGGTCAGGTCGTGCGCGAGCGCGGCGGCCCCGTGGTGGAGCACGACCGTCGCGAGGGCGGCGATGTCGGCCGGCTCCGGGAGCCGGCCGGGCCCCGAGTCGGGACCGGTGAGCCGGCCCACTGCCGGCGGGAGGACGACGGCGCCGCGGCGGCGCAGGGTGGCGACGTTGTCCTGCGTCGCCGGATGCAGCCACATCTCGGTGTGCATCGCCGGCACGAAGACCACCGGACAGGAGGCGGTCAGCAGCGTGGCGGTGAGCAGGTCGTCCGCCCGCCCGGTCGCAGCGCGGGCCAGCAGGTCGGCGGTCGCGGGGGCGACGACGACCAGGTCGGCGTGCTGCCCGATGCGGACGTGGGCCACCTCGGGGACGTCGGACCACACGTCGGTGGTGACGGGGTTGCCCGACAGCGCCTCGAACGTGGCGGCGCCGACGAAGTGCAGGGCACCGGGCGTGGGGACGACGCGGACGTCGTGGCCGGCCTCGGTGAACGCACGCAGCACGAAGGCGGCTTTGTAGGCCGCCACTCCCCCGCTCACGCCCAGCACGATCGAACTCACCTGTTCATCCTCCCAATACGACGACGCACCCGGCAGCAGCTGCCGGGTGCGTCGTCATCAATCTGGAGGAAGGACCCCGTCCTCCCCACCCTTCGCACGCTCAGGGCGGGACCCGGGACGGGCCTCAGTTCTCGCCGGCGGTGTGGGTCAGCAGACCCTCGTTGATCTCGCGCAGCGCGATCGACAGGGGCTTCTCCTGCGGCGCGGTGTCGACCAGCGGGCCGACGTACTCCAGCAGGCCCTCGGAGAGCTGGCTGTAGTACGCGTTGATCTGACGGGCGCGCTTGGCGGCGAAGATGACCAGGCCGTACTTGCTGCTGGTGCGCTCGAGCAGCTCGTCGATGGGCGGGTTGGTGATGCCCTCGGGGGCAGGTGCGACTCCGGACACGGGCGGGCGTGCTCCTC
>JAOPWM010000238.1 GCA_025965695.1 Blastococcus sp.
TGCTGATCGGCGTCGCCATCGTCCTCACCGGCCTGAACCTGCGGACGGCGGTCAACAGCGTCGGCCCGGTGCTGGAGGAGATCGAGGGCGGTCTGGGGCTCTCCAGCAGCCTCGCCGGGCTGGTGACCTCGCTGCCGGTGCTCTGTTTCGCCGTCCTGGGCTTCGCGGGCCCGGCCCTGTCGGGCCGGTTCCGCGACGCGCACGTGCTCGCCGGTGCGCTGCTGGCGATGACCGGCGGACTGGTGCTGCGCAGCGTCGCGGCGTCGTTCTGGCTGTTCGTGATCGGCACCGTGCTGGCCATGACCGGCGGCGCGCTCGGCAACGTCCTGCTGCCCAGCCTGGTGAAGCGCTACTTCCCGCACCGCACCGGCCTGCTGGTGGGCGCCTACAGCACCGCGCTGAGCGTCGGCGGGACGGCGGCCTCCGTGGCTACCCAGCCGATCGCCGCTTCGGCCGGTGCCGATGGCTGGCGGTGGGCGCTGGGGATCTGGGCCGCCCTGTCCCTCGTGGGCGTGCTGGCGTGGCTGGCGGTGCCCGCCACGACCGGGGTGTCCCGCGGTGCGCACGTCGCCGTCCGGATGCGGTCGCTCGTGCACAGCCGGACCGCCGTGGCATTGACCGTGTTCTTCGGGATCCAGGCGACCCAGGCCTACGTCATCGTCGGCTGGTCGGCGCAGTACCTGCGTGACGCCGGGCTCAGCGCGGCCACCGCGGGGCTCTTGCTGGGCCTGAACACCCTCATCGGCATCCCGTTCAGCATGATCGTCCCGACGCTGACCGTCCGGCCCCGGCTCCAGTGGCCGATGCTGCTGGTCTTCATGGGGTGCTACACCGCCGGCTGGATCGGGCTGTGGGCCGCGCCGACCGCTGCTCCGTGGCTCTGGATGGCCGTGCTCGGCGTCGGGCTCGGCACCTTCCCGATGGTGCTCACCCTGATCCCGCTACGGGCCCGGACGGCGGAGACGACCGCGGCGCTGGCCACCGTCACCCAGGGCTGGGGCTACCTCCTGGCGGCTGCCGGTCCACTCCTCGTGGGCGTGCTGCGTGGCGTCACCGGCGGATACACCGGGATGTTCGTGCTGGTGCTCGCCGGCGTCGTCGGCCTGACGATCCTCGGCCGGGTAGTCACCCGTCCCCGGTACGTCGACGACGAGGTGGACCGTTCCGTCCCGGGCTGGTCCACGGGCGCCGCTCGCGCCGACGTCGTCGAGGCAGCCGGCGCAGAGGCCCCGGTGAACGCCCACGTCAGGCAGACGGACGACGGGTCTCCGCGCGGGTGAAGTTGCGGTAGGACCGTGACGGCGTCGGCCCGCGCTGATCCTGGTAGCGGGAGCCGTAGACGGCCGAGCCATAGGGGTGTTCCGAGGGGCTGGTCAGCCGGAACATGCACAACTGGCCGATCTTCATACCCGGCCAGAGCGTGATCGGCAGGTTGGCCACGTTGGACAGTTCCAGCGTGATGTGGCCGGAGAACCCCGGGTCGACGAACCCCGCGGTGGAGTGGGTGAGCAGCCCCAGCCGGCCCAGGGAGGACTTGCCCTCCAGCCGCGCCGCGAGGTCGTCGGGGATGGTCACGACCTCCAGCGTCGAGCCGAGCACGAACTCCCCCGGGTGCAGCACGAACGGGTCGTCGCCGTCGGGCTCCACCTGGCTCGTCAGATCGTCCTGCTGCAGCGCAGGGTCGATGTGGGTGTACCGGGAGTTGTTGAAGACCCGGAAGAACCGGTCGAGCCGGACGTCGATGCTCGAGGGCTGCACCAGCCCCGCGTCGTAGGGCTCGAGGCCGAGGCGTCCCTCGGCGATCGAGGCCTTGATGTCGCGGTCGGACAGCAGCATGGGGCGGAGTCTAGGGAATCGCCCACGTCACCCCTCCGGGCGAACCTTTTCCTTCACGTCTCAACCACCCGTCGGACCACGCCGTTGACGACCGGAGATGACGCACGTCCGCTGTCTGGTCACCCGGAAGCGCACGGTTCCGGACGGCCCGGAGGCACGCGTTCGGGGGGCGACGGATGAAGAGCAAGCGGGTCCAGGCATTGATCCTGGCCGCTGCTGTGGCCGCGGGATACGCGGGCGCGGCTGCGTACTCGGCCTGGGCGCTGCCGTCGGTCCCGGTCGCCACCGACTTCGGCCCGGGCGACGGCCTGACGCGCTACGTACTCACCGCCGCCTCGGGCGACGCCACCGGCCTGCTTGCCGGCCTGGAGGCCACCGACGGCGTCGTCAGCGCCCAGCGGCTCAGCGACGGCCGCGCTCTGGTGGCCACCAAGGGCATGGCCCCGCAGCATGTCAGGGCGCTCCCCGGCGTCGCCGACGCCGAGGTCTCCCCCTCGGTGCCCGTGCTCGGCACGGTCACCGACCCGTACTTCCCGCAGTACGGCTACAACCTGGACAACACCGGCACGAACTCCTACAACTCGCCGGTCGTTGCCGGCGCGGACGTCAACGCCCCCCAGGGCTGGGACGGCGGAACCGGCAACGGCAGGATCGTCGCCGTCATCGACACCGGATACGACTCCGGCCACGCCGAGCTCGCCGGCGCGCTGTGGACGAACCCGGCCGAGCCCTGCGGCTCGGCCGACGCCGACGGCAACCACAAGGCCGGCGACTGCCACGGCTGGAACTTCACGACCGACTCCGCCGACGTCGACAACGGCACCTACGGCTCGCACGGCACCAGCGTCTCGGGCGTCATCGGCGCCCGGGCGGGCAACGGCCTCGGCACCGCCGGCGTGGCCCCTGACGTCACGATCATGCCCCTGGTCATCGGCAGCGGCTCTTCTGTCGACGTCACCCTGGGCGCGGAGGCGATCCGCTACGCCGTCGACCACGGCGCCGACGTCATCAACGCCTCCTGGGGCGGCGTGTTCAGCGGCTGGGCCCTGGACAACCTGAAGTCGGCCGTCGCCTACGCCGCGGCCCACAACGTGCTCGTCGTCGCCGCTGCAGGCAATGACAGCGCCAACCGGGACACCTCGGTCATGTACCCGGCCAGCCTCACCGAGGCCAACGTGGTGACGGTCGGCAACTCGACCGCCGCCGACGCGATCAGCTCCAGCTCGGCCTACGGCGCTGCGGCCGTGGACCTCTTCGCCCCCGGCGACCTGGTCTTCACGACCTGGAACGACGGTTCGTTCCGGCTCGTCTCCGGCACGTCCATCGCCGCGCCCCAGGTGGCTGCCGCCTACGCCCTCTACCGGGCGGCCTGGCCGGACGCGACCGCCGCGCAGCTCAAGCAGGCACTGCTGGACGACGTCGAGCCCGTGCCGGCCTTCGCCGGCAAGTCGGTGACCGGTGGGCGGCTGTCCATCGGCTCGCTGGCCGACGGCGCGCTCGGCGCGGTGCGCTACACGTTCACATCGATGACGGCCCCGGCCGGCGTCGTCCAGCCCGGCGTCAGTGCCACCGGGGACAACCTCACCGGCGACTATTCCGTAGCGGTCGGCCTCGGCATGGAACTGGGCGGCGAGGTCTGGGCGGTCTCGGGCAAGGAGCTGTCGCTCGGCGGCACCACGCTGACCACCGACGACTCCGGTGAGGCTGTCTTTGCCCTGGGCGCGGCCAGCTCGCTCGCCGACCTGGCCCTGTCCCCCTCCATGAACCTCGGCGACGGCCGCTACGTGCTCACGGTGCAGCTGTACCGGGACGGGACCGTCCTCGGACGGACCTACGCCGCGCCGCTGCTGGTCGGCACCGCCGTGACGGCACCGTCAGGGTCCGGTGCCCCGGGCACGGGCACACCGGGTATCGGCACGCCCGGCACCGGTACCCCGGGCAGCCCTGGCACCGGCACCCCGGGCACCCCCGGCGCCGGGACCCCCAGCACGGGCAGCGGCGCCTCCGGCTCGGGCGGATCCGGTTCGAGCGGGACCGGCGACGGTTCGGGCACGCCCCCGGACGCCACCGGCGACGGGTCCGGCACCCCCGACACCGGAACCCCGCGTTCCGGCACTCCGGGCACCCCCGGCACCGGGACCCCGGGTTCCGGCAGCTCAGGGTCCGGTAGCTCCGGCTCGGACGGCTCCGGGGCCGGCGGCTCCGGCTCGGGTGGCGCGGGCTCGGGCGGCGCGCCTGCGCCGTCGCCGGAGGTCGGCGGAAGCGTGACGTTCCCCGGCTCCGGTCCCTTCGGGATCACCTCGATGAGCCCGGCCACGGTGGACGTCGCCGGCGGGACGCTCGTGACCATCACGGGCTCGGCGCTGCCCGCCAACCCGCGGGTGCGGGTCGGCGACTCGGCGTCGGCGGTCGTGGTCTCCTCGTCGGCCACCAGCCTTGTCTTCCGGGCCCCCGCCCGGGTGGCCGGCGTCTACGACGTGCACGTCTTCGCGACCGACGGCACCACGGATGTGCTGACGGCAGCACTCACCTACCTCGACGGGGCGGGGGCCGGCTCCCCCGGCACCCCCGAGACCGGCACCCCCGACACCGGCACGCCGGGCCCCGGAACCCCCGGCACGCCTGGCACCGGAACCCCGGGCGCCCCCGGCACCCCGGAAACCGGCGGCTCGGGGGCGGGTGGGTCCGCTCCGGACGGCTCGGGCTCCGGCTCGGGCTCCGGCTCGGGCGGCTCCGGCGGCGCCGCGGAACCGGTCGTCACGAGCGGCCCGGGCGGGGAGCGGCTGGTACGGACGACGAAGTTCACCGCACTGGGGTCCATCTGGTCGATGGACTGCTCGTCTTCCTGCACCGGGGTCGCGATCTAGCACCCCGTCGAACCGCTGCGCCCCGTCCGACTTCCCCATGCGGACGGGGCGCCGCAGATTCCGCGAACGTGCCGGCGGGCCCTGCGGCGGTCGACGGGTCGTCATCCCTCGCGGCAGGGGCGACGAGATCACCGGGCTGTCCCAGATGGCCGAGCGGCTGCGGTCGGAGCGACCGGCTTGGTGGCCGAGATGCGGCGCTGATCAGGGGGGTGTGCTCCCGCGCGCCAATGGCTGCCAGGTACTCTGGCAGGCGTTCGCGGGTGTAGTTCAATGGTAGAACATCAGCTTCCCAAGCTGACAGTGCGAGTTCGATTCTCGTCACCCGCTCGATCGGGTGTTCACCGTCGAGCCCCAGGGGGCCGACTGTCGATCACCGGATACGCAGGGAAAGGCCACGCCGGCCCCGGAAACGGGTGCCGCCGGGGCCTTTCTCGTTGTTCAGGGGGCCTGTCGCCGCCTGCCCTCGGGAGCTACGCAACCTCACTCAGCGGCACCTACCCACGGGCGACCGTCTCCGGCGCGGTGGGGGTCGGCATTCCCGTCGACTCGGGCTCCGGCCGCTCGGCTGCTTCGACCGCCCCGGTCAGCGCCCGTGCGGCGGTGCGTTGTCGGGCGATGCGCAGCAGCGCCAGCACGGCGATGAAGAGCATGCCGTAGATGGTGACCAGGGCCGACGTCTCGTAGATGTCACCGGTCCTCCAGGTCATCCCAGTGGCGTCGATGACGACCGTGCGGGCGCCGGTGAACACGTTGGTGAAGAAGGAGATCGTCGTCGCCCCGTAGAGCAGCACACTCTGCAGGTCACTGGCTCCGGCCGGCGCCGAATGACTGGTGGACATCGGGCCGCGCCGCCGCAGATAGAGGGCGAAGACCTGCATGAAGAGATAGACGGTGAAGGTCCAGCCCAGGAAGTTGACCAGAGGCACGCCGAAGAAGCCGCCGCCGTTCTCCCAGATCCAGGCTTGGTTGATGGTCGAGGCCACGGGATCCAATGACAGGTCCCAGGCGGTCATTGCGAAGGCTGCGATGACCGGGGTGCCGATCGTGGTGAGCCAGGGCGAGTAGCGGCGGACGTCACCGAGAAGGACCGTGGCGACGACCCAGGCAAGGTAGCCGGTTGCGAGGTAGGCCGGGCCGATGAACCACGGCACGAGGAACATCTTGCCGCCGCCGGTGTAGTGATAGTGGCCGAATGGGAAGCCGGTCTGGATGCTGAGGTTTTCCAGGATGTTGCTGATCACGAGGCACGCGACGACGAAGACCCCGATGGCGCGCCAGCCGTAGCGGCGCGCACCGTGCAGCAGCGCGAAACCGACCTGCAGGACGATCACGAACAGCCTCGCTCCGGGAACGAAGCCCGTGATGATCAGGCCGAGGGCGACGACGACGGTCATGGCCCACAGCGTCGCGGCCCTGTTCGAACGCCGGCTGGTGGACATGGGCCCCTCCGACTTCTTGTTGACCCGCCCCTGACCGCCGCGCGCGGTAGATCGAGCGCCTTGGGAAGGGTGGCGGTACCGCCACTGGCGTGTCTGCGTGGCCAGCGGTCATCGCGCCTACCGGCCAGCTGGAATGCGGAACCTCCGGCTACGGGCCTTGACGGGACGACGACGCCCGCGAACGCCGGCATCCCACCCGGCCCAGCACCGTGATCGCCATCCCGCACAGTCCGTGCCGTCGGCGGCGCACCTCTCGAACGATCAGGCGCCGGCGCGGACCGTGCCCTCGGGGTCGTGGATGGTGCCGACGCGGTCCAGCAGCTCGCTGAGCGCCTCGCCGAGCATCGGCCGCGCGTAGTGGTAGCCCTGCGCGATGTCGCAGCCGAGCGCCCGCAGTGCGAGCACGTGCTCGGCGCCCTCCACGCCCTCGGCGACCACGGTGAGACCGAGGTTGTGGCCCAGGTCGATCGCGGTGCGCACCAGGACGGCGTCCTGCTCCGTGGTCGTCATCCCGAGCACGAACGAGCGGTCGATCTTCAACTCGTCCACGGGCAGCCGGCGGAGGTAGGCCATCGAGCTGTAGCCGGTCCCGAAGTCGTCGATGGACAGCCGCACGCCGAGGTCGTGCAGGCGCTGGAGCACCTCCATGCAGCGGGCGGCGTCGCCCATGACGGCGCTCTCGGTGACCTCCAGGCGGAGGAGCTCGGCGGGCACACGGTGCTCGGCGAGCAGCCGCAGCACGAGCTCGGGCAGGTCGACGTCCAGCAGGCAGCGGGTGGACAGGTTGACCGCGACGGGGACGGCGTGGCCGGCGTCCAGCCAGTGCCGCATCTGCGCCAGGGCCAGCCCGAGGACCCGCTCGGTCAACCGCAGGATGATGCCGGTGCCCTCGGCGACCGGGATGAACTCGTCCGGCGGGATGAGCCCCCCGGTCGGGTGCTGCCAGCGCAGGAGCGCCTCCACACCCTCGATGCGCTCGCCGTCCAGCGTGTACTTCGGTTGATAGTTGAGGAACAGCTCGTCGGTGCCCTCCAGCGCGCGGCGCAGGTCGCCGAGCACCGTGAGACGCCACGGTGCGGTGACGTGCTGGTCGGGCTCGAAGACCACGGCGCCGGCCTTGAGCTCCTTGGCCACGTACATCGCGATGTCGGCGTTGCGGAGCAGTTCCTCGGTGTCGGTGCCGTGCCACGGGGACAGCACGATGCCGACACTGGCCTCGACGTCGAGCGCGACTCCGTCGACGTCGAAGGGGCGGTGCAGTGCCTCGCGCAGACGCTCGGCGACCGCCTTCGCCTCGTCGACGCCATCCACCGAGGGCAGCAGGACGGCGAACTCGTCGCCACCGAGCCGGGCCACGGTGTCCCCGTCGCGCAGGACCGACCGGAGCCGCGGGCCGACCTGGCAGAGCAGCTTGTCGCCGTAGGAGTGACCCAGGCTGTCGTTGATCTCCTTGAACCGGTCCAGGTCGATGAGCAGGAAGGCGATCTCGCCCTCGGACCGGCTGGCGGCGGCCAGGCCCTGCCCGAGGCGGTCACGCATCAACTCCCAGTTCGGCAGGCCGGTGAGCGCGTCGTGCGTCGCCTGGTGCCGATCGCGCTCGGCCGAGGTGCGCAGCTCCTCGGTCTGGCGCTGCAGCCTGCGGGAGGCCGAGGCGATGAAGCGGAAGAGCACGCCGTAGAAGACAGCCAGCCCGACGACCAGGGTGATCGTGAGGGTGCGGACGTCTGCGCTCACGGCGGCGGCGACCGGGGCGTAGGGAAGGTAGAGCTCCATCGCGCCGTCGGGTGAGTCCGAGCCCTCGTACTGGATGGGCACGTAGACCTCGAGGAGCTGACGAGTGCCGTTCTCGCTGCCCTCGCCATCGCCGGCGCTGCTCGAGAAACCCGAGACGACCTCGCCGTTCAGCACTGCGTCGAGCTCCTCGGAGGTCGAGGTCGTGCCGATGGATTCGTGCTCCCCGGAGTACACGATCGTGCGGTCGCGGTTGTAGATGGTCAGCTCGACCGGGTCGAGATCGTCCAGCTGCCGTCCTCCGGCCTGCAGGTTCCCTGCCGCGGCCTTGATCGCCCGCTCGACACCGGCCAGCCGCTCGGCGTCGAAGCCGTTGGCGAGATCCTCCGGCGTCAACTGCGGCTGCAGCCCCAGGCGCACGGTGACGATGACGGTCCACTCGGCCTGCTCGCGGGCCCGCTCGCTGATCGCGGAGCTGAGCACCGAGGAGAGCACCAGTCCCACGGCGAGCGTCAGAAGCAGGCTGATCGCGCCGAAGCGCGCCAGCATGCTGGCACCGCGTAGCCGGCGGAGGAGGCTCATCCCCGCTGCATCGGAAGGTGGCGCACCTCCCTTGAGGGAGACCCCGGCCCCACCCCTTCGGGGTGATGACCACGCGCTGTGCGGCGTGCGCACGTTCGGTCGCGCTGCGTACCACGTGCCAGTCACTCCCCCCGCGTCAGAAGTCACCCTGCGTGTGGACACGCAGGCGATCCAATGCGAAACCGCATCGGCACGCTTCCAGTGTCGGCGGCCGGGCCCTTGGTCCCTGCCGGAGTCTCGGTAGGGCCGCGACGATCCATTCATGAGCGACATCCGACCTCCCCGGAAGCCGGACTCGGCTCCGGAAGCGGAGCCGCAGCCGGCCGGTCCGTCGGCGTCCGGAGATGGTCAGGGCCCGGGCGTCGAGCCACTGCACCTGCCCCCGCTGCTGCCCCGCCGTCAGAACCCCTGGCTGGTCGTCGAGGTGGACGGCTCGGCCGCGGGCCACGGAGCCCTGCTGTGGGCCCTGCGCGAGGCGGCCCGCCGGGAGGCGACGGTCGTCGCCGTCAGCGTGCTGCCGGCCCCGGACGGCGATCCCCTCGACGGCTCCGCTCGCGTCCAGGTAGGAGCCCACCTCGCTGCGCACAACGTGCTCGAGGCCCAGGTGCTCCGTGCGATCGCCGAGACCGGCGTCCACGGCCGGAGCCGCACCGCCGTCCTGGAGCGCCCCGTCTTCGAAGCTCTGATCGCCGCCACCCACGGCGCCGACCTCGTCGTCGTCGGCGCGCAGGGCAAGACCCTGCTCCGCCAGGCGGTAGCCCGTCCGCCGGCCCCTCGCCGCCTCGCCCGTGGCGCCTGACCGGAGCCGCACCCCACCGACCCCCGCGACCCTCCGACTGCACGTCCCGGGACCGCTTCCCGATCCCGGCCAGGCCTCCTACCGTCGGGCCGTGACCCCGCCCGACCGTCAGGCCCCTGCCGCGACCACCGACGTGAACGTCGCGCCGGTGCTCACCGCTGCCCTCCGCGCGGCCGCGTCCGGCAGTCAGCTGGAGGCCACCCTGCACGACATCGTGCAGGCCGCGGTGCAGCACGTGAACGCCGGATACGGGGCGCTGGGCGTGCTCACGCCGGACGGACGCCGGCTGGACCGCTTCGTGATCGTCGGCATGGGGCCCGACGACCACGAGCGGATCGGGCAGTCGCCCGCCGGGCACGGGATCCTCGGCCTGCTCGTGGCCGAGCCGGTGACGCTGCGGCTCGACGACCTCGGCGAGCACCCGGCGTCCAGCGGCTTCCCGCCGGGCCACCCTCCGATGCGTTCCTTCCTCGGCGTCCCGGTGCGGGTACGCGACTCGGTCTTCGGCAACCTGTACCTCACCGAGAAGATCACAGGCGGCCCGTTCACCACGGCCGACGTCGAGGTGGCTCAGGCGCTCGCCGCGGTCGCCGGGATGGCGATCGAGAACGCCCGCCACGCCGAGCGGGCCGAGACCCGCCGGAAATGGGGGCAGGCCACCACCGAGATGGCCACGGCCCTGCTGTCCGGCGCCGATCCCGACGACGTGCTGCGGGCCGTATCCACCCAGGTCTCGGCCCTCACCAAGGCCGACATGGCCGGGATGCTGTCGCCCAGTCTGGACGACGACGACGCCATGACCATCGTGGTTGCGGTGGGCCACGCCGCCGACGACGTCGAGGGCGTCCGGCTGCCCCTGACCGGCACGTATCTCGGGGAGACCCAGGAGGCCGGCGAGCCCCGCCTGATCGACGACATCAGCACGATGCCCGTGATGGGAACGCGGGCGGAAGCCGTCGTCGAACTGACCGCCGGCTACGGCCCGGCGATGCTGGTGCCGCTGGGTAGTTCCCCCGGCCGGGGGCTGCTCGCGGTGATGCGGTCGTCCGGCCGCGAACCGTTCTGCCCGGACGACCTCGACCTGCTGTCGGCCTTCGCCGCGCAGGCCACGGTCGTCCTCGAACTGGCGCGGGCCCAGCAGCGCGAGCGCCGCCTGCAGGTCCAGACCGACCGGGACCGCATCGCCCGTGACCTGCACGACCACGTCGTCCAGCGGATCTTCGCGACCGGCCTGGCGCTGGACCGGATCAGCCGCTCCCTGGAGGAGGTCAGCCCCGAGGTCGCGGCCCGCATCAGCGAACGGGTCGATGAACTGGACGGCACCATCGCCCGGATCCGCTCGTCGATCTTCGAGCTCCAGGAGGCCGACGACGCCTCACCGGTGACGGTCCGGCGGCGCATCGGCGAGGCGGTCCGGTCAGTGACCGAGGCGTACGACCTGCGCGCGGACCTGCGGATCCGCAACGAGGTGGAGGACCTGCCGCCCGACCTGGTGCACGACGTGATCGCGGTGGTGCGAGAACTGGTCACGAACGTGGTGCGGCACGCCCAGGCCTCCCGGCTGACGGTCGCGGTGACCGTCAGCGACGCGGTGGCCGTCGTCGTCACCGACGACGGCCGCGGGCTGCCGCCGATCACGGTCCGCAGCGGACTGACGAACCTCGCCGACCGCGCCGAGCGCCGGGACGGCCGCCTGACAACCTCCACAGGGGACTCGGGGACCGAGGTGAGCTGGTCGGTTCCCCTGCCCAGCACCACGTGAGCAGGCCGGCGGGCCGAGCCGGTCACCCGGCCGCGGGGTCCCGCAACTCGGTGGCCAGGATCGCCGCCTGGGTCCGCCGCTCCAGCCCCAGCTTGGCCAGTAGGTGGCTGGTGTAGTTCTTCACCGTCTTCTCGGCCAGGCCCATCCGCGCGCCGATCTGCCGGTTGGTGAGTCCCTCACCGATCAGCCGCAGCACGGAGCGCTCCTGGTCGGTGAGCATGGACAGCCGCTCGCTGCCCGCGGCTGCCGGCCCCCGGCTGCGCGGGGCGGCCGGCGCGAGCTCGTCGAACAGGCTTCCGCCGGCCGCCACGGTGCGCACCGCCGAGACCAGAGCCGGCCCGCGCACCTGCTTGAGCAGGAAACCGGACGCCCCGGCGCGGACGGCGGCGTCGAGGGCGTCCTGCTCGGAGTAGCTGGTCAGCACCAGACAGCGCAGTCCCGGCACCCGCTCGCGCAGGCCCCGGCACAGCTCTGCGCCGTCCCCGTCGGGGAGTCGCATGTCGATGACGATGATGTCCGGCCGGACGGCGGGCACCCTGGCCAGCGCCTCGGCGCAGGAACCCGCCTCCCCCGCGACCGTGATGCCCGGGTCGTCCTCGAGGACCTCGGCGACCCCGCGGCGGACGACCTCGTGGTCGTCGACAAGGAAGACGCGCACGGGCGGGGAGACGGGGTCCATGGCGCCGGCCTCCTCCCGGCACACGGGGAACCAGGCAGTCCGGAGCCTAGGACCGAACGGCGCCCACCGGAACCGGAATGGTCACGCAGGCAGCAGCAACGCGGCGTAGAGAGTGAGGCCCGGGCCGAACGCCATCGCCACGACCGGACCGTCCACGTCGGCCAGCTCCTGCAGCACCAGCAGCACCGTCGCTGACGAGCAGTTGCCGTGCTCGGCGAGCACCTGCCGGGAGGTCGCGATCTGCGCCTCGCCCAGACCCAGCTCGTCTCGGACGACGTCGAGGATGCGGGGACCGCCGGGGTGCACCGCCCAGCCGGCCACGTCCTCGATCCGCAGGCCGGCGCCGGTGAGCAGCTCGTCGACGACACCGCCGACGTGCCGGGAGAGAACATCGGGCACCCGCGGTGAGAGGCCCATGCGGAAACCGAGATCCGTGACGTCCCAGGTCATGTGGTCGGCGGTCGAGGGATCGGTGCGCGCGACGACGCCTGCCACGCGCCGGCCGCGGGAGGCGCCGGGCTCCACGACGACGGCCGCCGCGGCGTCGGAGAACAGTGCGTGCGCCACGACCTGCTCCAGGTCCGGCTGCGCGGGCTGCACGTGCAGGCTGGTCAGCTCGCAGCAGAGCAGCACGGCCGGGCGGGTCCGGGCGGTGACGAAGTCGCTGACCGCGGCCAGGCCCGGGATGGCGGCGTAGCAGCCCATGTGACCCACCAGCAGCCGCTGGAGGCCGGGTGGCATCCCCAGATCGCTGGCCAGCCGGATGTCCAGGCCCGGGGTGGCATACCCGGTGCAGGTGGCGACCGCGAACAGCCCGACGTCCCCCGGTGCGAGCCCGGCGGCATCCAGCGCCGCGGCCACCGCCTGCTTGCCCAGCGGCAGCGCCTCCTCGACGTAGCGCTCCATGCGGGCGCCGGTGCCCCAGCCGCTGAGGTCCTCGTCCAGCGGGCTGGCGACCGCGTGGCGGCGGCGGACGCCGGCCCCGGCGAAGATCCTCCGGGCGGCGCGTACGCCCTCGTAGTGCCGGGCGAAGTAGCCCTCCCAGACGGCGTCCTGATCCAGCGTGGCCGGGAGTGCCGAGCCGGCGCCGGTCACCACCGCGCTGCTCATCCGATGGACTCGAGGGCGCGCGGACTCGGCGTCATCCTCAGACGGTACGTCGCGCTTTTCCCGCTCGCTGCCTCACCGTTTACGGCCGTACCCGGCGAAGACGACGGCGCTGGACCGGATCGGCTTCATCCGGACGCCGGCTCGCCGTCCCAGCCGCCAGGCGATCAGGTCCCGCAGCGACGGGCGCAGCCCGACCAGCCGGAGGTCGAGCCCCAGCCGGTCGGCGGCGGCCAGCAGCCGCTGACGGTCGACGAACAATGCGGGATCGTGCAGCCCGGGCGGCGGTCCTCCGGGGAGGCGTTCGAGGAGGTGCACGTTCACCAGGACCGACAACCGGCCGGCCGCGAGGGCGTCGATCACGATCGTCCCGCCCGGGCGCAGCACCCGTGCGCACTCCGCGAGGACCCCGACGTCGTCCGCCACGTGCTCGAGGATCTCGCCCGCCACCACGACGTCGGCGCACCCGTCGGTCAGCGGGACGGCCAGGACCGAGGCACGCACCGGGAGCACGCCGTGCGCGCGGGCCAGTTCCAGCCCGGGCCGCCCGACGTCGACGCCCACGTGCCGGTAGCCCAGCCGCTGGACGTGCGGGGCCATGAGGCCGCCGCCGCAGGCGAGGTCGACCAGCAGCGCGTCCGGGCCCGGGGCCGGGGGGATGTGCGCGGCCCGCGAGGCGGCCAGCCAGTGCAGGGCCGCGAACTCCCCGTCCGGCCGCCACCATTCGCCCACCAGCTTGTCGTACTGGGCCGGGTCGTTGAGCTGCCTCTTCCCGGCGATCATGGCGCCGGAACCACGGTGCGGGGCGTGATGGTGGTCACGGCACCATGATCGCGGCTGTCCACCGCTCCTTGCGCCCGGACGTCCTGTGAGTGTCCGTCACGACACCACCGGGGCCGGCGACTGCTGCTGCGGCGTGCTGGCCCAGGCGCTGGCGGGTGGCCGCGACCTGTCCGCCGCGGTCGGGTACGCGGTGACCGCGGCGGCGCCGGCGACCACCGGCTCCGGCGCCCGCGGCGGACTGCCCGACGATGACGCCGTCCAGGCACTGCTGCCGCAGGTGCCGGGCGCCGTCCCGTCGGACTGACCCGGTTTTCCCCGGCGGGCGCGCGGGCACACGCCCTGCACCCACGGATCGAGGAGGACCCGCGATGACCGAGCCCGAGCGGACGCCGCACACGACCGAGCGCGCCGAGGGGGACCCGCCCGGTGACGACGCGACCGACGGCCGCACGCCGCACCCGGAGCAGCCCGCCGAGGGGGAGGACACGAGCAGCGAGACCGGCGAGGCCTGACCGTCAGCCGAGCCGGGCGAGCACGGCGTCCAGCGCCTCGCCCTCGGCCCGGAGGGCGGTGAGCAGGTCGCCGAGCAACTGCGCCCGGTCCGCCCCGCCCACCTCCGCCTCGGCAGCACGCTCGGCCGCCTCGCGGCCACCCTGCGGTGTGATCTGCATCGCCGTCAAGCCTGCGGGTGCGGCAAGGTGGTGCACCGTGCTCCTCGACGCCGCGCTGCTGTCCACGGGGAACGACGACATCCCGACCACCGCCCGCGACCTGGAGGCCCGGGGCTACGCCGGGGTGTGGGCGTCGGAGGTCGACTCCGACCCGTTCCTCCCGCTGATGGCTGCCGGCCAGGCCACCGAACGACTGCAGGTCGGGACCGCGATCGCCGTCGCGTTCGCCCGCTCGCCGATGACCTTGGCGACCACCGCCTACGACCTCCAGCGCTACACCCGCGGGCGGTTCGTCCTCGGCCTCGGCACGCAGATCAAGGCGCACATCGAGCGGCGGTTCTCCATGCCGTGGAGCCCCCCGGTGGCCCGGATGCGCGAGTACGTCGAGGCACTGCACGCCATCTGGGGCGCGTGGCAGGACGGCACGCCGTTGCAGTTCCGGGGCGAGCACTACCGGCACACCCTGATGACGCCGATGTTCGCTCCCGAGGCGCACCCGTGGGGGCCGCCCCCCGTGTATCTGGCGGCGGTCGGCCCGGCGATGACCCGGCTGGCCGGTGAGGTCGCCGACGGTCTGCTGGTGCACGGGTTCACGACCGAGCGCTACCTGCGCGAGCGCACCCTCCCCGCACTGGAGGAGGGACTGACCACAGCCGGCCGGACCCGGGATCAGGTGGCCGTCACCCTGCCCGGGATGGTCGTGACCGGGCGGGACGGGGAGGAGATGGCCGCGGCCGCCGCCGCGGTGAAGGCGACGATCGCCTTCTACGGCAGCACCCCGGCCTACCGGCCGGTGCTCGAACTGCACGGCTGGGAGGCCTTCGCCGACGAGCTGCACACCCTGTCGGTCGGCCGTCGCGAGGACAAGTGGACGGCGATGCGCGACCTGGTCGACGACGAGGTCCTGGCGACCTTCGCCGTCGTCGCGGAGCCGGAGGACGTGCCCACCGAGGTGCTCCGGCGGTATGACGGCGTGATCGACCGGTTCAGCGTCTACGCGTCCTACCCCGCAGCCCTCGACATGTGGGATCCCCTGGTCGCCGCCTCCCGCTGACGCCCGGACCCCGACCCGGGCGCGGCGGGAGGCGCGCGTCCGGCATACTGGTTCTGGGAATCATTGTCAGTTGCCAGGAGAGTTGCCGCCGTGCCCCGCGCCCGCACCACCGCCGTCCGGACGGCGGTCGTCGTGATGACCAGCCTCGCTCTCGCCGCCTGTACCGGCGGCTCCGGCGACGGCTCGGCGGTCGCCACCGGCGATCCCGCCGTCTGTCCCGGGCACGTCGTCGACGTCGTCGTGTCGGTCTCCCAATGGGGCGACGTCGCAGGCGCGCTCGGCGGGGACTGCGCAACGGTGACGACGATCGTCGCCTCGGCCGCGATCGACCCACACGATTTCAGTCCCAGCACCGCCGACCTGACCGCGTTCTCCCGCGCCGACGTGGTCGTGCTCAACGGAGCCGGCTACGACACCTGGGCTGCCGACGCGGTGGGCACCCTCGACCCGAAGCCGGCGCTGGTGAGCGCGGCCGTTACCGCCGACGTCGAGCAGGGCGCCAATCCGCACCTCTGGTACGACCCGGCGACGGTGCAAGCCACCGCCGCGGCGATCACCGCCGAGCTCACGGCACTCTCACCCGGCGCCGCCGACTACCTGGCCGGGCGGGCCGCCGCGTGGCAGGCGGAGCTCGCGCCCTACCTCGCCGCCGTCGATTCCCTGCATGCCGCCGCCGCCGGGCGCACCTATGCCGCTACCGAGACGGTGTTCGACTACATGGCCGCGGCGGTCGGGCTCACCGACGTCACACCGGAGGGGTACCGCCGAGCCTCGAGCAACCACAGCGACCCGGCCCCTGGCGATCTGGTCGCCTTCGAGGCCGCGCTGGTGAACGGCACCGTCGACGTCCTCATCTACAACACCCAGACCAGTGGCAGCGTGCCGGACCAACTGCGCGCCGCCGCCGACGGGGCCGGGGTGCCGGTGGTCGAGGTCTCGGAATCGCCGGGCGACGCGAAGGGTTCCTTCGTCGCGTGGCAGCTCGCGCAGCTCTCGAGGCTCTCCGACGCCCTCGCCGAGACCCCGTGACCGGCCTCCCCGCCGGGGCGACGACCACTTCCGCCGCTCCGGAAAAACGACCGGCCGCCCTGCAGTTGGCGGACGTCAGCGTCGTCCGCGGCGGTCGGACCGTCTGGTCGGACGGGACGTTCAGCGTCCCCGCGGGCGCCGTCGTCGGGGTGATCGGCCCGAACGGCGCCGGAAAGACGACGCTGTTCCAGCTCGCGCTCGGCCTGCTGCCGGCGGCGAGCGGCCGGGTGGAGGTGCTGGGCGCCCCGCCCCGCCGGGGTAATCGCCGGATCGGCTATGTCCCGCAGAACTACACCGCCGCCCTCGGTGACGCGATCCGCTGCCGCGACCTCGTCACCCTCGGCCTCACCGGCGGCCGGTTCGGTCTGCGCCCGACCTCGGCCGCCGAGCGCGCCCGGGTGGACGGCGTCCTCCGCCGGGTCGGCGCCTACGACTTCGCCGACCGCCGCATGTCGGAGCTCTCCGGCGGCCAGCAGCAGCGGGTCGCGATCGCCCAGGCCATCGTCGACGACGCCGAATTGCTGCTGCTGGACGAGCCGCTGGCCAACCTCGACCTGCGCAATCAGCAGGAGATCGTCCGGTTGCTCGGCGACCTGCATCGGGATCGCGACGTGACGATCATGATCGTGGCGCACGACCTGAACCCGCTCCTGCCCGTGCTCACCGAGGCGATCTACCTGCTCGACGGACACCCCCACCACGACCCGATCACCGACGTCGTGCAGGAGGAGCTCCTCACCCACCTCTACGGCACGCCCGTGGGCGTCGTCCGCACCGCGCAGGGCGACCTGTTCACCCGTGCCGCGTGGCGGGACCCGCAGCGATGAGCGCGCTCGCCGGCGTCCAGTTCCAGTCCAACTGGCTGGACGTGTTGCGCAGCCCGTTCATGCAGCACGCCCTGATCGGCGGCTCGATGGTCGCCGTGGCCGCCGGCCTGCTCGGCTACTTCGTCATCACCCGGCAGAACGCCTTCGCCGCGCACGCGCTGGCCCACATCGGCTTCCCCGGCGCCACCGGTGCGATCCTGGTCGGTGCCCCGGTCACCCTGGGGCTCGCCGTCTTCTGCGTCGGGGGCGGGCTGCTGATCGGCCTGTTCGGCCGGCGGGTCGCCGACCGCGAGATGGCCACCGGCACGATCCTCGCCCTGGCCACCGCACTCGGCGTCCTGTTCGCCTCGCTGGCCAGCGCGAACGCCAGCACCACGACGTCGGTGCTGTTCGGCAACCTGCTGGCGATCTCCGACGACCAGCTGATGGTCTACGGCGCCTTCACGGTGGCGGTCGTCGGCACGCTCGCCGTCCTGGCCCGGCCACTGCTGTTCGCCTCGGTCGACCCCGCCGTCGCCGAGGCCCGCGGGGTGCCGGTGCGAGCGCTCGGCCTCGCCTTCGTCGTCCTGCTCGCTCTGACGATCACGATGGCCGTGCAGGTCGTCGGAACGCTGCTGCTCTTCGCGCTCGTGGTGACCCCGGCCGCGACGGCGCTGCGGATCACGGCCCGGCCGGCCCGGGTCGCCGTGATCGCCGTGACGCTCGCGTTGGCCGCGGTGTGGGGCGGCCTGGTGCTGTCGGCGATGGTGGACCTGCCGCCCAGTTTCTTCATCGTGTCACTCGCTGTGTTCGCCTGGGTCGTCGTCCTCGCGGTCGTCGGACGGCGCCGGAACCGTCCCGCGGAAACCCTTGTGGACGCCCACCACCCCCACCGACCTGCGCACGCGTGATCGATGTCTCAGCCGTTGCGGCGAGGATCACCGGTCCGGGGCGTTTCCCGAACGGCTCCCTGGGGGCACGCTGTGTACATGGCGGACATCCAGAGCGACATCCGAGTATCCGACGACTCCACCGAGGCGCAGACCGAGGAGTCCCGCACCCCCGAGCAGGCGACCGCCACCGTCGCCCGCATGCTGGCCAACCCCCGGCGGGTCCGCCGCAACTGAACGGCCCGAGCGGGGGCCGCGGGCACGAGAAGTAACTCTCCGTCGCCACAGCGGCCCCACCGCTCCCCGACGCCCCGTGCAGCCCGGGCGCCTCTCGTTACCCAGAGCAACATTTTCGGCGTGCCGCGAACTGCTCCGTCACGGATCTGGTGCACCATCCCTGACGTGACCGCTGCCCTGTCCCTCGCCACGACCGACGACGCATCCGCCCCGGTTCGCCGTAGCCGTGCCGAGCGTCAGGCAATCGTCCTGGACACCGCCGAGCGCCTCTTCGCCGGCCGCAGCTCACGAAGCGTCGGCATGGACGAGCTGGTCCGCGAGACCGGCCTCGGGAAGATGACGGTCTACCGGCTCTTCAAGAGCAAGGACGACCTCGTCGGGGCCTACCTCTCCCGCAAGGCCGCCACGGTGCTCGCGTTCATCGATGCCGAGCTGGTCCGCCTCGAGGGCGACCCGCGCGCCGCCCTGCTGTCCGTGGTCGACGCCGTCGAGCGCGACGTGACCCGCACCGGGTTCCGCGGTTGCCCGTTCACCAACGTCAGCAGCGAGTACGACGACCCGCAGCACCCGGCCCGCAGCGCCGCGGCCGACTACAAGTTCGAGCTGCACATGCGGCTGGAGCGTCTCGCCGACGAGATCGTGCCCGGCGCCGGGGAAGACCTCGCCGCGCAGATCCACCTGATCATCGACGGCATGTACCTCTCGGGCGGCCTCCTCGGCCCCGACGGGCCCGCGTCGCACGGCCGGCAGCTCGCCGAGCGCCTCATCAACCTCTCCGCCGCTCACGCCTGACCGGGCGGCCACCCCGGCCGCCCCGCACGATGGGCCGGTGACGAATGACCGCACCCGGCCCGATCTCGACGACGCCACGGTCGAGGGGCTCGGCAAGCTCTCGGAGGCCCTCGAGACCGTCGAGCAGGCCCGCGGCCTGCTGTACGGGTTCCACCAGCTGACCGGCAAGGCCGACCGCCTGCTCCAGGACGCCGTCGAGCTCCTGCAGAAGGCCGGACACACCGCACTGGCCGCCGATCTCGACCGCGACCTGGTGGGGCGCAACGTCATCGCCGACCGCTGGACCTTCCAGATCGTCGAGGACTTCGACGCGAACTACTGGAGCACCTTCCGCGACCTCGACGCCCGCGCCCGCGACGAACTCGCCGATGGCGACCGGCACGTCCTCGAGGCGCGCATGAAGCGATCCGAGCGGACGACGGGTCACCCTCGCCACGAGGCCGGCCCCGCTCTGGACGGCTGAGCCCCCGAGATCAACAGCCACCCAACCGGGGCCTCACCTACGGGGACACCCCTAGGGAGCGGCTTCTCGCCGCTCGGCGCAAACTCGGCGTCGTGACGATGCCCGAGAAGGATCCGACCGACCGTGAGGCAGGGCCGCTGGGTGCCGAGGTGGCGCCTCCTGGAGATCCGGAGTCCCAGGGCGGCCCGGACGGGGTAGCCGGGCCGAGCTATCCACCGGCCGAGACGGAGCCCGACGCACACCGCGACTGACGATGCACTGACCTGCGGACGGCGGTCCGGAGCAGCACACTCAGCGGTGTGACCACTCCCGAACAGCGCCCGGCCGGAGTCCCCGGCTCCGACCCCACCGTCGGCTTCGCCGGACCCGGCCCCACCGGTACGCCCGGACCCTCCGCCGGTGGTCCGCCGTCCGGTCCGGTGCAGGCGCCCCCCGCGAAGTCGGCCCGGCACACCGGGCGGACCATCGGCCGGACGGTGGCGCTCGCCCTGCTGGTCTTCCTGACGGTCGTGCTGGTCCTGTTCGTCGTCTTCAACACCCAGACCGTGGACATCAGCCTGGTCTTCACGGACGTGAACGCGCCGCTGGTACTGGCCCTGGTGGTTGCCGCCGCGCTCGGCGGCCTGGTGGTGGGGCTGTTGAGCGCGGTGATGCGCACCCGCCGCCGCAATCGCTGAGCTCCCGGTGCTGGCGGACACCCCGGAAGCCGCCCCCTGCCGCACCGGAATCACCCTCCCTGGGCGTGTCACCAGCGGCGCACTTGCTCGTTGCTACCCGTGAGTAATACCGTTTGTTACTGGTGAGTAGGAAACCACCGCCCACCGGCACGGAGCACGGGAGCCCAGCGCAATGACGCACTACACCGCCAACCTGCGGGACCTCGAGTTCAACCTCTTCGAGTTCCTCGACACCAAGGACCGGTTCGGCACCGGCCCGTTCGAGCAGATGGACGCCGAGACCGCCCGCGGTGTGCTCACCGAGATCCGCAAGCTCGCGGAGGGCCCCATCGCGGCGTCCTTCACAGAGGCCGACCGCAACCCGCCGGTGTTAGACCCGGCCACCCACTCGGTGACGCTGCCCGAGTCGTTCAAGAAGTCGGTCGAGGCGCTCAACGCCGGCGAGTGGTACCGCCTGGACCTCTCCGAGGACCTCGGCGGCTTCGGCGCTCCCGCGGCCCTGACCTGGGGCGCGTTCGAGATGGTGCTGGGCGCCAACCCCGCCGTCTTCATGTACGGCTCCGGCCCGGCGTTCGCCCAGACCCTGTTCGACCTGGGGACCGAGGACCAGAAGAAGCTCGCCCACCTGATGATCGACAAGGGCTGGGGCGCCACGATGGTGCTCACCGAGCCGGACGCCGGTTCCGACGTGGGCGCCGGCCGCACCAAGGCCGTGCAACAGGCCGACGGCTCCTGGCACATCACCGGCGTGAAGCGGTTCATCACCTCGGCCGAGCACGATCTGTCGGACAACATCATCCATCTGGTGCTGGCCCGCCCCGAGGGCGCGAAGGCCGGGACCAAGGGCCTGTCGCTGTTCGTCGTCCCCAAGTTCCACGTGAACCTCGAGACCGGTGAGCTGGGCGAGCGCAACGGCGCCTACGTGACCAACGTCGAGAAGAAGATGGGCCTCAAGGTGTCCACCACCTGCGAGGTCACCTTCGGCGACGGCGACGTCCCGGCGCAGGGCTGGCTGGTCGGCGACGTCCACGACGGCATCGCCCAGATGTTCAAGATCATCGAGTATGCCCGGATGTTCGTCGGCACCAAGGCGATCGCCACGCTGTCGGCCGGCTACCAGGTCGCTCTGGACTACGCCAAGGAGCGCGTCCAGGGCGCCGACCTGACCGCGACGTCCAAGGACGCCCCCCGGGTGACGATCACCCACCACCCGGACGTCCGCCGCTCGCTGATGCTGCAGAAGTCCTACGCCGAGGGCATGCGCGCGCTGTACCTGTACACCGCGAGCTTCCGCGACCAGGTCACCGAGGCCGAGGCCGAGGGCAACGCCGCCGGCGAGCAGGCCGTGCTCGCCGCCAAGGTCAACGACCTGCTGCTGCCGATCGTGAAGGGCTTCGGTTCCGAGCGGGCCACCCAGCTGCTCACCGCCGAGTCGCTGCAGACCCTCGGCGGCTCCGGCTTCCTGCAGGACTACCCGATCGAGCAGTACATCCGGGACTCCAAGATCGACACCCTCTACGAGGGCACGACGGCGATCCAGGGCCAGGACTTCTTCTTCCGGAAGATCGTCAAGGACGGCGGGGTCGCGCTCACCTGGCTGGCCGGGCAGATCCAGTCGACGATCGAGGCGGAGGTGGGCAACGGCCGGCTGAAGGAGGAGCGGGCGCTGCTGGCCACCGCCCTTTCCGACGTCCAGGGCATGCTGACGGCGATGTTCGGTCACCTGACCGAGGCGCAGCAGGACATGTCGGCCCTCTACAAGGTCGGCCAGAACACCTCGCGGCTACTGCTGGCCACCGGTGACCTGATCACCGCCTGGCTGCTGATCCGCCAGTCCGAGGTCGCCCTCGCCGCGCTGTCCGGCGAGGTCAGCGAGAAGGACCGGTTCTTCTACGAGGGCAAGCTCGCCGCCACCCGCTTCTTCACCTCGCAGGTGCTGCCGCGGCTGACCTCCGACCGGGCGATCGTCGAGAACACCGACAACGCACTGATGGAGGTCGACGAGGCCGCGTTCTGAAGAAGGGCCGACGGCCGCCGTCCCGCTCCGGGACGGCGGCCATCGCCGTTTCGCCGTCCGGACGCCGGGCATGGTCGCGGACACACCTGCACGACAGGAGGACGACGATGACCGACCCCGCCGGCAGTGACCGGATCCAGCAGGACGTGCCCACCTCGTCGGATACCGGCGACAACAGCGACACCGGGGCCTCGTTCGAGGACGTCCCCCTGGCCCGGGACGAGGCGGTGGAGCGCGACCGCGCGCAGGACGACGACCTGCCCGCCCGGGCCGACAGTGACGTCGCTCGCGCCCAGCGTGCCGAGCCGGCCGACGGGGCATGAGACCGATGCCGCACCCGAACCCGCCCCGAGGAGCACCATGAGCGACCCCACCGGCTACCAGGACTCCCCCGACACCACCGACCCGGCCGGCGCATCGGCGACAGACGGGACGGACACCACCGACGCGGCCGACGCCACGCTCACGACCGACGACGACGCCCAGGCCGACGACGGCGTCGTCCGCCCGGGCAACCAGCCGGACTGATCAGGCACTCATCCCGCCGTCGACGACGAGGGTGCTGCCCGTGGTGAAGCTGCTCTGCGACTGCCGGCGCCACCGGTGACGAGGGCGACCTTGCCGTCCAGGAGGTCCCGCCGGTCGCGGTCGGGCACGCGCATCGAAAGGACCTCCGGCAGTTCATCGGCCGTTGGCGTCTGTCGGCCCACGACAAGGGCGGCGCGCCCGACTGCGGGTCCGCTGCGGACCTGACATGGGGCCGCGGTCGGACCGTCCCGGCCGGTGGCGACCCCACCTTCGGAACGGCGCCATCGCCGGCCCGCAGCCGTGCAGTCGAGGGCCTACGGTCGAAGCATGGCGGTCACAGGAGCACTCGACGGGCGTCGCGCACTCATCACCGGCGGGGCTTCTGGCATCGGCCGGGCCTGCGCGATCCGGCTGGCCGGAGCCGGCGCCGAGGTGGTGGTGCTCGACCGCGACGCCGAGGGGGCGAAAGCGGTCGCCGGTGAGGTGGGGGGCAGCGCGGTCGCCGTCGATCTGTCCGACCTCGACGCCGTCGACGGGCTCGACCTCGCCGTCGACGTCCTGGTCAACAACGCCGGTCTGCAGCACGTGGCCCCGCTGCACGAGTTCCCGGTGGACCGCTTCTCCTACATCCTCCGGCTGATGCTCGAGGCGCCCTTCCGGCTGGTCCGCGGGGCGCTACCGCACATGTACGAGCAGGGCTGGGGTCGGGTGGTGAACATCAGCTCCATCCACGGGCTTCGTGCCTCGGCATTCAAGTCCGCCTACGTGACCGCGAAGCACGGGCTGGAAGGGTTGTCGAAGGTGATCGCGCTCGAGGGAGCCGAGCACGGGGTCACCTCCAACTGCGTCAACCCCGCCTATGTGCGGACTCCTTTGGTCGAGGGGCAGATCGCCGACCAGGCAAAGGCGCACGGGCTGTCGGAGGACCAGGTGGTCGAGCAGGTCATGCTGGCGCCCGCCGCCGTGAAGCGGCTGATCGAGCCGGCGGAGGTTGCGGAGGCCGTGGCCTACCTCTGCTCGCCGGCCGCGGCCTCGGTCACGGGCACGTCGCTGGTGATGGACGGCGGGTGGAGCGCGCACTGAGCGCGCCGGGCCGACCAGGCCGACCGACGCGGCCTCCTACCCTGGGGCCGTGAACGCCACCGTCGCCCCGATGTGGCCGGTCCTCGCCGGCGACGAGTGGCCGGCGCTGGCCGCTGCGCACGAGGCCCGCATCGACCGGTGGGCGGGGCCGCACCGGGAGCGCCGCCGTCGTGGTGAGCCCCACCCTGTCCTGGACTTCCTCTTCACGTACTACTCCGAGACTCCCGGCCGGCTGCGCCGCTGGCACCCGGGCCCGGACGTCGCCCTGGGGCCGTCGTCCGCCGGGGCGGCGCCGCACACCGCCTGGCGCTGGTACGCGACCGAGGCCGACGTGGTGCGGCTGAACGTGCCGGCCTTCCTGGCCGACCGGGGGGACACCGTTCGCTTCGTGCGCCGACTGCTGGCCGCGACGGCCTCGCGGCCGGCGTTCAGCGGGTGCTTCGGCCTGCACGAGTGGGCGATGGTCTACCGCGACCGGGAGACCCGCCACCCGGTCCCGCTCCGTCTGGGACAGCAGGGCACGGACTCGGTCGTCGAGGCGAACTCGATCCGGTGCACCCATTTCGACGCGTTCCGGTTCTTCACCCCCGACGCCGTCCCCCGCAACCGCCTGCAGCCGACGCGGGAGTCGCAACCGGAACTCGAGCAGCCCGGCTGCCTGCACGCGGGCATGGACCTCTACAAGTGGGCCTACAAGCTGAGCCCCGCCACCCCGGGTGAGCTGCTGGCCGACTGTTTCGAGTTGGCCGTCGAGATCCGGGAGCTGGACATGCGGGCCTCCCCCTACGACCTGCGCGGACACAGCTACGAGCCGGTCGCGATCGAGACCCCCGAGGGCAAGGCGGAGTACGTCGCGGCCCAGCGCGGGTTCGCCGAGCGCAGCGCTGTCCTCCGGACCCGTCTGATCGATGTCTGCGACCGGTTGCTCCCGGCGGGCCGAGACCCGGCGCTCGGCGGCACGGCCGCCGTGGCGCGCTGATCGTCGAGGAAACCGACGACGTACCGTCGCGGGGTGACCTCCACGAGGACCGACCGCTGGGTGCGGCTCGACGGGACGACCAACATGCGCGACCTCGGCGGTCTGCCGACGACCGACGGCGCGCGCACTGTTCCGGGCCGGATCCTGCGCAGCGACAACCTGCAGACCCTCAGCGCCGAGGACGTCCGGCGACTGGTCGGGGAGTTCGGCCTGCGCGAGGTGATCGACCTCCGCACGACCGCCGAGATCCTGCTCGAGGGCCGCGGCCCGCTGCGTGACGTCCCGGAGGTCACCCACCGGCATTTCAGCCTGCTCCCCGAGCGTGGGCACCACACCGACGTGTTCGCGGTGGAGGAGGACGATCCGCTGGGTGATCTGCCGCCCGACTGGGTGGAGTCCCTCCTGCCCCGCCAGACCGCCGAGCACGACCAGGCCGAGCCGCCCGCCGTCCGTTCCTACCTCGGGTACCTGGGCGACCGGGCCGATCACGTCGTGGGTGCGCTGCGCGCCCTGACCGCCGTGGAGCCGGGAGCGTCGGTCGTGCACTGCGCGGCGGGAAAGGACCGCACCGGCGTGGTCGTGGCGCTCGCGCTGGCGGTGGCGGAGGTCCCGCACGAGGAGATCGTCGCCGACTACGCGATGACGGCGGAGGTGATCGAGGCGCTCGTGGCCAAGCTCGCGGCCTCACCGACCTACGCCGAGGACATGGAGCGGCGGGACATCGCCAGCCACACCCCGCGCGCCGAGACGATGGACCGGGTGCTCACCCTGCTCGACGAGCGGTTCGGCGGCCCGGTGGGCTGGCTGGAGACGCACGGGTTCGGCGCCGACGAGCGCGCCGCGCTGAAGGCGCGGCTGCGGAACTGAGTCAGGCGCCTGCGCGGACGGTGCCGCGACCGCCTTCCTTGTGGCGGTACATGGCCGCGTCCGCCTCGCGGAGCAGTTGCTCGGCTGTCCCGTCGGACGCGGGGTCGTGCACCGTGACCCCGACGCTGGTACCGACAGTGACCTCGATCCCGTCGAGCCGGAAGGATTCCGCGAAGCACCCCGAGACCCGGTCGGCGAGGCTGCGTGCGTCGCCGGGGTCGACCAGGCCGGGGAGGATGATCGCGAACTCGTCGCCACTGAGCCGGCCGACCGTGTCCGCGGGACGGACGGCGGCGCGGAGCCGGGCGGACACCTGACGCAACAGCTCGTCGCCGGCGGCGTGGCCGAGGGTGTCGTTGACCTGCTTGAACTGATTGAGGTCGCAGAAAAGGACGCCGAGGTGCGCGCCCTCGGCGGCGTCGGGCAGGGCCGACTCCAGCCGCTCGAGGAAGAGCGTCCGGTTGGGCAGCCCGGTGAGTGCGTCGTGGGTGGCCTGGTGCCGGACAGTCGTCAGCAGGCGGGCCTTCTGCAGGGCCGTGGCGGCCTGGTCGCCGACGCCGCGCAGGCGGGCGAGAACGTCGCCGTCGAGCGTCCTCGGCGCCTCGCCGGCACCCCAGCCGGCGGTCGCGACGCCCAGGAAGGTCGTGTCGGCCAGCAACGGCACGGCCACGACGTCCTCGGTGCCGATGCCGCGCAACAGCTCCTGGAGAGCAGGGCTGCTGGTCGCGCTGCTGATGATCCGGGGTTCCCGGTCGGTGAGCATGCCCACCAGCTCGGGCACGTCCTCCGCCCGCAGCATCGTCATCTGGAGGAGATCGGCGCCCTCGTCGCTGAGACCCACCGACGAGTGCGTCTGTAGCGATCCGCTGGCGGCGTCCCACATCAGGAGCCCGGCACTGGTGCACCCGACGATGCGGGGCAGCGCCTCGCTCACGACGGCGGTGACCGCGCAGGAGTCGGTCGCGGCGGACAGCTCGTGGGCGAGGGACAGCAGCGCACCCGCCCGATCGGCTTCCTGGCGGGCCCCCTCCAGCGCGATGATCAGGTCGAGTGCAGCGGCGGCATGACCGGCGTAGGCCGCGAGCAGCGCCGCCTCGTCGCCCATCACCCCCTCGCTGGTCGGGTAGATGGCGGCGAGGCGGCCGTGCGAACGGCGTGCGGAGGCGACCTCCACGGCCACCGCGTGGGGGCCGAGGTCCTCGCCGGCGAGCAGCGCGGCCGCGAGCTCCGGGACCTCGGCCGGGTCGAGGCCGGCGCTGTGCACCAGCGGCGCGCCTCCGGCCGGCCCCTCGACGGCGAGCAGGTAGGCCGGCGCGAGCACCGCCTCGGCCGCGCGGGCGATGATGCGCTCCAGCGCGGTGTCGACGTCGTCGCTGCCCACGAGCTCCGTGGACGCCGACTGCAGGGTGCGCAGCTGGCCGCGCAGCGCCGTCAGCTCCAGGTTCTGGGCCCGCCTGTCGCGGCGGCGGCCGGGAAACCGGTTCCGCCGGTCCCAGGTCAGGCGGTAGAGACAGGACGGCGCGCCGTCGGACTCGCACTCGTCGTGCTCGATCTCCGCGGCCGGCAGCCCGAACACCGTGGGGACGGTGGTGAGCAGCCCCTGGGCGTAGATGCAGTCCAGCCAGGAGTGCTCGAAACCCGGGTGCAGGGTGAACCGGATCGTGGCCGAAGTGGCCCCCGACTCGACGATCTCCATCGTCGAGGTCGTGCTGAACTTGGCGACGGCGCGAGGCAACTGACGGAAGACCTGACGCGGCGTGCCCATGGCGCGCAGGAGGATCACGATCGAGTGCGCGAGCCCGGTCTGCATGGCGGCCGCGCCGACGCGGAACATCAGCCGGGGGTCGCCGACGACCTCGGTCGCGGCCTCGAACAGGCGGATCCGGGTCTCGTAGCTCCACCAGATGGCCTGGTTCTCGAGCTGACCGGCGGTGTAGGGGACGCCGGCCCGTTCCAGAACCCGCCCGACGGCGTCCTCACCGGCGACACTGCGGACATAACGGAGCAGGCCGCCAGTCGTTGCACCAGAGGTCTCGCGGGCCTCGCCGGGAGAAGTATCGGTCATCGCCGGCACGCCCTCAGTGGGTGCGCCGGGGTCGCCCCGGGGATCCGCCATGCAGCGGACGGCTCGGAGGCGGTCGACATCCCTTCGCGGAGCACCTCCTCGTGTACGGCAGATATACGGCTCAACGTGAATCGGCCACCCCCTTGGGGGGACCCCTGCTTGCATTCCGGCGCGTACGCCTCGATGGCCACGCCCCGGAACCCGTCCTTGCGGTGTGCCGTCGGAGGGAGTAGTACAGAAGGCGCATACCCCGGGGGGGTACGCGAACGCGACGGAGGTTCCCATGGAACACGACCGTGGGCACGCACGGCAACAGCATGGCAGCGCTCCGCATCCGGTGTCATGGGCCGACGCCCGGCAGGCGACGCTGCACTGCCTGACCGGGTGCGCCATCGGTGAGGTCCTGGGCATGATCATCGGGACGTCGATAGGTCTGTCCAACGGCATCACCGTCGCCCTGTCGATCGTGCTCGCGTTCTTCTTCGGCTACGCGCTCACCGTCCGCGGTGTCCTGAACGCCGGCCTTCCGTTGCGCCGGGCGGTGCGGGTGGCGCTGGCGGCGGACACCGTCTCCATCGTCGTCATGGAGATCGTCGACAACGCGATCGTGCTCGCCGTCCCGGGAGCCATGGACGCCGGGATCGGGAGCGCTCTGTTCTGGGCGTCACTGGCCGGCTCGCTGGCCATCGCGTTCGTCGTGACCGTGCCGATCAACCGGGCCCTGATGG
>JAOPWM010000280.1 GCA_025965695.1 Blastococcus sp.
GCTGACCCAGTGGGTGACCGGAGCGCCGGAACTCGAGGAGGAGGTGGCGCTGGCCAACATCGCGCTGGACCTGCTCGGCCAGGCCCGGCTGCTGCTCGCCCGCGCCGGCTCGGCCGGCGTGCTGGGCAGCTCACGGACCCCGGCCGGCGACACGATCCCCGACGAGGACGTGCTGGCCTACTTCCGCGACCCCGACGAGTTCCGCTGCACCGGGCTGGCGGCGGCCCCGAACGGGGACTTCGCGCAGACCGTCGTCCGGCTGCTGGCCGCGGCCACCTGGCGGCTGGCGCTGTTCACCCGGCTGCGCGACTCGCGGGACCCGGTGCTGGCCGCGATCGCCGCGAAGGGCGTCAACGAGCTCGCCTACCACCGGGACCACGCCGGGCGCTGGCTGCTGCGCCTGGGCGACGGGACGGCGGAGTCGCACCGGCGGACCCAGGCCGGCGCGGACGCGGTCTGGCCGCTGCTGGCCGACCTGTTCACCGCGACCGACGTCGAGGCCCGGCTGACCGCGGCGGGTGTCGCCGTCGACCCGGCGACCGTCAGGGACGAGGTGCGGGCGGTGCTCGACGAGGTGCTGACGCGCGCCACCCTGGTGCGACCCGATTGGCCGGCGGACGCCGCGCCGAGTGGCCGTCTCGGGCGGCATGGCCCGGAGTTGGCCCCCCTGCTCGGCGAGCTGCAGGGGCTGGCGCGGGCGCATCCAGAGGCGACGTGGTGAGCGTGATGCAGGGCCAAAATGGCCATTCTGGCCGGGGCGAGGCCCGCGTCGTCGCCGAGTCGGTGACCGATCCCGAGCTCCCGATGATCTCCCTGGCCGATCTCGGGGTGCTCCGCGACGTGCGGGTCGAGCGCGACGGCAGCATCGTCGTCGAGATCACCCCCACCTACACCGGCTGCCCGGCGATGGGCGTCATGCGGGCGGACCTGGTCCACGCGCTGCACGAGGCCGGCTTCGCCGACGTCGACGTCCGCACCGTGCTCACGCCGGCCTGGAGTACCGACTGGATCACCGCCGGCGGACGCCGCACATTGCTCGAGGCCGGCATCGCGCCGCCGGGTCCGGCGCCGGTCCGGTCCGCAGGGCCGGTGCTGCTGCAGCTGGGGCCGAGCCGCCGGACGGCGTCCTGCCCGCTCTGCGGGTCCGCCGACACCGAGGAGCTCAGCGAGTTCAGTGCGACTGCGTGCAAGGCGCTGCGCCGGTGTCGGAGCTGCCGCGAGCCGTTCGAGCACGTGAAGGAGATCTGATGCGGGCGGCGTTCCGTTCCCTGCGGGTCGCACGGGTGGACCGGCTCACCGACGACGCGGCGGCCGTCACGTTCGACGTCCCGGCGGAGTTCGCCGCCGACTACACCTTCCGGCCCGGCCAGTCGATCACCCTGCGCCGCACCGACGACGGCCGCGACGAGCGCCGTGACTACTCGATCTGCGCGCCGGCCGGGGCCGCGCTGCGCATCGGCGTCCGTGAGGTGCCCGGGGGACTGTTCTCCTCGTGGCTGGTCCACCAGGTGCGCCCCGGTGACGAGATCGAGGTGCTGGAGCCCAAGGGGCGCTTCACCGCCGACCTGAGCGCCCCGGGCCAGCACGTCTTCGTCGTCGCCGGCTCCGGGATCACCCCGGCGCTGTCGCTGGCCGCGACGGCGCTGCGGGACGGCGAGTCGACGGTCACCGTCTTCTACGGCAACCGGCGCACCGACACGGTGATGTTCGCCGACGAGCTCGCCGACCTGAAGGACCGCCACGGCCCGCGGCTGCAGTTGGTGCACGTCCTCTCCCGGGAGGCCCGCGACGCCGAGCTGACCAGCGGCCGGCTCGACGGGCAGCGGTTGCGCACCCTCGTCGACGCGTTCGTCGACGTCGGGAGCGTCGACCACTGGTGGCTGTGCGGTCCGCACGGCATGGTCGCCGACGCGCAGGCACTGCTGGCCGAGCTGGCGGTGCCACGGGAGCGGGTGCACCAGGAGTTGTTCTACGTCGACGACGTCCCCCCGGAGCCGGTACGCGGCGACGCGGCGACGGTGACCGGCCCCAGCAGCGAGGTGACCGTCGTCCTCGACGGCCGGGCCACGCCGCTGACCCTGCCCCGCGACCTGCCGGTGCTCGACGCGGCGCAGCGCATCCGTGCCGACCTGCCGTTCGCCTGCAAGGGCGGCGTGTGCGGTACCTGCCGGGCGCGGGTCATCAGCGGAGAAGTGCGGATGCGGCGCAACTACGCCCTCGAGCCCGAGGAGGTGGCGGCCGGCTACGTGCTGACCTGCCAATCCCTCCCCGTCACCGACGCAGTGACGGTCGACTACGACCAGTAACCTGTCGTCCTCCGGACGACCCCGCGGCCCATTGCCGTCCCGCGGTGGCGCTGAGCCGTCCCCGTCGATCCTCGGGGAGCCTCCGGCCCCTACTCGTTCCGACCTCCGGTGGCCGCGTCGACCACAATGCGCTTGTGGTCTCTCAAGAGCTCATCGTCCTGGTCGACGAGAACGGGCTGTCGATCGGCAGCATGCCCAAGGCGGAGGTGCACCACGGCGAGACGCCGCTGCACCGCGCGTTCTCCGCGTACCTCTTCGACGACGCCGGCCGGCTGCTGGTCACCCGGCGGTCGGTCGAGAAGCAGACGTTCCCCGGGATGTGGACCAACACCGTGTGCGGTCACCCGGGGCCGGGCGAGGACGACGCCGACGCCATCGCCCGGCGCGCCCGGTTCGAACTCGGCGTGGAGGTGACCGACGTCCGTCCGGCGTTGCCCGGCTACCGCTACCGCGCGGAGTTCCGCGGCGTCGTGGAGAACGAGATCTGTCCCGTCTACCTCGGCCGGTTCAGCGGGTCGCCCACACCGGACGCCACCGAGGTGGGGGAGTGGGAGCTGCTGGACTGGGCAGCCTTCCGCCGGCGTCAGGACGCCGAGGGCGACGAGGCCTGGTCCCCGTGGTGCCGGGAGCAGGCACTGCTGATCGAGGCTGCAGGGCTGGCCCCGGCGGCCTGATCTGCGATCAGCTAGCCGACGCCAGCTCCGCCTGCGGGCCGGCCTCGACGGCCGGGCACACGGGCAGGCCGAAGGTCGGCCACACTCTCGCGGCCATGACGGCGCTGGCCGCGTCGGCCTCGATCGGACGCGAGAACAGGTAGCCCTGGGCGATGTCGCAACCCAGCGCGGCCAGGGTTTCCGACTGCTGCGTGGTCTCGATGCCCTCGGCGACGGTGAGCAGGCCCAGGGTGTTGGCCAGCTCGACGATCGCGTGGGTGATGACGTCGTCGTGGGCGTCGCGGCCCAGACCGTCGACGAACTCCCGGGCGACCTTGAGCATGTCGATCGGGAACCGGCGCAGGTAGGCCAGGGACGAGTACCCGGTTCCGAAGTCGTCGATCGCGATCCGCACGCCGAGGCCCTTGAGCAACCACAGGGTCGCGGCGGCAGCGTCGCGGTCGTGCATCAGCACGGTCTCGGTGATCTCGAGGACGAGCCGGTGCGGCTCCAGGCCCGAGGCCGCGAGCGCGGCACTGACCTGCTCGACGATCCGGTCGTCGCCCACCTGGCGCGCCGACAGGTTCACGGTCACCAGGAGGTCGGTGTGGTCGGGCGTCTCGGCGACCCAGCGCGCGGCCTGGTGGCACGCGTCGTTGAGCACGATGGCCCCGATCTCGGTGATGAGGCCGCTGTCCTCGGCCAGGCCGATGAACTGGTCGGGCGAGCGCAGCCCGTCGACCGGGTGCTGCCAGCGGACGAGCGCCTCGGCGCCGATCGGCCGGCCGCTGCGCATGTCGATCAGCGGCTGGTAGACCGTGCGCATCTCGCCGTTGCGGATCGCCGTGGCCAGTTCGGCGGCGGAGTCCTTGCGGGTGACCTGCGTGTCGCCCATGCCCGGCTCGTAGATCACGTAGTCGTTGCCGAGCGAGCGCTTGGCCGTGTACATCGCGATGTCCGCGTTGCGCACGAGGGTGTCGGCGTCCGGGACGTCGAGGTCCCCGATGGCCACACCGATGCTGGCGCCGACAGTGGTGACGACGCCCTCGCCGAGGAGAACCGGCACGTCGAGCTGGGTGCGGATGCGCTCGATCACGCGGTCGACGCCGAAGCGGTCGATCGGTCCGTTGAGCAGGACGACGAACTCGTCACCGCCCAGGCGGGCAGCGGTGTCGGCCGGCCGCAGGCAGCCGCGGAGGCGGTCGGCGACGGTGCGCAGGAGCACGTCACCGGCCTCGTGGCCGAACGTGTCGTTGACCGGCTTGAAGCCGTCGAGGTCCAGGTAGAGGACGGCGGGCCACACGCGGGTGCGGCCGGCGGTGTCGACCGCGTGCCGGACGCGGTCCAGGAACAGGGTGCGGTTGGGCAGCCCCGTCAACGGGTCGTGCAGTGCCTGGTGACGCAACTGCTCCTTGAGGTCGGTGACCTGGCGGAGGTTCTCCTCCAGTCGGCCCCGCTCGAGCGAGGTCGCGACGTGGCGGGCGAAGGTGTCGAGCAGCGCGAGGTCGCTCGAGCTGAAGGTCGTCACGTCACCGAGGCGGCCACCGACGAGCAGCAGCCCGTGCACGCGGTCGTCGGTGCGCAGGGCGGCGGCCATGGCGTCCTTGAGACCGCGGCCGGCGGCATAGCTGTCGAGGTGCTGCCCGCGGCCGGTGCCGGTGCGGGTGGTCAGGGCACCGGAGGCAGTCGCCAGGCGGAGCAGCCGGTGATGGTCCTCGGGGTCGTCGAGGGGGGCCATGACGACGGGGTCGCGACCCTCCTGGCTGCGGCTGACGGTCGCGCCCTCACGGCCGGCCGGGCCGAGCAGCACGAGCTCGGCCATGTCGGCGCGGAACGCCGAGCGGACCGAGTCGAGGAAGTCGCCCAACGCCTCCTGGGTGTCGCCGCTGGCGTGCAGCAGCGAGGTGACCTCGTGCAGCAGGCGCAGGTTCTCCTGCTGCTCGCGGGCACCGGTGTAGGCGCGGTACGCCGCGACGATCAGGAACGTCGGCAGCGCGAGCAGGGCGAGTGCGGCCGGGTCGCTGACCGCGGAGCGGGCCAGGACCAGGCCGACGGCGGCCGAGCCCAGGGTGAAGGGCAGGGACAGCGCCAGCATCTCCAGCAGGGGCGCCAGGTGGGCACGCCCCTCGGACAGGCTGATGACGGCGAAGATGCAGAGGTCGGCGGTCACGGTGATGACCAGGACGGCGAACAGCGCCGCCAGCCAGTCCCAGAGCCCGAGGGGCCCGGAGAGCACCGCGAAGACGATCGTGGCCAGCGAACCGCCGAGGGCCGAGATGGCCAGGTTGAACGAAAGCTTCACGCCGCGCTGCCGGCGCTGGACGACCAGGGTGACGGCGAAGCCGAGCACCTGGGCGAGCACCAGTTCGCGCGGAGTGGCGAGGAGCAGGCCGGCCCCCAGGACGAGGTCGCCCATGGAGAACGTGTGCGCCTCGCGCTGCCACTGGACGTGGACGACCAGCGCCTCGCTGATCGTGAAGGCTGCGGCCCAGAGCACCCACGGCAGGGTCAGGGCCGTGGGGGCTCCGGGCAGCGTGCGGACGACGATGACGAACAGCGCCACTGCAATCGCGGCCACGGAGGCCGTGAGCAGCATGATCCGCTGGGGGACACCCAGTCGGGGCACGCGAATTCCCATGACAGAAGCACCGTTCGTCATCGTCGTCACCTCCTTACGACCAGCTCATGCCGGACCAGGACATCCCGGACCAGCTCATGCCGGACCAGGACATGCCGGACCAGCTCATGCCGCTCCAGGACATGCCGGACCAGCTCATGCCGGACCAGCTCATGCCGGACCAGGACATGCCGGACCAGCTCATGCCGGACCAGCTCATGCCGGACCAGCTCATGCCGCTCCAGCTCATGCCGCTCCAGCTCATGCCGTTCCAGTTCCCGCCGTTGCGAAGACCGGTCGCCCACTTGCGGACGTCGAAGGCCTTCCCACGCACGTCGACCTCACCGCGGATCTCGCGCCCGCCGACGGTGACGTGCACCGATCCACGAGCGGCCTCCAGGGAGCCCACACCCGTGGACACCGCGAAGGTCTGCTTCGCGTCCGCCGGGGTGGCGGTGTCCTTGGCCGTCGCCAGGTCGACCAGGCCGGCTCCCTGCTGGGCCGCGGTGGCCCCCGGGATCGGCTCGGCCGTACGCGTCAGCAGCGCCTTGACCTGGTCCGGCGTGAGCTCCGGACGCTGCGAGATCAGCAGCGCCGCGGCACCGGACACGACGGCGGTGGACTGCGAGGTGCCGCTGCCACGGAAGAAGCGCTCCCCGATGCGGGCAGCCGGGTACGTGGCGTCCAGGTAGGAACCCGGGCTCCGGAGGCTGACCACCTTGTCGCCAGGGGCGACCAGGTCGGGGTTGCGGGTGCCGTCACCGTCGTTCGAGAAAGACGAGACGACGTCGTCGGCCGTGGTGGCGGTGCCGTTGGCGTTGTTGCTGCCGACGGCGATCAGGTACGGGTCGTAGGCCGGGTTGTTGACCTTCGCCGTGCCGAAGCCCTCGTTGCCGACGGCCACGACTACCACGATGCCCTTGTGCCAGGCCTGCTCGGCGGCGTACGCCAGCGGGTCGAGCAGGTAGTCCTGGACACCGTCGGTGCCGAACGACATGTTCAGCACCCGGATGTTCAGACCGTTCTTGTCGCGGTTCTGGACCACCCAGTCGATCGCAGCGATGGCCTGCGAGACGTCGGTCTGACCCTTGGCGTCAGCGATCTTGATGCTGACGATCCGGGAGTCGGGAGCCATGCCGACGAAGTTCGACGAGTCCCCGGTGACCGAGGCACCCGCGGCGGAGTCGCGCCCGGCGATGATCCCGGCCATGTGTGTGCCGTGACCGAAGGTGTCGAGGTTCTTCGCCGGGCCGTTGGCCTCGAGGCTCAGGTCCGGGCCGTAGACGACCTTGCCGGGCGTCTTGAAGCCGTCGACCGGGACGACGCCCGAGTCGATGACGGCGACGTCGACGCCCTTGCCGGTGTAGCCCGCGTCCCACATCGCCGAGGCACCAGTGACCTGGTTGGCGATCGTGTAGAGCGAACCGGCCTGGGTCGCCTGCGACTCGACGTCGGTGCTCTGCAGAGCGAGCCCGGCGTCCTTGGTGACCGAGTCGACCCCGGCCACGCCGCGCAGGGCGTCGAGCCGGTCGACCGGCACCTCGGCGGTGAAGCCGCCGATGACGCCGAGCTGCCGGCCGACGGTGCCGCCGAATGCCGACACCGCCCGCTCGGGCGCGTTACCGGCACCCTCGAGCTCGCGAACGATGACCGACACCTGGTCGGCAGACGAGGCTGATGTGGTGGTCGCCGCGGATGCGGCGGTCGGACCGGCCAGCCCCGCCGCCACGAGTGTGGCGACGGCGACGGTCATGGCCCGTCGCGCGTGGAGGGGAACGCCGCCCCAGGTGACGCCGTAGCTCGGCGCATCCTGAGCGGTGGATCCCCGCTGGTTGCTGATCATGCAGTGCACCTCCTTGTGAAACTCGGACTTCCTGTGCGTAGTGGGTTCGGCACGGGACGTGAGGAGCTGAATGGAGGAGTACTCGAACCCGGGCAAGGTCCCCCCGTAGGGGTGAGAGCCAGATCACGAACCGCTGTACGGGGCGGGTGGTCGCGGGACGGGTCTCGCCGACCTGCGCCCGGCCCCGTTGTCCGAGAGGGTGAGGGGGGCGGACGAGGGCGAGGGGTACATGGACGCAACTGCGTCGTTGCCGGGGCGGGTGGCGCTGGTCACCGGTGCGGCCAGTGGGCTCGGCCGGGCCACCTCAGTCGCCCTGGCCGAGGCGGGAGCCCACGTCGCGATCGCCGACATCAACGCCGTGGGCAGCGAGGAGACCCGGGCGCGGGTCGCCGGGGCAGGCGGCTCCGGCGACGTCGTGGCGCTGGACGTCACCGATGACCAGAGCCGTCGGAAGGTCGTCGCGGAGCTCTTCGACCGGCACGGCGACGCCTTCGACATCCTGGTCAACGTGGCCGGCATCGACCGCCCCGGCTACATCACCGACATCGAGCTGGCCGACTACCGCCAGGTGCAGGCGGTGAACTGCGAGGGGCCGGTGTTCCTCACCAGCGAGTTCATGAAGCGGGTGCAGCACCTTCCGGAGGGGCGCACCGCGGACGTCGTCCACGTGGTCTCGCTGTCCGCGATCACCGCCGGCAGTGGCGCGATCGCTTACAACGGCTCCAAGGCGGCGTTCCGCCAGGCGACGAAGTGCATCCAGCGGGAGCTACGGGAGAAGGCGACCGTGCTGCCCGACGGCACCGAGCGGCCGTTCCCCTGCCGCGTACAGAGCATCATCCCGGCGGCGATGGACACTCCGATGATGGAGCAGTGGGGGATCCCCGCCCATCTGATGATGCCGCCGGCCACCGTGGCCGGGATGGTGCGCACGCTGCTGACCCTGGACCCCTCGAGCTTCGTCCCGGAACTGGTGATCGTCCCGCGGCTGGAGCCGAACTTCCCTCGATGATCACCCCAGGTGAGGAGACCTCATGAGCATGGCCGGCCGGAACGGCACGGACCCCGAGAGCGCTCTGCCCGACAGTGGGATGGGCTCCGGCTCGGACGCCGGTGAACCAGGAGGTCACCTGGGTCCCGGTGATCTCGCCCCGGACGAGGAGCGACTGCTGGCGGCACTCGAACGGGACGCCAAGGGGCTGCGGGAGCCGCCCGTCGAGGAGTCACTCGCCGAGGTGCGCGCCGCCGAGGACGAGGCACCGCTGCCGGGCGAGGGTGGCGAGCCCGACGACGGGCTCACTCCCCGCTTCACCGCCCCCGACCTCGACTAGCGCGTGCCTGCTCGGGCGGTCAGTGCCCAGGGAAGAGTCGGGCCGCCTTCAGCGAGCTGTGCAGGAGGAGCCGTGTCTCACCGTCGGCGAGGTCCAGGCCGGTGATCTGGCCGATCCGCGCGAGGCGGTAGTAGAGCGTCTGCCGGTGGATCTGCAGGGCTGCGGCGGCCCGGGAGGCGCTCCCGGCGCAGTCGAGGAAGACCTCCGCCGTCTCGGCAAGCACGCGGTCGGACAGGAGTGGGACGACGACGGGGTCGGGCCCGGCCAGCTCGCTGACCGGCCGCCACGCGCCCAGCTCGGCCCAGTGCGCGACGGGGGAGAGGCGGGGGACGGCGGCCGCCACCCGGGCCGCCGCACGGGCCTGCGCCCACTGGGCCGGCAGCCCTCCGACCCCCTGCCGGACCGCGGACACCCCGGCCGCGCTGCCCGCAGGCAGTCCGGACAGGGACGCCGCGGCCAGGGCGCCGGCCGGACGCAGGTCTCCGGGCGTGGCCAGCGGCACGAGGACGGCGACCCCGCCGTCCTCCAACTGGGTGGCGATCACCCCCGCGCCCGGCAGTCGCCACCCCGCCGGCAGCCCGGCCGGCCCGGGCATCAGCGCGACGAGCACCTGGGAGGAGTCCTCGCCGAGGACCGCGGCGAGGGCCCGGACGGCCTGTCCCGCCGCCGTCGGGCTCCCGGTCAGCACCGTCGCCAGGGGGCGGCCGAGGTCCTCGTCGGCGGCGGCGCGTTCGGCGAGCAGCCGGCCGGCCTCCGCGGCCAGGTCGACGGCGGCGGCGAGCGAGCGGTTCCCGTCGTCCGACGGCTCGATGCGGCCACCGTCGAGCAGCCACAGGTAGCCGTGGGTGCGTCCGGCGTGCCGGACGGGGATGACCAGCCGGGTGAGGATCCCGGCGCTCTCGTCGGCGGGCGTGCGCAGCGGTGCCTCGGCCGCCGCGATGCCGAACTCCTCGAACCAGGCGCGGGTGGCCGCCGGCGAGCCGCGGGTCAGGATCGAACGGGTGCGGACGGCGTCCATCGCCTCGGACCGGGTGTCATCGTGGGCGCAGAAGGCGAGCAGGGTGAACGCGGCGTCCTCCAGCGTGGCCGGGGCGGCCAGCAGCCGGGACACCTCGTCGACCAGTTCCTGCAGGTCGTCGCGCACCTCGCCCCCTCCTGTGCGGCCACGATGGCCATTGTGGCCGCCGGGCGGCTGTACATCTGTATGAGAGCACGGCCCTGGGTTCTGGACATCTGTCCCTGGCCCGAAGGGGTGGCGGTGCCTAGCGTCGAGGCGTCCGATTCCCGCCCTGGAGGTCGACCGTGCTGATGCAGAAGGCGTTGCTGGTCGCGTCCCGCCGTCCGGGGCTGCGCCGCGCCATGACCGGTAACCCGGCCACCCGCAAGGTCGTCCAGCGGTTCGTGGCGGGGGAGACCCTGGACGACGCCCTCGCCGCCGTCCGGTCGCTCCGCGCCGACGGCATCCGGGTCACGATGGACCATCTCGGCGAGGACATCACCACCCGCGCCGAGGCGGAGCGCTCGCGGGATGCCTACCTGGCCCTCCTCGGCGGGCTGGCGGCGCTGGAGCTCGGCCCCGGCGCGGAGGTGTCGGTGAAGCTGTCGGCCTTCGGTCAGTCGCTGCCCGGCGGGGGCGAGGAACTCGCGCTCGACCTGGTGCGGCCGGTGGTGGAGGCGGCGACCGCGATCGGCACGACGGTCACCCTGGACATGGAGGACCATCGCACCGTCGACGCCACGCTGGGTGCCCTCGCGGAGGTGCGCAAGGAGCATCCCGGCACCGGTGCAGTCCTCCAGGCGATGCTCTTCCGCACCGAGGAGGACGCCAAGGCGCTCGCCGTCACCGGCTCACGGGTGCGGCTGGTGAAGGGCGCCTACAACGAGCCCCCCACCGTGGCGCACCAGAAGAAGAAGGACGTCGACGCCGCGTACGCCGGGTGTCTGGAGATCCTCATGGCCGGCCCGGGGTACCCGATGGTCGGCTCGCACGACCCGGCGATGGTGCAGCGCGCGCACGAACTGGCCGCCCAGCACTCGCGGTCCGCGGACTCCTGGGAGGTGCAGATGCTCTACGGCATCCGCCCCGACGAGCAGCGCCGCCTGGCCGCCGCCGGGACTCAGGTGCGTGCCTACGTCCCCTACGGCATCGACTGGTACGCCTACTTCATGCGCCGGCTGGCCGAGCGCCCGGCCAACGTCGGCTTCTTCCTCCGTTCACTCGTCACCCGCTCCTGAGATCGAGGTTCCTTCCATGGATGCCGTCACCCGTGTCCCGGCCCCGCACAACGAGCCGGTGCTGACCTACGCGCCCGGTTCACCCGAGCGGGCTGCCCTCGAGGCACGGCTCCCGGAGCTGGCCGGGGAGCCGATCGAACTGACGAGCACGATCGGTGGGCGGCAGCGCATGGCCGCCGGGGAGAAGTTCGAGGTCGTCCAGCCGCACCGGCACTCCGCCGTCCTCGGGACGTCGGCGCACGCCACCCACGCCGACGCCGAGGAGGCCGTCCGGTGCGCGAAGGAGGCCGCGCCCGGCTGGCAGGAGTTCTCCTTCGACGATCGGGCCGCGGTGTTCCTCAAGGCCGCCGACCTGCTGGCCGGTCCGTGGCGGCAGACGCTGAACGCCGCCACGATGCTCGGCCAGAGCAAGACCGCCTACCAGGCCGAGATCGACGCGGCCTGCGAACTGATCGACTTCTGGCGCTACAACGTGCATTTCGCCCGGCAGATCCTGGCCGAGCAGCCGGAGTCGAGCGCCGGCGTGTGGAACCGGGTCGACCACCGGCCGCTCGAGGGCTTCGTCTACGCGGTCACGCCGTTCAACTTCACCGCCATCGCCGGCAACCTGCCCACCGCGCCGGCGCTCATGGGCAACACGGTCGTCTGGAAGCCGGCCCCGACCCAGCAGTTCGCGGCGCACTTCGTGATGCGACTGCTGGAGGAGGCGGGCCTTCCGCCGGGTGTCATCAACATGGTCACCGGCGACGGGATCGCCGTCTCCGAGGTCACCCTCGCCGACCGCGACCTGGCCGGGATCCACTTCACCGGCTCGACCCCGGTCTTCCAGCACCTGTGGCGGACCGTGGGGGAGAACATCGCCTCCTACCGTGGCTACCCGCGGATCGTCGGGGAGACCGGCGGCAAGGACTTCGTGGTTGCGCACCCCTCGGCCGACGTCGACGTCCTGCGCACCGCACTGATCCGCGGGTCCTTCGAGTTCCAAGGGCAGAAGTGCTCGGCGGCCTCCCGGGCCTACGTCCCGCGCAGCGTGTGGTCGCGGATGCGGGACGACCTGGTGGCGACGACGGAGTCGCTCTCCATGGGCGACGTCACCGACTTCTCGAACTTCATGGGCGCGGTCATCGACCGCAAGTCGTTCTCGAAGCTGTCCGGCGTCCTGGACCGGGCCAAGGACGACGATGCGCTGACGGTGATCGCCGGTGGGACCGCTGACGACAGTGAGGGCTTCTTCGTCCGGCCGACGATCATCGAGGGCACCGACCCCGCGCACGAGGTGTTCACGACCGAGTACTTCGGCCCGGTGCTCGCCGTGCACGTCTACGACGACGCCGACTACGACGTGGTGCTCGCCCAGATGGAATCGGTGGCGCCGTACGCGCTGACCGGGTCGGTGATCGCGCAGGACCGCGCGGCGATCGCGCATGCGGAGCATTTCCTGCGCAACGCGGCCGGCAACTTCTACGTCAACGACAAGCCCACGGGCGCCGTCGTGGGCCAACAGCCGTTCGGCGGCGGGCGGGCGTCGGGCACGAACGACAAGGCCGGCGCCCCGCAGAACCTGCAGCGGTGGACGAGCACTCGGTCGATCAAGGAGACATTCGTGCCGGCAAAGGACCACCGCTACCCGCACATGGGCTAACCGGGCCACCCTCCGGTCAGGTGGCGGGCCAGCGGACGACGCCGTCACTGACCACGGCGCCCTCCGAGGGCCGGTGCGGGGTCTGCCGGCCGTCGGGCATCAGGTGGCTGACCGGCACGCCGCGGGCGAGGACGGCGACATCGGCGATCAGCCGCCGGTGACAGCGCCACCACACGCTCTCGCTGCACATCACCGCGACCGTCGTGCTCGCCGCCTCGGCCAGCGCCTCGTCCAGGGCGGCGCTGAACTCCGCCGTCCGCGTGTGAGCGGCGTAGGCGGCGAACTGGGCAACGGTCCACCAGTCGTCCTCGACCGGTTTCCCGGGCGGGAGCCGGCGGCGGCCGCCCAGCCGCTCGTCCCAGCGGTAGCCGATGCCGAGGGCGGGCAGCCACTTCTCGAGGGCCTCCCGGCTGACGTCGGGGTTGTTCCGGCTACCGGGAAAGCGGCGCACGTCGACGACGACCTCGACACCTGCCGCCGCAAGGCGGGCGCCGAGCGCGTCGCGCCCCTGCGGGCCGTGACCCACCGTCAGCAGCGACATGCGCTCTGCCTACCCGCCCGCGGCACGGCCCGCGCGTCCGGTCATGCTCAGGGGGTGGATGGGGGAACGGGGGACGTCCGCGTCTCGCTGGTGCGATCGCGGGGCATGCAGGCACTGATCGGCGTCACCGTCCTCGGCTTCGCCAGTTACTGCCTGACGCTGGCCTCGCTTCCGGTCTACGCGGTCTCGGGCGGCGCGGCCGAGAGCACCGCGGGCGTGGTGACCGCCGTCTTCCTCGTCGTCACCATCGCCGTGCAGATGGTGATCCCCTCGCTGACCTCGAGGTTCGGGCTCGGGCCCGTTCTCGCCGGCGGCCTGATCGCGATGGGCGTCCCGTCGCCGTTCTACGTCCTGCACGACAGCGTGGCCTGGATCTCGGCGCTCTCGGCGGTCCGCGGCGCGGGGTTCGCCGTCCTGACCGTGCTCGGCGCGACCCTCGCCGCACGGGTGGCCCCGCCGGGACGTCGCGGGGAGTCCATCGGCCTCTACGGCCTGGCCATCGCGATCCCGAACCTGCTCGCGGTCCCTGCCGGGGCGGCCCTCGTGCTGGACGGGCACGTCGGCTGGCTGTCCTGGCTGGCTGCATCACCGCTGCTCGGCCTGCTCCTGGTCCCGGTGCTCGTGCGGTCGGTCGCTCCGGAGGCGGGGCCGGGGCCGGCGGGCACCCGACGTGCCGCGGTGCGCGCCGCGCTGGCGCCGTCCGCCGTGCTGCTCGTCGTCACCCTGGCCGGCGGCGGGGTGGTCACCTTCCTGCCCATCGAGCGACCGGATGGCGTGCTGGTGACCGTCGCACTGCTGGTCTTCGGTGTCACCGGTGCGGTGACCCGCTGGCGCTCGGGGATGCTGGCCGACCGGCTCGGCGGCACGTGGCTGCTCCCGCTGGCGCTGGTCGTGGCCGCTGTGGGTCTGGTGCTGATCGCGGTCGGTCTCGCAGCAGGCGCGGTCTGGGTGCTCATCGGGGCGGCCGTGTTCGGCGCGGGCTTCGGGGCGACCCAGAACCTGACCCTGGTCGCCGCCTTCGCCCGCGCCGGGGAGGGCGGGACGACGACGGCGAGCGCGATGTGGAACGCCGCGTTCGACGCAGGCACCGCCACGGGTGCGCTCGCGCTCGGCTTCCTCGCCGCGGGGATCGGACTGGACTGGACCTACGTGGTCGTCGGGGCGCTGCTTGCTGCCGCGGTGCCGCTGGCCTCGGCTGCCGCGCGGGTCGCCGTCCGTTCCTGAGCGGTGGCCTCGAGTCGGTCGGCGACCGCCTGCTGTGAGCGGATGAGCAGGGTCTCCTCGCCTGCTTGACGCAGCCACGTCCGCAGCCCCTCCGGGTTGCTGCGGTTCGCGTCGCGCACGAAGCCCAGCCGTTCCTGGCGCGTGTTGGCCTGGGCCCGCTGGGCCGGCGGCAGGGACCGGGCCTCGGCGCGGGCGATCGCGGTCAGCCCGGCGCCGAGGAACACCAGATCCCGGATCTCGGTCACGCCGCCGAGGAGCGCGGCAGCGGCGTCGTCGTCCTCGCCCAGCAGGGTCAGGAACTCGTCGGCGCGGCGGCGGCCGTCGGCGGCCGGATCGGGAGAGGTCACCCCACAACTGTGCCCCGGCCCGAGGGGCCGGGCACAGGAGGGGGTTCAGGCGTCCCGGCGGCGGAAGGCCAGGTGGGCCACCACCAGGAGGACGGCGACCTCGCCGGCGAACACCGCGAAGCCGACCCAGGGGTCGAGCACGTTCGGGGTGAACGAGACCGGGGTCGCGATCCCCGAGCCGGCGTTCCCCCGGCAGCAGTTTCGCCGTCCACTCGCCCCAGGAACCGGGCAGCAGGAAGGTCATGTTGCCGACGACGAAGGACCCCGACCCGTCCGCTGAGCTCGCAGGTCAGCCGGTGCGTAGTCGGCCGGCCATTTCACAGCGTTCGTCTGGGTGTGCGTCGCTCAGGTGGTGTGCAGGGGTGCTGCCTCCTCCGGGGCCTGTCGTGGCGCGGGGAGGCCGGCACCGTCGGGGCGGATGTTCGGGTTGTGGTGGAAGACGTTGTCCGGATCCCATTCGGTCTTCAGCGCGGCCAGGCGGCGGTACTTGGCCTCGCCGTAGGAGCTGCGCACCCGGTCCTCGTCGGCGTCGGCCAGGAAGTTGAGGTAGGTGCCCTCGTCGGAGGCGTACGGCCGCAGCGCGTCGATGAAGTCCCGCACCCAGGTCCGGTCGCGGGCGACGGTGTCCGCGTCCCGTGCTATCGCGGCGACGTTGATGACCCAGCGGGTGGCCCGCGATCCGCCGAACGCGGTGGCCTTGTCGTCGACCTCATGGAATGCCCCGGAGAGCGGGAACACGGGCATGAACGACAGGGGTGAGGTCTTCAGGGGTAGCCACTCCAGGACGACGTCGATCGCACCGTCGGACAGCTCCATGAGGTTGAGCGCCTTCTCATACCCGCGGGCGCCCCACGGGGCGCTCTCGTCGAGCATCTGCTGCAGTGCGACGTAGGGAATCGGCGTCACGAGCTCGAACAGCGGTCCCCGGTCGCGGAGCGGCTGAACCGCCGCGGCGTGTTCCTCCGCGCTGTCCCAGCTGACGATCATCACCGCGATCCCGGTCAGCCCGTGGTACTCAGCCGGAACGAACGGCGCCGGCGGCGCGGACAGACCCGCCATCAGCACACCGGTCCCGGCGGGGAGCTCGAAGACGTAGTCGCGCGCGAACCGCAAGGGCTCCCGGGCGTCCTCCGGACGCCAGAAGAAGAGTCCGAGGTTCGCCATCGGGTTCACCTCGTGCAGCTGGAAGACGAACTCGGTGACGATGCCGAAGTTCGTGCCTGCGCCGCGCAGGGCCCAGAACAGCTCGGTGTTCTCGCCCTCGGACGCGGTGACGGTGCGACCGTCGGCGGTCACCACCGTGGCGGCCAGAAGGTTGTCGCTGCTCAATCCCTGGGCGTTGGTCAGCCACCCCATTCCGCCGCTCAGGGTCAGGCCGGCCACCCCGGTGTGGCTGATGGTTCCCCCCACGACCGCGAGCCCGTGTTCGGCGTTCGCCGCGTCCACCGCCGCCCATGCCGCGCCGCCGCCGACGTAGGCCCGGCGCGCCTCCGGGTCGACCCGGACTTCATTGAGCCGCGAGAGATCGATCATGACCGCACCGTCGGCGACGGCGTTGCCGGCGAAGCTGTGGCCGCCGCCCCGCACGGTCAGGTCGGCGCCCTGCGCACGGACGAACGCCACGGCATCAGCCACCTGGGCACTCGAGGTCGGTTGCATGATGAGCGCCGGGTGCCGGGTGATGTCCCCGTTCCACACCGCCGCGGCTCGCGCGTCGGCGAACCCGGCATCGTCCGGGCGGAGCGTGATCCCGGCCAGCGAGTCGGGAAGCTGCGTGGTGGCGCCGTCGAGAGCCATGCCATCTCCTTGCCCGGGGAGCGACAGGCTCTCCGATGTGCGGGTGCACTCGCGGAACGGGACACCGTGGCACGACAGCCATGGCCGGGACAGGAGGCCGACACGTGACATGACCTGTCCCGGCGCGTCTCTGACCCTTCGCACCCATACGCGCCTGTACGGAGACGCCGACGCCCGCGTACCGCACGTAGGTCGGTCAGGACGACGCGTCGCGCAGAAGTCGCCGAATGGATCCGGCCGGGACCAGCCGGCCGAACAGATCGTTGGCCGAAGCCCGGCACGTGGTGTCACCCCTGTGCGTCGCCGACCGGGAGCCGCCTCACGGACACGAACGAGTAGCCATGCGAGCACTGGCTGCCGACCTGCCAGTGCAGCGGTCGGGTCCGGGTCGCATCTCACTATTACGTAAGGGGGACCGCCCCTGAGGAGGAGCTCAGGCGGTGCGGGGGAGTTCTGCGGCCGGACGCAGCAGCCGGCGCAGTTGGCGGGCCGCCGACTGGCCGGCGCGGTTGGCGCCGATCGTGCTGGCCGATGGGCCGTAGCCGACCAGGTGGATGCGCGGCTCCCTGGCGACGTGGGTGCCGTCCATGCGGATGCCACCGCCGGGCCCACGCAGGCGCAGCGGCCCCAGGTGGGTGACCGCGGCGCGGAAGCCGGTGGCCCAGAGGATGACGTCGGCGGCGACGAACCGGCCGTCCGTCCACGCCACGCCGTCCTCGGTGATGCGGTCGAACATCGGCAGCCGCTCCAGGACGCCGCGGTCGAGGGCATCGCGGATGTAGGGCGTGGAGACGAGCAGGCCGGTGACACTGACGACGCTGCCGGGACGGCGCCCTTCGCGCACCGCCTGCTCGACCATCGCGACGGCCTGCCGGCCGAGGTTCTCGTCGAAGGGTCCTTCCCGCCAGACCGGTGGGCGGCGGGTCACCCAGGTGGTGTCCGCGACCTTCGAGATCTCGCCGAGCAGCTGGGTGGCCGACGCCCCGCCGCCGACCACGACGACGTGAGTTCCGGCGAACTCCGCGGCCGAGCGGTACTCCACGGTGTGCAGCTGGCGACCGCGGAACAGTTCCTGGCCGGGGTAGCAGGGGACGAACGGACGGGTCCAGGTGCCGGTCGCGTTGACCACCGCTCGCGCCGTCCAGTCGCCGTTGCTGGTCTGCACGAGGAACCGGTCGTCGTCGGTGCGGGAGACGGCGTCGACGCGGACCGGCCGGTGGATCGGCAGCTCGAACCGGCGCTCGTACTCCGCGAAGTAGGCAGGGACGACCTCCGCGGCCCGCAGATTCTCGGTCTCCGGCTCGAAGGGCAGACCGGGCAGGTCGTGGACTCGGTGGGTGGTGCCGACGGTGAGGGACGGCCAGCGGTGCTGCCACGCGCCGCCGGGTCCCTCGTCGGCATCCAGGACGACGAAGCCGGAGCCGGGTTCGAACCCCTGACGGGCCAGGGCCCAGGCGGTGCTCAGACCCGCCTGCCCAGCGCCGATGACGACGACGTCTGTGCTGCTCACGCCCGGGACAACGCCGCCAGGGCAGCCGGTACTTCCCGACGCCGGGCGAGCGCATCCTCCGGAGGGGCCTCGAAGGGCACAATCGGCGCAGTGTCCGCCCGGAGGTTCGCCGCAGCCGCCACCGTCGCTCTGGCGGTCCTGACCGCCTGCTCCAGCGGAAGCCAGTCCGGCGGGACCGCGAGCTCGAATGCGCCGTCGTCGTCGGCGGCCGGTGACCAGACCGCCGCCACAGGCGGCGTGCCGACGCCCGATCACGTGCTCGTGGTGATCTTCGAGAACGAGGACGCCAAGAACATCGTGGGGAGCCCCGACGCGCCCTACCTGACCTCGCTCGCCCAGGCGGGTGCGACCTTCACGGACGCCCACGGGGTGGCCCACCCGAGCCAGCCGAACTACCTCGCGCTCTTCTCGGGCTCCACCCAGGGCGTCAAGGACGACGCCTGTCCGCTGACGTTCTCGGGCCCGAACCTCGCGGCCCAGCTTCAGGCGGCCGGCAAGACCTTCGTCGGCTACTCGGAGGACCTGCCCAGCGCGGGGTACACCGGCTGCGACGCAGGGGACTACGCCCGCAGGCACAACCCCTGGGTGGACTTCCCCGACCTCCCCGCGTCGGTCAACCAGCCCTACTCCGCCCTGCCCGCCGACTACTCGTCCCTCCCGACGGTGTCCTTCGTCGTGCCCAACGTGTGCAACGACATGCACGACTGCGGCGTCGCCACCGGGGACCGCTGGGCCCGCGACAACCTGGCCGAATACGTGACCTGGGCCCAGCAGCACAACAGCCTGCTGGTGGTCACCTTCGACGAGGACAACGGCTCCTCGGCCAACCACATCGCGACCGTCCTCGTAGGCCCGATGGTCAACGCCGGCGCCAGCGACCAGCGGATCGACCACTACAGCCTGCTGCGCACCCTGGAGGACATGTACGGCCTGCCCCCGCTGGGGCACGCCGCCGACGCCCAGCCGGTGGGCGGGATCTGGCTCAATTCGCAGGGGTGATCGAGCCGCGCTCCCGGATGCCACCGGCTCCGGCCGGGCCTAGCCTTCTCCTCGTGCCCGACGAGGACCTGCAGGGACTGGTGCGGCGCCGCCTGTGGGAGCTGGCCCGGACGCCGGGCGAGGCGTCGCGGCTGTCCCGCTGGGTCGTTCCTCCGGAGACGATCGAGCGGATGGCGCGGATCGGCGCGAGGAGTTTCATCAGCGAGGGTCTGGTCGAGTTCCTGGCCCGGGCGCTCGGGGTGCCGGAGCAGCGGGTCCGGCGGGCGGCCGGACTGCCGCAGGTCGACGACCCTGGCGAGGACATCGCAACGCGCCCGCATCTGCGGCTCGTCCGGGACAGGGACGACAAGTAGGCGACCTGCACGCCCAGAACGACGAAGCGGCCCCGTCCGCGAGGACGAAGCCGCTGGTCGATCGTGGTGCGCCATCAGGGACTCGAACCCCGAACCGGCTGATTAACAGTCCGTGTACTCGAGTGTCATTTGCTCCGGACGACTAGTACGCAAAAGTACTGCTCACAGGCACGTCGTGCGGCGGTCGTCGTTGATCGCCATCGGACGATCTTGATAGTCATCTATGGGTAAAGTATGGGCTGGCGAATAAACTATGCGGCCGAAGGGTGCGCAGCTGGCGTGGTTTGACGGAGCCAGGGGGCCTGTCGTGGGACGACCGCATGTGGAGCTCGGGACGCACGGTCAGGTCCGCATCTATCGACTCCCGTCCGGATACCGCGCTACCTGTCTGTTCCGGGACCGGGATGGGGTGACCCGCCAGATCGAGCGACAAGCGAAGACCAAGGGCGCCGCCGAGCGGTCGCGCTGGCCCTGGCCCTGCGCGACCGCGGACGGTCCGGCATAGGCCACGAGGTCACTACGGAGATCACGATCGCCGACCTTGCGGAGAAGTGGTTCAGCCAGCTCGAAGGCAAGAGTCCGTCCACGATGCAGGCCTACCGCGATCGACTGGACCGCCAAGTACTGCCGGCTTTGGGCGGCGTGCGGGTGCGGG
>JAOPWM010000032.1 GCA_025965695.1 Blastococcus sp.
TGGGAGAACCACGACGAGATGGACCCGGCCCGCCGGGCCTTCTACCGGTTCCACTCCTCGATCATGGAGCCGTGGGACGGCCCCGCCGCGGTCTGCTTCACCGACGGCACGCTCATCGGCGCCGTTCTCGACCGCAACGGTCTGCGCCCCGGCCGCTGGTGGCACACCAAGGACGACCTGGTCGTGCTGGCCAGCGAGGTCGGCGTGCTCGACATCCCGCCGGCCGACGTCGTCGCCAAGGGCCGGCTGCAGCCGGGCCGGATGTTCCTCGTCGACACCGCCTCCGGGCGGATCGTCTCCGACGAGGAGGTCAAGGGTGCCCTCGCCGCCGAGCACCCCTACGACGACTGGCTGCACGCCGGGCTGGTCCACCTCCCCGCGCTGCCCGAGCGGCGCCGCTCGCGGCCCAGCCACGAGTCCGTCGTCCGCAGGCAGATGCTGTTCGGCTACACCGAGGAGGAGCTGCGCATCCTGGTGACGCCGATGGCCTCCAGCGGTGCCGAGCCGATCGGTTCGATGGGCACCGACACCCCCATCGCGTCGCTGTCGGACCGCTCCCGGCTGCTCTACGACTACTTCGGGCAGCTGTTCGCGCAGGTGACGAACCCCCCGCTGGACGCCATCCGCGAGGAGCTGGTGACCAGCCTCGGCCGGACGTTCGGTCCGGAGCAGAACCTGCTCGCGGCGACCCCGGCGTCCTGCCGGCAGGTGTTCCTGCCGTTCCCGGTCATCGACAACGACGAGCTGGCCAAGATCCTGCACATCGACGACGACGGCGACCTGCCCGGGTACGCCGCTGTCCGGATCACCGGCCACTTCGACGTCAACGGCGGAGGCACCGCGCTCGCCGAGGCGATCGAGCAGTTGCGGACCAAGGTTTCCAAGGCCATCGCGGCCGGCGCCCGGATCATCGTGCTGTCCGACCGCGACTGCGACGAGAAGCGCGCGCCGATCCCGGCGCTGCTCATGACCGCGGCTGTCCACCACCACCTGGTGCGCGAGAAGACCCGGATGGAGGTCGGCCTCGTCGTCGAGTCCGGCGACTGCCGCGAGGTGCACCACGTCGCGCTGCTGCTCGGCTACGGCGCCGCCGCGGTCAACCCCTACCTGGCCTTCGAGTCGATCGAGGACCTGATCCGCGACGGTGCGCTCACCGGCGTGGAGCCCGCCCAGGCCGTCCGCAACATGGTCAAGGCGCTGGGCAAGGGTGTGCTCAAGGTGATGAGCAAGATGGGCATCAGCACCGCGGGCTCGTACACGATGGCCCAGATCTTCGAGGCCGTCGGGCTGTCCCAGGACCTCGTCGACGAGTACTTCACCGGTACGTCCTGCCCGCTCGGCGGCGTCGGCATCGACGTCCTCGCCGAGGAGGTGGCGATGCGCCACCGCCGGGCCTACCCGAAGAACCCGACCGAGCGGGCCCACCGCCGGCTGGACACCGGTGGCGAGTACCAGTGGCGCCGCGAGGGCGAGCTGCACCTGTTCAACCCCGAGACGGTGTTCCTGCTCCAGCACGCCACCCGGTCGCGTCAGTACGACGTGTTCGAGAAGTACACGCAGACGGTCGACAAGCTGTCGGAGGATGCCGCCACCCTGCGCGGGCTCTTCACGCTGAAGACCGGCGTCCGGGAGCCGGTGCCGCTGGACGAGGTCGAGCCGGTCAGCGAGATCGTCAAGCGGTTCTCCACGGGCGCGATGAGCTACGGCTCCATCTCGGCCGAGGCGCACCAGACGCTGGCCATCGCCATGAACCGGCTGGGCGGCAAGTCCAACACCGGTGAGGGCGGCGAGGACCCCGACCGCTTCACCCCCGACCCGAACGGCGACCTGCGCCGCTCGGCGATCAAGCAGGTGGCCAGCGGACGGTTCGGCGTCACCAGTGAGTACCTGGTCATCGCCGACGACATCCAGATCAAGATGGCGCAGGGCGCGAAGCCCGGCGAGGGCGGCCAGCTGCCGGGCAGCAAGGTCTACCCGTGGGTCGCCCGGACCCGGCACTCAACGCCGGGCGTCGGCCTGATCAGCCCGCCGCCGCACCACGACATCTACTCGATCGAGGACCTCAAGCAGCTCATCCACGACCTGAAGAACGCCAACAACGAGGCGCGGGTCCACGTCAAGCTGGTCAGTGAGGTGGGGGTCGGCACGGTCGCGGCCGGCGTCAGCAAGGCACATGCCGACGTCGTCCTGATCTCCGGGCACGACGGCGGCACCGGTGCCGCGCCGCTGACCTCGCTCAAGCACGCCGGCTCGCCCTGGGAGCTCGGCCTGGCCGAGACCCAGCAGACGCTGCTCGCCAACGGGCTGCGCGACCGGATCGTCGTGCAGGTCGACGGGCAGATGAAGACCGGCCGCGACGTGATCGTCGCAGCACTGCTGGGCGCCGAGGAGTTCGGTTTCGCGACCGCTCCGCTGGTGGTGTCCGGCTGCGTGATGATGCGGGTCTGTCACCTGGACACCTGTCCGGTCGGCGTCGCCACGCAGAACCCGGAGCTGCGCAAGCGGTTCACCGGGCAGCCGGAGTTCGTCGTCACCTTCTTCGAGTTCCTGGCCGAGCAGGTGCGCGAGTACCTCGCCGAGCTGGGCTTCCGGACGATCGACGAGGCCATCGGCCACGCCGAGCTGCTGGACACGCGGAAGGCCGTCGGGCACTGGAAGGCTGAGGGCCTGGACCTCTCGCCGATGCTGGTCGTGCCCGAGCTGCCCGAGGGCACGCCGCTGCGCCGGGTGAAGTCCCAGGACCACGGCCTCGACATCGCGCTGGACCAGACGCTGATCCAGCTGTGCGAGGGTGCGCTGCTGGACGCCCGGCCGGTCAGCCTCGAGCTGCCGGTGCGCAACGTCAACCGCACCGTCGGCACGATGCTGGGGTCGATGGTCACCCGCCGCTTCGGTGGCGAGGGTCTGCCCGAGGGCACCATCGACCTGACCTTCGGTGGGTCGGCGGGTCAGTCGTTCGGCGCCTTCCTGCCCCGCGGCATCACGATGCGGCTGTACGGGGACGCCAACGACTACGTCGGCAAGGGGCTCTCCGGCGGGCGGATCGTCGTCCGGCCCTCCCGCGAAGCGCCCTTCGCGGCTGAGGACAACGTCATCGCCGGCAACGTCATCGGCTACGGCGCGACGGCCGGCGAGATCTTCCTGCGCGGCCGGGTGGGCGAGCGGTTCTGCGTGCGCAACTCCGGTGCGCTGGCCGTCGTCGAGGGCGTGGGCGACCACGCGCTGGAGTACATGACCGGAGGCCGCGCCGTGATCCTCGGCGCGACCGGGCGGAACATCGCCGCGGGCATGTCCGGCGGGATCTGCTACGTGCTGGACCTGGCCCGGCACCGGGTGAACGACGAGATGGTCGACATCGAGCCGCTGGACGGCGAGTCGGCCCAGTGGCTGCGCGACGTCCTCGTCCGGTACGCCGCCGACACCGAGTCGACGGTGGCGCACGCGCTGCTGGCCGACTGGGGCCGCTGGTCGGAGCAGTTCAGCGTGATCATGCCGCGCGACTACCGTCGCGCGCTCGAAGCACGGCGTGCCGCTGAGGCCGCCGGATACGACGTCGACCTGGCCGTTATGGAGGCTGCACGTGGCTGACACGACCGGATTTCTGAAGTTCGACCGGGAACTGCCGCAGCGCCGCCCTGTCGAGGTCCGGATCAGGGACTGGAAGGACGTCTACGTCGCCCGGCAGAACGGCGAGGACCCGCTGTTCCCGACGGCGGAGGTGCGCAAGCAGGCGGCCCGCTGCATGGACTGCGGCATCCCGTTCTGCCACCACGCCTGTCCGGTGGCCAACCTGATCCCGGAGTGGAACGACCTCGCCCGTCGGGACGACTGGCACGACGCGATCGAGCGGCTGCACTCGACGAACAACTTCCCGGAGTTCACCGGAAAGCTGTGCCCTGCCCCGTGCGAGTGCTCCTGCGTGCTGAACCTGCAGGAGTCGCCGGTCACGATCAAGCAGATCGAGTGGGAGATCATCGACCGCGCCTACGACGAGGGCTGGGTCCAGCCGCAGACGCCGGCGGAGCGCACCGGCCAGAAGGTCGCCGTCGTCGGCTCCGGCCCCGCCGGGCTGGCTGCGGCACAGCAGCTGACCCGTGCCGGACACGACGTGACCGTCTACGAGCGCGCCGACCGCATCGGCGGTCTGCTCCGCTACGGGATCCCCGAGTTCAAGATGGAGAAGGCCGTGCTGGACCGGCGGCTGGACCAGATGCGTGCCGAGGGCACCCGGTTCGTCACCGGCGTCGAGGTCGGCGGCAGCAAGGACGGCGACCTGTCGGCCGAGCAGCTGCGAGCGGACTTCGACGCCGTCGTCCTCGCCGGTGGCGCGACCGTCGGCCGCGACCTGCCCGCCCCGGGCCGGGAGCTGGCCGGCATCCACCTGGCCATGGAGTACCTGCCCTACGGCAACCTCCAGGCGCTCGGCGAGCTCGACGACCCGCCGATCAACGCCAAGGGCAAGCAGGTGGTCATCATCGGTGGCGGTGACACCGGGGCCGACTGCCTCGGGACCGCGCACCGGCAGGGCGCCGCCTCGGTGACCCAGCTGGAGATCATGCCGGCGCCGCCGGACCGCCGGGCGCAGGACAGCAACCCGTGGCCGACGTACCCGATGATCATGCGGGTCTCCAGCGCGCACGAGGAGGGCGGCGAGCGGCTCTACTCGGTGAACACCGAGCGCTTCCTGGGTCATGAGGAGGGCCCCGCCCAAGGCAACCTGCGGGCGCTGCTGCTGCACGAGGTGGAGCGGGTCGACGGCCGGTTCCAGAAGATCGAGGGCACCGAGCGCGAGCTCCCGGCCGACCTGGTCTTCCTGGCCATGGGCTTCACCGGGGCGCAGCGCGAGGGCCTGATCGACGCGCTCGGTGTGGAGGTCGACGGCCGCGGCAACGTGGCGCGTGACGACCAGTTCATGTCGACCGTGCCGGGCGTGTTCGTGGCCGGTGACATCGGCCGCGGGCAGTCGCTGATCGTCTGGGCGATCGCCGAGGGTCGCGCCGCGGCCGCGGGGGCGGACACGTTCCTGACCGGCGGCTCGGACCTGCCGCGGCCGGTCACCCCGACGGCGGTCGCCCTGCGCTGAGTTCCGGTGAGGCGGGGTCTGTGGGAACGGCGACGATCCGCCGCAGGCTCCGCCGGACGCCGAGGTTGAACAGCGTGAGCAGCACGAGCAGGTAGGCGATGACCGGCAGGGGCCAGACGGTCGCCCAGGGCGGCCTCCCCGACGACACCAGCCAGATCGTTTCGGCGACGACTCCTCCTGCGAGCGCCAGCCGCAACCACGTACGCCCAGGGTGACGCTGCCACCAGTGCTGGCCACGCGGGCGCAGCATCGTGGCCGCCCACTCACGGCCGGTCTCGAAGGCGATCGGGTCGGCGGAGATCCGGCCCCGCCGCGCAGCCGTGACCACCTGCTTGCGTACCGGGTACGGCACGGCCCGCCAGACGGTGCCGGCGGCGCGCCGTTCGTCCCGGGTGGTCGGCATGCGGGCATCGGTCACGCCGTGATGGTTGCAGCGGAACGGCGCCACCCCTCGATGGGGAGAGCTCCGGCGTGTTCGTGGCCGGTGACATCTGCCGCGGGGGGCGGACACGATACTGACCGGCCGCTCCGACCTGCCCCGGCCGGTCGCGGTCGCCCTCCGCCAGGGAATTCGGTGGCGGCCACGCCGAATTGTCGGGCCGTCACCGGGTCCCTCCGGTGGGATCGGCGGCACCCCACTAGCGTTGTCTCCATGTCCCGCCGCGCCAAGATCGTCTGCACCCTCGGGCCCGCGACCAGCTCCCTCGAGCAGATCACCGCCCTCATCGAGTCCGGGATGGATGTGGCCCGGCTGAACTTCAGCCACGGGGCGCACGCCCACCACGCGACCGCCTACCAGCGGGTCCGGGAAGCCTCCGACACGACCGGCCACGCGGTCGCCGTCCTGGCCGACCTGCAGGGCCCCAAGATCCGCCTCGGCACGTTCACCGATGGCTCGGTCACGTGGGTGACCGGCAGCCAGGTCTGCATCACGGTCGAGGACGTGCCGGGCACCGTGGAGCGGGTCTCCACGACGTACAAGGGCCTCGCCGACGACGTTGTCGTCGGTGACCGGCTGCTCGTGGACGACGGGAAGCTGGCCCTCACCGTGGTCCGGATCGAGGGGCCCGACGTGTTCTGCCTCGTCGTCGAGGGGGGCGAGGTGTCCAACAACAAGGGCCTGTCACTGCCCGGCGTCTCGGTGAGCGTGCCCGCGCTCTCCGAGAAGGACGAGGAGGATCTCCGCTTCGCCCTGCACCTGGGCGTGGACTTCATCGCGCTGTCCTTCGTCCGCTCCGCGGACGACGCCGAACTGGTCCGCGACATCATGCGGCAGGAGGACATCTACGTCCCGGTCATCGCGAAGCTGGAGAAGCCCGAGGCGGTCGAGAACCTGGAGGCCATCGTCGAGGCGTTCGACGCGATCATGGTGGCCCGTGGGGACCTCGGCGTCGAGGTGGCGCTCGAGCAGGTGCCGCTGGTGCAGAAGCGCGCCATCCAGGCCGCCCGCGAGCGGAGCAAGCCGGTGATCGTGGCCACCCAGATGCTCGAGTCGATGATCGTGAATTCCCGGCCGACCCGCGCCGAGGCCTCCGACGTCGCCAACGCCGTCCTCGACGGTGCCGACGCGGTGATGCTGTCGGGGGAGACCTCGGTGGGTGCCCATCCGATCGGCGCGGTCCGGACGATGGAGCGGATCATCGACGCCGTCGAGAGCGACACCATGCCGGTGCCGGACGTGGTGCGCCGCTCGCGGTCGCGCTCCGGGGCGATCGTGCGGGCGGCCAAGGACGTGGGCGAGGCGCTGGACGTCAAGGCGCTGGCCACCTTCACGCAGACCGGCGAGACCGCGAAGCGGCTGGCCGCGCTGCACCCCCGTCAGCCGCTGCTGGCCTTCACCGTCGATGCGCGCGTGCGCAGCCAGCTGGCGCTGTCCTGGGGCGTGGAGACGTTCCTGGTGCCCTCGGTCGAGCACACCGACGACATGGTGGCCCAGGTCGACTTCTCGCTGCTGTCGATCGGGCGGCTCAAGGTCGGCGACCGGGTCGTGGTCGTGGCCGGAAGTCCCCCCAACACTGTCGGTTCGACGAATTTGATCCGCGTGCACGAAGTGGGCACCGACTCGTGAGCGAGCGTGCGAGCTCATGCGAGGGCACCGCACCGAACGGGCACGCGGTCGACGAGCGCCGGCGAGGAGTCGCGTGACCGCGGCGGTCGGCGACAGTCAGGCCGCGGCGCTCATGGCGGTCCTCCAGCTGGAAGAGCGCGAGACCGACGTCTTCGTCGGGCAGACGCCCCGGACGTCAATGCAGCGGATCTTCGGTGGTCAGGTGGCGGGTCAGGCGTTGATGGCGGCCGGGCTCACCGTGCCGGCCGAGCGCCCCGTGCACTCGCTGCACTCGTACTTCCTGCGGCCGGGCGACCCGAAGGAGGAGATCCGGTATGTCGTCGAGCGGATCCGGGACGGCCGGTCGTTCAGCACCCGACGGGTGCTGGCCTACCAGTGGCGCAAGGGTGAGGACGTCGCGATCTTCGCCCTCACCGCCGACTACCACCGCGCGGAGACCCCGGTCGCGGCCCATTTCCTTCCCATGCCTGTTGTGCCGTCGCCCGACGACCTGCCGTCGCTGGCGGACGTCGCCGGGCGCCACGGTTCACCCGCCGAGGGCGCACTGGAGATCAGCCGTGCTGTGGAACAGCGGCTCCTGGAGGACCCCTTCGAGCGGCAGATCAAGGAGCTACCGCACACCGAGACCCTGCTCTGGATGCGGGTCGCCGGCCGGTTGCCGGACGACGGTGCCGTGCACGCCGCGGCCCTGACCTTCGTCAGCGACCTGACGCTGCTGAGTGCCGGGCTGGCCCGCGTCGGCGGCTGGGGAGACGGCACCGTCGGCGCCAGCCTCGACCACGCGGTCTGGTTCCACGCGCCGGTGCGGGCCGACGAGTGGTTCCTCTACGAGACCGACAGCCCTGCCGCCTCCGGAGGCCTGGCGCTGTGCTTCGGGCAGATCTGGGCTGCCGACGGCACGCACGTGGCCACCGTGGCCCAGCAGGGGTTGCTCAGGTCGCCGAAGGACTGAGCGAGCCGCTCTCGGGCTCGTCCTGCTCCTGATCCTGCGGCTCGGGCGTCGCGGCCTCCGGGGCAGCAGCCTCCTCGCTCCGCTGGGCATCGAGGCCGGCCTGCTCGGCTGAGGCACGAGCCTGCTCCCCGGCAGCGCGGGCGCGTTCCTGTTCGGCTGCGCGGTCGGCGGCGGCCGCAGCGAAGTCGGCGGCGAGCCAGTCGTGGCTTTCGCGCAGCAGCGTCCACACCCGCTCGACGTGCGCGCGGGTGGTGGTGGGGGAGCCGATGGCCACGCGCAGCACCGCCTTGCCGCCGATGGTCGTGTGGGTCAGGAACACCTCGCCGCCGTCGTTGAGCCGCTCCAGCAGCGTCATGGTGGCGACATCGGCGTCGACGTCCTCCGCCCAGCGCGGGCGCAGGCAGACCAGCGACAGCGGGTGCTTGGTGGCGACGTCGAAGCGTTCGTCCGCCGCTGCCCATCCAGCCAGCTCCTGGGCCAGTGCCACGTGCGAGCGGATGTGTGCGCGTAGTCCTTCGGCGCCGTACCAGCGGAGGACGAACCACAGCTTGAGGGCACGGAACCGGCGGCCGAGCGGGATCTGCCAGTCGCGGAAGTCGACGACCGCGCCGGCATCCGTGGCGGCGTTGCGCAGGTATTCCGGGAGGATCGCCAGGGCCCCGGTGAGCGCCGCGCGGTCGGCGACCCAGAACAGCGTCGCGTCGAAGCCGGTGAGCAGCCACTTGTGCGCATCGGTGGTGTAGCTGTCGGCCCATTCCACGCCGGCCTGAAGGGGGCGCAGCTCGGGGACGATCGCGCTGACCCCGGCGTAGGCGGCGTCGACGTGCAGCCAGACGCCGTACTTCTGGCAGATGGGCCCCAGCTCGGCCAGCGGGTCGACCGCCGTCGTCGACGTCGTCCCGACCGTGGCGCAGACCAGTACCGGGGTGTAGCCGCGGGCGACGTCCCGTTCGAGCCGGGCGGCGAGCGCCGCCGGGCGCATGGCGAGGTCACCGTCGACCTCGACGATGCGGAGGGCGTCGGTGCCGAGGCCGGCGACGCGGACGGCCTTCTCCATCGAGGAGTGGGTCTCCGGCGAGACGTAGACGGTGGCTCGATCGGGGTCGACGCCCTGACGGACAGTCGCACCCTTGCTGGACCGGTGGAGCGCGGCCAGCAGTGCGACCAGGTTGGCGCCGGAGCTGGAGTCCTGGACGACGCCGCCGCCGGGTCCGTCGGAGCGGAAGGACGCCGGGAGCCCGAGCAGGTCGGCGAGCCAGTCCATGACGTGCTGCTCGAGCTCGGTGGCGGCCGGGCTGGTCACCCAGGACATGCCCTGGACACCGAGCCCGGCGGAGACGAGGTCGCCGAGCACCGAGGGCCCGGAGGTGTTGGCCGGGAAGTAACCGAAGAAGCCGGGGTGCTGCCAGTGCGTGACGCCCGGGAGCACGACCCGGTCGAGGTCGGCGAGGACGGCGGAGAACGGCTCGCCCTGCTCGGGGGCCGCACCGGGAAGGGAGGCGCGGACCTCGCCGGGGGAGACCTGCGAGCGCACCGGCAGGGACCCGATCCGGGCCCAGTAGTCGGCTATCCAGTCGACGACCTCGTGGCCGTGCTGACGGAACTGCTCGGGGGTCATGTGCGGGGCTGGCTCGGTCACGGGGCCACCGTATGGCGACGACCGACAATCGTGTCGGCTGCCCCCGACGGTGATCGCCGGCGCCCGGTCAGGACGGCGGTGCCCCCGGTGCGACTCGAACGCACACTGCGCGGGTTTTGAATCCGCTCCCTCTGCCGATTGGGGTACGGGGGCCTGCCGGAGTGCCCGGCTGCTGCCTGAGCAGCGTAGCGGGGAGGTGCGCGGCGGCCGACGTCGCTAGGCTGCCGCCCGTGAGCAGCGAGACGATCCGGGTCCTCATCGCCGAGGACGAGGCGCTCATCCGCCTCGACCTCAAGGAAATGCTCGAGGAGGAGGGGTACTCCGTCGTCGCCGAGGTCGGCGATGGTCAGCAGGCCGTCGACCGGGCGAAGGAACTGAACCCCGACCTGGTCATCCTGGACATCCAGATGCCGGTGCTCGACGGGTTGTCGGCCGCCGAGCAGATCGCGTCGGCGCGGATGGCCCCCGTCATCGTGCTGACCGCCTTCAGCCAGCGTGAACTGGTCGAGCGCGCGCGCGACGCGGGCGCCATGGCCTATCTGGTGAAGCCGTTCTCGAAGAACGACCTCGTGCCGGCGATCGAGGTGGCCCGCGCCCGCTTCTCGGAGATGACGGCACTCGACGGCGAGGTCCGCACCCTCGAGGAGCGCCTGGAGACCCGCAAGATCGTGGAGAAGGCCAAGGGCCGGCTCATGGAGGAACAGGGCATCACCGAAGCCGAGGCGTTCCGCTGGATCCAGCGGACGGCGATGAACCAGCGCACGTCCATGAAGGCGCTGGCCCAGTCGATCCTCGAGCCCGACGGGGCGGCTGAGGGCACGTCCGCCTGACCTGGCTTCCGGAGTGACGCTGCGTTTCCCCCTGTTCTCGGCCTGACATCGTCAGGTCACGACCTCATCACGGTGAGTGCCATGCGGGGTCTATCCACAGCCCCCGGCAGTTAGGTTCTCGGCACCAATCGGGCGTCCGAGCGGTGGAGCCGCCCTGCGGAACCGCCATGGGGCGCACAGATGACACTGGGAGTTGCTTGATGCGCACTGGGACCACCGCCCGCGGCATCGCCATCGCCGGTGCCGCTCTGCTTGCAGTCACCGCCTGTGGCGGTGGCAGCAGCAACAGCAGCGGCAGCGGCAGCAGCGGCAGCGGTACCAAGCAGGTCAACGTCTACGGCACCGACGGCAACATGGGGAACGCCCTCGGCAAGGACTTCACCAACCCCGGCTCCCTGCAGGGCATGAAGGGCACCGCGCCCCTCACCAAGCTGTCCTCGGACTTCACCGACCGGCTGCTGAAGGTCGACCCGAAGCTCCAGGACTACAACTACGCGGGCGAGACCTACGACGCCGTCGTCCTCACCGCGCTGTCCGCCCAGATGGCCGGCACCAACGACGCCAAGGTCTTCAAGACGTACGTCAACGGTGTCACCTTCGGCGGCGACAAGTGCACGGACTTCAGCTCCTGCATGACGATCATCAAGGCGGGGGGTAACCCCGACTACGACGGTGTCTCGGGTCCGCTGGCCTTCACCGACGCCGGCGAGCCTGCCAAGGCGAGCTTCGGCATCCTGCACTTCGAGTCCGACAACACCATCCACGCAGACAAGAACCAGTACGTGTTCGCCGGCGACGAGGCGAACGCGGCGAGCAACGAGGGCCCGAATGGCGGAAAGCCCGCGTCGGCAGGCGCCACCGGCGCACCGCTGGTGATGGGCTACCTGCTGCCGCAGACCGGCAACCTCGCGTTCCTCGGCCCGCCGGAGGTCGCCGGCTTCCAGCTTGCGATCAACGACATCAACGCGGCCGGCGGCGTCCTGGGCGCTCAGGTCCGCGCCGAGGGCGGCGACTCCGGCGACACGTCCACCGACACGGCGACGCAGACCGTCGACCGCCTCCTGCAGGCCGGCGTGAACGCGATCGTCGGTGCGGCCTCATCGGGCGTCAGCCAGACCGTCATCGACACCATCACCGGTGCCGGCGTCATGCAGATCTCTCCGGCCAACACCTCGGACATCTTCACGACGTACAACGACAACGGTCTGTACTTCCGGACCGCACCGCCGGACACGCTTCAGTCCCGCGCACTGGCTGACGTCATCACCGGGGACGGCAACAACACGGTCGGCATCCTGGCTCTCAACGACCCGTACGGCACCGGGCTCGCGGAGAACACCCGCAAGAACCTGATCGCCAGCGGTCTCGCCGAGAAGGACATCCAGAGCGTCATCTACGACCCGCAGGCCGCGAACTTCGACTCCGAGGTTCAGAAGATGGTCGACATGAACCCCGACGCGATCGTCGTCATCGGGTTCGAGGAGTCGTCGAAGATCATCCAGGGTCTCAACGCCCAGGGCATCGGCCCCCAGCGCTGAGGCACGAAGCGCTGTGATCGTGCAGCGCTGAGGCACGAAGCGCTGTGATCGTGCAGCGCTGAGGCACGAAGCGCTGTGATCGTGCAGCGCTGAGGCACGAAGCGCTGTGATCGTGCAGCGCTGACCCGCTAGCTCCACCACAGTGGCCCGGCACCGTTCTGGTGCCGGGCCACTGTGCTGTCCGGGTCCGGGGGCGCTGCGGTCGCCCTCTCACATGGCGTCGACGCTGCGGGCGGCATCACTCCCGCTGGTCAAGCGGCTCCCCGCCACCGCCGGCTGCTCTGGAGGCCGGATCCCATCACGTGGGCCAAGCGCATGCTGTCGAGCTCCCGACCCGTCGCCCGGCATGGCCCGCGCCGAGGCTGGAGCGTCGCTACGCCACCGAGCGGGGGGTCGGCCGTCCGTCGGCCGCAGGCGTGATCGACGAGAACCCTCCGCCGTTCCGAGGTCGCAGCACGGCTCGGTGCGGTGCTCGCGCGCAGGGCCCCGGAGTCGATGCGATCCCGGGGCCCTGCGTCCGTCGACGTAGGGGGGCTGCAGCCGGTCGGCGTCAGCAGCTACTTGGCCTTGGCGAGCGTCCCCAGGTAGAGCTCGATGACCTTGGGATCGTGCATGAGCGACTCGCCGGTGTCGGTGTACGCATTGCGGCCCTGGTCGAGCACGTACCCGCGGTCGCAGATCTGCAGGCACCGGCGGGCGTTCTGCTCGACCATGATGATCGAGACTCCGGTCGCGTTGATCCGGCGGCAGCGGATGAAGACCTCGTCCTGATAGGCGGGGGAGAGGCCGGCCGACGGCTCGTCGAGCAGCAGCACCGACGGATCCATCATCAGGGCCCGGCCCATGGCCACCATCTGGCGCTCGCCGCCCGACAGCGACCCCGCCTTGCCCTTGCGGCGCTCACCGAGCAGCGGGAAGAGGTCCACGACGTAGTCGAACCGGTCCTTGAACGTCTTCGGTCGCAGGTAGACGCCCATCTGCATGTTCTCCTCGATGGTGAGCGAGGGGAACACGTTGTTGTTCTGCGGTACGTAACCGACGCCGAGGGAGACCAGCCGGTGGGCAGGCGCGGAGGTGATCTCCTCCCCGCGCAGGCTGACCGATCCCGAACGCACCGGGATCAGCCCGAAGAGCGCCTTCAGCAGCGTTGACTTGCCGGCACCGTTGGGACCGATGATCCCGACCAGCTCGCCGTCCTGCAGGTAGAAGTCGCAACCGCGGAGGATGTTCACCCCGGGCACGTAGCCGGCCACCAGCTCGTCGGCGCGGACCAGCGCGCCCTCGGCCAGCCGCACGTGCTCCTCGCGGGTCGCCGCCAACTCCGCCCGGGACAGTTCGGTCGTCGACGCCACCTGGGCGGCGCGGGTGAGATCCTCGCCGGACTCGTCGACTACGAACAGGGGATCGCTCATCTGTCGGTCCTCTCCGGCGGGGCATCGGAACTGAGCACTTCGCCCTCTTCCAGGTTCTGCTCCCGGGCAATCTCCCGCTCCGCCTCGCGAAGGACCTCGTCCTCCTCCTCGACAGTGAGCGGTGCGTCGTGGTGCGCGCCCAGGTAGGCGTCGACCACGGCCTGGTTCTGGCTGATCGACTCCGGCGGCCCCTCAGCGATGATCCGCCCGGCCGCCATGACGACCACCCAGTCGCTGATGTCCCGGACGACGTCCATGTCGTGCTCGACGAAGATCACCGTCATGCCCTGCTCGCGCAGGTCCTTGACGTGGCCGAGGAGGCTCTGGGTGAGCGCCGGGTTCACCCCGGCCATCGGCTCGTCGAGCATGACGACCTGGGGATCGCTCATCAGCGCGCGCGCCATCTCGAGCAGCTTGCGCTGCCCCCCGGAGAGGGTGCCGGCGAAGTCGTCCTTCTTCGCGTCCAGCTTGAACCGCCGCAGAAGGTCCATCGCCTTCTCGGTGTTCTCCTTCTCCTGACCACGCCAGATTCCGGGGATCAGTGCGCGGAAGAAGCCCTCGCCGCGCTGGCCCTGAGCCCCGAGCAGCATGTTTTGCAGCACCGTGAGCCGGGACAGCGCCTTGGTGAGCTGGAACGTCCGGACGACGCCGAGCCGCGCCACCTCGTGCGGGGCGAGCTTGCCCAGCGGTCGGCCGTTGAACGACCAGGAGCCGGTGTTGGGCTGGTCGAACCCGGTCAGCAGGTTGAACAGGGTGGTCTTGCCGGCGCCGTTCGGACCGATCAGGCCGGTGATGCCGCCCCGTTGGATCTCCAGATGGTCGACCGACACCGCGGTCAGGCCCCCGAAGGTGCGGGCGACGTCGTCGACGACGATCGCGGGGTCCGGTTTGGGAACCCCGATCTCCCACGGGACGTCGCGCAGGGCGACCTGGGCCAGCCGCTGCGGGGTGTCGCCGTGGCGGAAGGCGCGCGGGGCGCCGGGGGATGCCGTGGGATCGGACGGGGTCCCGCCGTGCGGTGTCGGGTCAGCGGGCATCGAGCATCACCTCTCGTCGATCGCCGAAGATGCCCTGTGGCCGGAACACCAGCAGCAGCATGAGCCCGAGACCCACGAGCACGAAGCGGATCTGAGCCACGTCGGTCGCGGAGAGCAGGCCCTCCGGGATGGCGCCCTTGCTGATCAGCGTACGTAGACCGGTGTCGGCGAACTGGACGATGAAGTACAGGAGCATCGCGCCCACCACCGGGCCCAGGACCCGCGCCGCTCCACCGAGGATCAGCGCCGCGTAGGCCAGGAACGTGTTGGCGTTCTGGTACTGGTCGGGGATCGCCGACCCGGTGCCGACGGCGTAGATCATCCCGCCCAGGGCGCCCATCACGCCGCCCAGGACGAGTGCCTGCATCTTGTAGACGTAGACGTTCTTCCCCAGTGCCCGGACGGCGTCCTCGTCCTCGCGCACGGACTTGACGACGCGGCCCCATGGGCTGCGCATCAGTGCCCACACGAGGAGGGAGGCGAGGACGACCAGCAGCCATCCGACCACGGCCACGAACAACTGGGCGCCCGACCAGCTGGTCCCGAGGATCGAGTAGCGACCCTCCGTCGGCCACGGGGACAGCGCGTAGAAGTCGCCGTTGAAGGCCGCCAGGCCGCGCGTGCCGCCGGTGACGGATGTGGCCGACACGGACCTGAACAACAGCCGTAACCCTTCAGCCGTCGCGATCGTCGCGATGGCCAGGTAGTCGGCCCGCAGCCGCAGGGTGGGCAACCCCAGGAGGAGCGCCAGGACGACGGCCGCGAGCACGCCGATCAGCACGCCGACCCAGAACGGCAGACCCCACTGGGTCACCGAGACCGCGATCCCGAATCCGCCGAGCATCGCGAACGCGATCTGACCGAAGTTCAGCAGTCCGGTGTACCCGAACTGCACGTTGATGCCGATGGCCAGCAGTGCGAAGAAGATCGCCTGGAAGCCCAGGGCGGCCTTCAGCGCGATCGCCAGTGCGTCGAGCAGCTCTCCCATGGCTCAGCCGATCCGTGCGCGGCTGCCCAGGATCCCCTGGGGCCGGATGACGAGGATGACGATCAAGAGCAGCAGACCTCCGACGTATTTCATGTCGTCCGGGATGACCAGCGTCGACATCTGTACGAAGACGCCCACGACGAGGCTGCCGACCAGCGCTCCGTAGGCGGTGCCGAGGCCGCCCAGCGTGACGCCGGCGAACATGAGCAGCAGCAGCCGGAAACCCATGTCCCACTGCACCTGGTCGGAGAGGCCGAGGAGGACACCCCCCAGCGCCGCGAGCGCACCGCCCATCATCCACACGACGAGGATCACCCGGTTGACGTCGATGCCGGACGAGGCCGCGAGGTCCCGGTTGTCGGACACCGCCCGCATGGCCTTTCCGATCTTCGTCCGCTGCAGCATCACCGCGATGAGGAGGAGGACCACGATCGAGACGATGATCGAGAACAGCGAGCGGTTGGTCATCGTGAAGACGCCGTAGTTCACGGCAAGCTGCGACTGGTACTCGGCGTAGGGGTTGGAGAACCCGCCGTACACGATCTGGATCAGGTAGCGCAGCAACAGCGACAGGCCGATGGAGACGACCAGCGCCGCGACCAGTCCTGTGCCGCGCCGCCGCAGCGGCCGCCAGATGCCCAGTTCGTTCAGGGCTCCCACCGCGGCACCGGCGATCATCGCCAGGATCGTCGCCGGGATCAGTGGGACGCCGCCGTCCACGTTGATGTACCAGGCGATGATCGCGCCGATGGTCACCAGCTCGCCGTGCGCGAAGTTGGTCAGCCCCGTCGTCCCGAAGATCAAGGACAGCCCGACGGCGCACATCGCGATCAGCAACCCGAAGCGCAGGCCGTCGACCAGCAGCTGGACGGCGCGGATGCCCCCGCCGCCGGACCCTCGGCTGCCGTCCTCCAGGCCGATGCTCACCGGCTGGCGACGCCCGGCCTCCACCGTGACCGTGCGGCTGTCCGCCCCGCTGAGCTTGATGCCATCGGGGAGGTCGCTCGCACTGACCTTGACCACGTACTGACCGGGGCCCGGGAGGTCGGCCGACCACTTGCCGTCGGCGTCGGTCGTGACCGACGTGACCTCCTTGCCGTCGGCGGTCTGCACGACCACCTTGACGCCCTCGATGGGGCCGCTCTTGCTGGTCTGCAGCGCGCCGAAGACTGCCTCGCCCTCCGCCTGGGCGATGCCAGGGGTGAAGGCGGCCAGACCGAAGCCGAAGGCGGCGACGAGCAGCAGACGGAGCAGGACCCCGCCCGCGCGTTCCGGACGACGGGCCGTCCGGTGTTTGACACGGTCTCCCGCGTGCGTCACTCGACCTCCCTGGCGGATGAGTTGAGGTCGGACCCTAACCCGGTTGTGTTGCTCGACCGTCTCTTCCGCGCTGACCTGTGACCTTTCCGCGACACGCCGTCGTGGTAACGCGGTGTGCCGGTCCGGCGCGCCGCCGTGATCACGGCTGCTCAGGGGTGCAGTCTCCACCCACCGTCCAGGGGAGGGCTCCTGTGTCAGGAACCGGTTCACGGTCTCGCGTGGTGACGCGCACCGCGCGTGCTGCCGACCTGCCCGCCGTCCTTGCGCTCGTCCGGCAGCATCGCGCCGATGCGCATGCCGAGGACGTCCTCGCCGGCCATACGCGGCTGAACGCGGCTGCCTCCGGATTCCGCCGGCTGCTCGACGACCCCGGGCACCGCGTCGTCCTCGCCGTCCTCCCGGGGCCCAATGCCGCCGCGCCGGGCGCATCGGGCGAGGTGGCCGTCGGGCTCGCCGTCCTCGGACTGGACCCGCTGTCCCTGGTGCTCGGCAACCCACAGGTCACCGTCGACACCTTCGTCGTCCACCGGGAGCACCGGCGGCAGGGCGCGGGCGTGCTCCTCCTTGCGGCCGCGGCGTCCTACGCGGAGGAGTCCGACGCGTCCTACGTCGTGGCAGCCGTCGGCGGGCACGAGGCCGAGCGGCAGCGGTTCTTCGCGCGGATGGGCTTCGCCCCGCTGACCACGCGCCGCATCGTCACCGTCGAGTCGCTCACGCGCTCGCTCGCGTCGTGGCAACGCCGAGGCCTCCCCGTGCCCGCCCCGCGGCGCCCGGCCGCGGCCCGGCGTCGGCCGATGGCGCGGGGGCTGTCCGCCTGAGTTCGGTCAGGCCGGGAGGAGCATGCAGGTCAGGCGCGCACTGGCCGTCGTGTTGCCCTTGTCGTCGCTGACCTCGATCAGAAAGGTCGCCAGCGTCCGGCCGCGCCGTACCGGCGTGCACACGGCGGTCACGACGCCGGAGGTCGCCGACTTCACGTACGTCGCGTTGAGCTCGATGCCGACGGCCTTGCGGTCCGGGCCGGCCCCGAGCATCGCCGCCCACGACCCGATCGTCTCCACCAACGAGCACGTGGCCCCACCGTGCAGCAGTCCGAACGGCTGCTCGTTCCCCTTCACCGGCATCGTTGCGACGAGCCGATCGGGGTCGAAGTCGATGATCTCGATGCCGAGCTTGTCGTCGAGCGGGCTGAAGGAGTCCGTCGGTATCCAGGGGGGAGGCGGGGTCGTCACGAGGGCACGGTAACCAGTCGGCACCCGCACCTAGGATCGGACCCGATGTCCGCTCCGGTCTCCACCTCCGCGCCCGCCGCCCCGACGACAGGCACCCAGCCCGGCCTGCCCCGCCCGCGACTGCTCCTTCTCGACGGGCACTCGCTCGCCTACCGCGCCTTCTTCGCGCTGCCGGTGGAGAACTTCTCCACGACGACGGGCCAGCCGACCAATGCGGTCTACGGCTTCACGTCGATGCTGATCAACATCCTGCGCGACGAGAAGCCCACGCACCTGGCCGTGGCCTTCGACGTCGGCCGCAAGACCTTCCGCAGCGAGATCTTCGCCGATTACAAGGCCAACCGGTCGGAGAGTCCGACCGACTTCCGCGGGCAGGTCAGCCTGGTCCAGGAGGTGCTGGCCGCCCTGCACGTCCCGGTCATCACGGCCGAGAACTACGAGGCGGACGACGTCATCGCCACGCTCACCGTCCAGGCGGTCGAGCAGGGCATGGACGTGCTCATCGCCACCGGCGACCGCGACGCCCTGCAGCTGGTCAACGACCACGTCACCGTCCTCTACCCGCGCAAGGGCGTGTCGGACATGACCCGCTTCACGCCGGAGGAGGTGGAGACCAAATACGGGCTCACGCCGGCCCAGTACCCCGACTTCGCCGCGCTGCGGGGCGACCCGAGCGACAACCTGCCGAGCATCCCCAGCGTGGGGGAGAAGACCGCGGCCAAGTGGGTCCGCGAGTACGGCTCGCTGGACTCCCTGGTCGACCAGGTGGACACCGTCAAAGGCAAGGTCGGCGAGAAGCTGCGCGAGCACCTCTCCTCGGTGCTGCAGAACCGGCGGCTCACCGAGCTCGACCGCGCCGTCCCGCTGGACCTGGGCCCGGCCGACCTCGCCGTCCAGCCCTGGGACCGCAACGAGGTGCACACCCTCTTCGACAACCTGCAGTTCCGGGTGCTCCGCGACCGCCTGTTCGCGACGCTGACCAGCGCCGAGCCCGAGGTCGAGGGCGGCTTCGACGTCGCCGAGGACGAGGTCCCCGCGGGTGGTCTCGGCGACTGGCTGCAGGCCAACGCCCGCACCGGGCGGACCGGTCTGATCTTCCGGGGCACGTGGGGCCGGGGCACCGGTGAGCTGACCGGCATCGCGCTGGCGGCTGCCAACGACCACGCCACCTTCGTCGACCTCGGGCCCGACCTTGACACCGCCGACGAGCAGGCGCTCGCCGCCTGGCTGGCGGATCCGGCGACCCAGAAGGTCGTGCACGAGGTCAAGGGCCCGCTGCTGGCGATCTGGGCCCGTGGCTGGGAGCTCGAGGGGGTCGTCAGCGACACCGCGCTGGCCGCCTACCTGGCGATGCCCGGGCAGCGGTCCTTCGACCTCGGCGACCTCGCCGTCCGCTATCTGCGGCGGGAGCTCAAGGACGCCGCCGAGCCCGAGGGGCAGCTCACCCTCGACGGCCTCGGGCCCAGTGAGGACGACGTCGCCGCGGAGGCTGCGCACGCCGACGTCCTCAAGGCGGTCGCGGTCAACGACCTGTCCGACGCCCTCGAGATCGTGCTCGGCCAGCGCGGCGGCGACCAGCTGCTCGGTGCGATCGAACTGCCGCTGACCCGGGTGCTGGCCGCGATGGAGTACCGCGGCATCGCCGCCGACATCGACTACCTGCAGGCCCTGCAGCGCGAGTTCGCCGACGCCGTCGCCGCCGCGGCCGCGGAGTGCTACGACGTCATCGGTCGGGAGGTCAACCTCGGGTCCCCGAAGCAGCTGCAGGCGGTGATCTTCGACGAGCTCGGACTGCCCAAGACCAAGAAGAACAAGACCGGCTACACCACCGACGCCGATGCGCTGACGTGGCTGTTCGAGCAGACCAGCCACCCGTTCATGGAGCACCTGCTCCGCCATCGCGACGTCACCCGCCTGCGGACGGTGATCGACGGCCTGATCCCGATGGTCGACGACGCCGGCCGGATCCACACGACCTTCCAGCAGACGATCGCGGCCACCGGCCGGCTCTCCTCGACCGACCCCAACCTGCAGAACATCCCCATCCGCACTGCCGAGGGACGCCGGATCCGGCAGGCCTTCGTCGTCGGGCAGGGCTACGAGTCGCT
>JAOPWM010000060.1 GCA_025965695.1 Blastococcus sp.
GCAGGCGCCGATCTACGTCGTCCACTTCACCCAGGCCTCGGCGCTGGAACGGGCGCAGGCGCTGATGAGCGTCAACGTGAGCACCAAGGAGGAGAAGGCCGCGATCGCCGACATGATCGGCGGGTTCCGGTTCTCCTCGGCCTTCGGGACGACGCTGTCGCGGCTGGTCCGCCACGGCATCGGCGTCCACCACGCCGGGATGCTGCCGAAGTACCGGCGGCTGGTGGAGCAGCTGGCCCAGGCCGGACTGCTCAAGGTCATCTGTGGCACCGACACCCTCGGCGTCGGCATCAACGTGCCGATCCGCACCGTCGTCTTCTCCGCGCTGAGCAAGTACGACGGCACGCGCACCCGGCTCCTCAACGCCCGCGAGTTCCACCAGATCGCCGGGCGGGCGGGGCGGGCCGGCTACGACACCGCGGGCACCGTCGTCGTCCAGGCGCCGGAGCACGAGGTGGAGAACCTCAAGCAGTTCGCGAAGGTCGCCGACGACCCGAAGAAGCGCCGCAAGCTGGTGCGTCGCAAGGTGCCCGACGGCATGGTGCCGTGGAGCGAGGCGACCCAGAAGCGCCTGGTCGACGCCGTCCCCGAGCCGTTGACCAGCAACATGCGGGTCTCGACGTCGATGATCCTCGACGTCGTCGACCGGCCCGGTGACCCGTTCGTCGCGATGCGCCGGTTGCTGACGGAGAATCACGAGCCGCGCAAGAAGCAGCTCCAGCACATCCGTGACGCGATCGGCATCGCCCGCTCGCTGCTGCAGGCCGGCGTCCTGGTGCGTCTGGCCGAGCCCGAACCTGACGGACGGCGCTATGACCTGACGCTCGACCTGCCGCCGGATTTCGCGCTGAACCAGCCGCTGTCGACCTTCGCGCTGGCCGCGATCGAGGTCCTCGACCCCGAGGCCGACACCTATCCGCTCGACGTGGTCTCGGTGATCGAGGCGACCCTCGACGACCCGCGGCAGATCGTGGCCGCGCAGCTGAACAAGGCCAAGGGCGAAGCCGTCGCGCAGATGAAGGCCGAGGGCATCGAATACGACGAGCGGATGGAACTGCTCGAGGAGGTCACCTATCCCAAGCCGCTCGAGGAGCTGCTCGGCCATGCCTTCGAGGTGTACCGGCAGACCAACCCCTGGGCCGCGGACGGGCTGCTGTCGCCGAAGTCCGTCGTCCGGGAGATGTGGGAGCGGGCGTTCACCTTCCGGGAGTTCGTGAACACCTACGGGCTCACCCGGTCGGAGGGCGCGGTGCTGCGCTACCTGTCGGATGCGTTCAAGGCGCTGCGCTCGGGGGTGCCGGCGGCCGCGCGGACCGATGAGGTCACCGACATCGTCGAGTGGCTCGGCGAGCTGGTGCGCCAGGTCGACTCGTCGCTGCTGGACGAGTGGGAGCAGCTGACGTCGCCCGACCAGCCCCTGGATGCGCCGGTCTCGGTGCCTGCGCGCCCGAGGCCGCTCACCGGCAACGAGCGGGCGTTCACCGCGATGGTGCGCAACGCGCTGTTCCGCCGGGTGGAGCTGTTCGGCCGCCGCCGCTGGTACGACCTCGGCGAGCTGGACGGCGACTCCGGCTGGGGCGCCGACCGCTGGGAAGAGGTGGTCCGTGCCTACTTCGCCGAGCACGAGGAGGTGCAGACCGGCGCCGACGCGCGCGGGCCGGCGCTGCTGATCGTGGACAAGTCGGAGCCCGGCCTCTGGCGGGTGCGGCAGATCCTCGACGACCCCGACGGGAACCACGACTGGGGTTTCGACGTCGAGGTCGACCTGGACGCCTCCGACGAGGAGGGCAGCGCGGTGATCCGGCTGGTGGCCGCGGGGCGCAAGTAGAAGGACCACCGCCTCCCACCACTCGCAGGCTCGCGGCGGCCCCCCGGCGATGGCCCCGGCGGTCTCACCGGGAGGATCGAGCCCGTGCGTCACGTCCTGACCCCCCGGCTGCAGCTCGACGCGATCGTCGCCGACGACCTCGACGAGCACTTCGCCCTCATGTCCGATCCGGGCGTCTGGGCGCACTTGCCCTCCGGACAGCACACCGATCCGACGCAGACCGCCGACGGCATCCGCCACTCCCTCGGCCATTGGGCGCGCGACGGGCTCGGCTACTGGACCGCCCGGTTGCGCGCCGACCTCCCCGGGACTCCGCTGCGGGCGGGGGCCATGGTGGGCACCGGCGGGTGCGCGCGCCGGGTAGGGACGTCGTGGTGGAACCTCTACTACCGCCTGACGCCGCCCGCCTGGGGCCGCGGCCTGGCAGCCGAACTGGTGGGGGCGGCCCTGGACGCCGCGCGCACCGTCCACCCCGACCTGCCGGTGATCGCCTACCTGCTCGAGCACAACGTGGAGTCGAGAGGTCGGGCGGAGCGCTCCGGGCTGTCCCTGGTCTGGCGCGGGCCCGACGCCGGGAACCCCGATCCGGCCGCCGTCCGCCTCGTCTACGCCGACCGTCCGCTCGCGGGACCTCTCCTCGAGCAGGTCGCGGCCCATCACTGACGTGGCCCACTCCGTGGACCGACCGTCATCGCGTGGCGCGACTGCCGACCAGTGGCAGCGGTTCATGACGGGCGCGCTCAGGGCATCGACCGGACACGCCGGCGGGCCTACGCTCCGCCGTTACCGAACCGCGCCGCACCGCACCGTGGCTCGTACCCCGATGCGCATGTCGGCTGGGGCGTCGACCGAGGGGTGATCGATGAACGCCGACCTGTTGGACCGGCGGCAGCGCGACTTCGTCCTGTGGCGCCTCACCGTCCCCGACCCACCGCCCACACTGGTGATCGGGCAACTGCAGGCGGGCGCTCCGGTCACGCTGGCCGCGGAGCAACGGATCGACCTCGCGCAGGACGGCCGGTTCCCGGACCTGTGGTGGGTGAGCGTGCAGCAGTTCGGGCTCGCGGACGGCGTCTACCACTACTGGTTCGAGGTGACCGATGCCCGCCCGGACCGCGCCCGCCAACGAATCCTGATCACCGATCCGCTGGCGACCACGGTGGACTGGCGACTGCGCGCGCCACTGCCGGCGGCTCCCGACAACACCGGTGACGACCGGTATCCCGCGTCGGTGATCTGCTGCCGCGGCGGCGTGCTCGTGCCATGCGACTGCGGCGGCGAGACATGGGACGCCGATGAGGCGGACGACCCCGGCCAGCTGCCGCCCAACAACCGCATCGTCATCTACGAGCTGCCGACGGCCTGGTCGGCGCTCACCGACGACGGCTCCTACCAACGGGACGTCGGCACCTTCCGCGACGTGCAGGCGCTTGTCGACCACGACCAGGTCGGCGCCAATTTCCAGGGCCTCGACATCACGGCCGCCGGCCGGTCGTACCTGGCCGACGAGCTCGGGATCAACGCCCTCGAGCTGCTGCCGCCGGCCGACAGCGCCTATGTGCGCAGCTGGGACTACGGGACGACGAACTTCCTGGCTCCCGACTTCGAACTCGGCTTCCCGATCGACTCCTCGTACCCGACCCCGAACCGGGACCTGCGTTCACTCGTGGACGCCCTGCACCGGCACCGCATGCGCTTCTTCGTCGACTCGGTCACCGCCTTCGCCAAGCTCAGCCCCTACCTGGCCGCGGCCCCGGACGACTTCTTCATCCTCCATCCCGCCAGCGCCGACCCGGGGGACCCCGACCGGTACAGCTCCCGCGGCGGGCTCCGCGACGGCTACGGCAGCGACCTCTTCCGGTACGAGACCTTCCACGACGGCTACGACCCGCTGAGTGGCGACCGACAGCTGGTGTCGTCCGGCTCGGCCCTCATGCGCACCGCGCTGGTGCGGTGGATGACCGACTTCCGCGTCGACGGCATCCGCATGGACAGCATCGAGAACGTGTTCAGCTGGGACTTCGTCGGCGCCTATCGCGACCTGGCGCGCCGACTGTGGCTCGCTCGCTACGGCGCCCAAGCCGGCGACGTCCAGGCGGAGGCGCGCTTCCTCGTCGTCGGGGAGGAGCTCCAGGAACCGCTCGCTCTCCTGACCCAGCACCGACTGGACGGCCTCTGGCACGAGAACTTCAGGCGTTATGTGCGCGCGGCCATCGTCGGCCGCGGCGTCGACGGCCGCACCTTCGAGGAGACCGTCCGCCGGATGATCGACTGCCGGGCCCTCGGCTACACCGACCTGGCGCAGGCGGTCATCTACCTGACCTCGCACGACGTCGAGGGCGAGGGCAAGGAACGGCTCTACAACTACCTGCAGTGGAACGACGTTGTCGACTGCGAGAAGCGGGTCAAGCTCGCCTTCGCCTGCCTGCTGACGGCGGTCGGCATCCCCCAGATCCTGGCCGGCGAGGAGTTCGCCGATCAGCACGACCTGCTCGATGAGCACGGGCACGTCACCGAGGGCTCCGGCAAGCAGATCGATCCGGTCAACTACTCCCGGTTGGGCGAGGACTGGCGACGACGGGTCAAGGAGTACGTCGGGCGGCTGGTCCACCTGCGCACCAGTTGCGATGCGCTCGCCTTCGACGACGTCGAGGTCATCCACGTCGACCTCGACGGCAAGCAGGTCGTCGCCTGGCGACGCGGTATCCCGGGCTCGGACAGCGTCGTCGTGGTGGTCGCCAACTTCTCCGACTTCACCACCCCCGGCGGGCCGGGCGCGGAGTACGTCGTCCCCGCCTGGCCGCCCACCCCACCCGGCCGCCAGTGGCGCGAGGTCGGTCAGGACCGGCCGGTGCCGCAGGAATGGATCGGTCGCGAACCCCTCTTTTCCTGGGAGGCGAAGGTGTACGTCACCTACGGCGCCTAGCGTCCCGGCACTGAACGCCTTCGCATGCCCTGCCCCTTGACGACGTTCCCGCGGGAACGCCATGGGCTTCCCTTGAGCTGCCCCGTCACGTCAAGTGACGCCAGCTCCGGCCGTCCCGGGCGATCAGCGAGTCGGCCTCGGGGGGACCCCAGGTGGCTGCCTGGTACAGCGGGATGGGCCGTTCGTCGTCGGCCCAGGACTGCATCACCGGGTCGACGATGCGCCACGACCGCCCGACCTCATCGGCGCGGATGAACAGGGTGGGGTCGCCGATGAGCGCGTCGAGGATGACCCGCTCGTAGGCGTCGGGCGACTGCTCCTCGAAGCTCTTGTAGGAGAAGTCCATGGACGCCTGCTGCACCCGGAAGGCGTGCCCGGGCACCTTGGCCCCGAACCGCAGGCTCAGTCCCTCGTCGGGCTGCACGCGCACGATCAGGGCGTCGGGGTCCAGCCCCTCGGCCACGCCGGGGAACAGCGGCAGCTGCGGCGCGTGGTGGAACTCGATGGCGACCTCGGTGACCCGCGTGGGCAACCGTTTACCGGTGCGCACATAGACCGGTACCCCGGTCCACCGCCAGTTCTGGACCTCCAGTCGCATCGCCACGAACGTCTCGGTCGTGCTCAGCGGGTCGACACCCGGCTCTTCCCGGTACCCGGGCATGAGGTCCTCTCGGGTGCCGCCGCGGGTGTACTGCCCGCGCACCGCGTTCGCCGCGATCTCCGCCTCGTCGTCCAGGGGCCGGATGGCGCGCAGCAGCTTCACCTTCTCGTCGCGGATCGCCTCCGGGTGGAACGACGTTGGCGGTTCCATGAGGAAGAGCGAGAGCACCTGCAGGACGTGGTTCTGGACGATGTCGCGCATGGCGCCGGTCGTCTCGTAGAAACCGCCCCGGTCGCCGACGCCCAGGGTCTCGGCGACGGTGATCTGCACGTTGTCGACCCAGGTCCGGTTCCAGATCGGCTCGAAGATCGAGTTGGCGAACCGCAGCGCAAGCAGGTTCTGCACCGTCTCTTTCGCCAGGTAGTGGTCGATCCGGAAGATCTGCTCCTCGACGAACGCCGACGAGAGGTCCACGTAGAGCTCGCGGGCGCTGGCCTCGTCCCAGCCGAACGGCTTCTCGATGACCGCGCGGATGAAGGTGTCGCCGGCCGGCACGGAGAGCCCCGCCTTGCCGAGGCTCACCGCGATCGGCCCGAACAGGCGGGGCGGCGTGGAGAAGTAGTAGACCCGGTTGCCGGCAGTCCCGTGCCGTTGATCGCATTCGGCCAGGACCTCGGCCAGCCGCTGGTAGGTGGCGGGGTCGTCGTAGCCACCGCTGACGTAGCGGGCAGCCGCCGTCAGGTCCTTCCACCGCGACTGACCCTCACCGGACACGCTGCGACGGCAGTGGTCTCCGAACTCCTCGTCGGTCATGGGCGTGCGGGCGACGCCGATCAACGCGACCTCGGGAGGGAGGGCCCCGTAGCCGGCCAGCCGCTCGAGTGAGGGCAGCAGCTTGCGGGCGGTGAGGTCACCCGAGGCTCCGAAGATCACCAGTGCACACGGCGGGGAGCGGCGATCGGAGTCGACGTTCATGGGTCGGGAGCATGCCCTGATCGGTGGATCACCAACAGGCACTCGTGACACGACGGCGACCGCTCAGTCTCCCTACGTACGTGGCGAGCACGGGAAGTGGACGCCGAAGGGGACTCCACGGCAATCGGTGGGAGGCCAGGAGTGGTCAACCGTGAGTCCGGTTGCGGTGGTCCGGCTCACGGCACAGGTAGCCAGGC
>JAOPWM010000123.1 GCA_025965695.1 Blastococcus sp.
GGGCCGTGCACAAGCCGGAGCTGGTGGTTCTGTGCGACGTCAGCGGCTCGGTCGCCGGGTTCAGCCACTTCACTCTGATGCTCACCCAGGCGCTGCGCGAGCACTTCACCGGCGTGCGGGCCTTCGCGTTCGTGGACACCACCGACGAGGTCACCCGCTTCTTCCGTCCGGGCGCCGACGTGGTGGATGCCGTGGCGCGGATCGGGCGGGAGGCCGACGTCGTCGGCTACGACGGGCACAGCGACTACGGGACCGCCTTCGAAGTGTTCGCCGACCGGTGGGCCTCTGCGGTAGGACCGAGGACGTCGCTGCTCGTCCTGGGTGACGGGAGGACCAACTACCGGCCCCCGGGTATGCCGGTGCTGGCCGACCTGGTGCGCCGATCCCGGTCGGCGCACTGGCTCAACCCGGAGCCGCGGCGCCTGTGGGGGAGCGGTGACTCCCACGCTGACCGCTACGGCGAGGTCATCGACATGGTCGAGTGCCGCAACGCCGCCCAGCTGACGGAGTTCGTCACGACCCTCTGACCGCGCCGGTGTCGTTGTCACCATGTCGCCTGATCACCATGTCGCCTGATCCCCTTGTCGATCCGGCTACTTGTCGACCGTCCTCTGTGTCTGCCCCCACAACCGGTTTCGGGGCACGGCCGTAACCGAACCTCCTCTGGGCCGTTGGTCAGCCCGGTGTCGACGTGCTCCGCGGGCCGGCACCGTCCATCCGCAACGGCGCGGTCCGGACTGCGACCGGCTGCACGGGGGAGCCGGTCGCGGCGGTCCGACGGGCACCGGCCTCCGGGTCGATGCCCGTCGGACCGCCAGCTGGGGCCGGTCCTCTGGGGCCGGCTCCGGCGGGCCCGGATAGGCTCGTTCGGTGGCAGGTGGGCGAGTCGGGATCATGGGTGGGACGTTCGACCCCATCCACCATGGCCACCTCGTCGCTGCCAGCGAGGTCGCGGGACTGTTCGGGCTGGACGAGGTCGTGTTCGAGCCGACCGGTCAGCCGTGGCAGAAGACCGAGCGGGAGGTCAGCCCGCCGGAGGACCGCTACCTGATGACCGTCATCGCGACCGCCTCCAATCCACGGTTCACGGTGAGTCGGGTCGACATCGACCGCGGCGGTCCGACGTACACGATCGACACCCTTGTCGACCTGCGAAAGCTGCGACCTGACGCGGAGCTGTTCTTCATCACCGGCGCCGATGCTCTGGCCCAGATCGTCAGCTGGCGCGACAACCAGCAACTGTTCGACCTGGCGCACTTCATCGGCGTGACCCGCCCGGGCTTCCACCTTGCCGACGCGCACCTGCCTGAGGGCGTGGTCAGCCTGGTCGAGGTCCCGGCCCTGGCGATCAGCTCCACCGACTGCCGTGAACGCGTGGGACGGGGTATGCCGGTTTGGTACCTCGTGCCCGACGGGGTCGTCCAGTACATCGAGAAGCGCGGCCTGTACCGCGAGGTCCCGCGCCGGCTCGCGCCTGACAGCGGCCGCGGCGTGACGACGGCCGCCACACATCTCTCCCCGGGCGACGGGCAACCGCCGTCCTCCACCACCGACACCAACTACCAGGAGGTACCCCGATGACCGCCTCGGCCGAGGCGCGGGAAACCGCGCTGCTCGCCGCTCAGGCGGCTGCGGACAAGCTCGCCACCGACGTCTCCATCGTCGACGTCAGCGATCGACTGGCGATCACCGACGCATTCGTCCTCGCTTCTGCACCGAACGAGCGCCAGGTGCAGTCGATCGTGGACGCCGTCGAGGAGCGCCTGCGCGAGCACGGCATCAAGCCGGTGCGCCGCGAGGGCGTCGCCGAGTCGCGCTGGGTGCTCCTCGACTTCATCGACGTGGTGGTGCACGTACAGCACGCCGAGGAGCGGGCCTACTACGCCCTCGAGCGGCTGTGGAAGGACTGCCCGACGATCCCCTTCGTCGACCGGGCCGTGCAGGACCGGGCTGCGACGGGCACCCCGTCGGCGGACGACGGGACCGGCGCCGCTCAGCCGAACCCCACACAGGCCGAGGGCACCGCCTCCGGTGGGGAGACGACCGGCCGGTGAGCTCCGCACTCCCCGTGCTGCCGGTATCGCGACTGCTGCTCTGGCGGCACGGCCGGACCGAGTGGAACGCCGCTGGGCGCTTCCAGGGGCAGCTCGACCCCCCGCTCGACGACGAGGGCCGCCACCAGGCCGCCCTGGCCGCTCCGCAGCTGCTGGCTCTCGGGCTGCCGCGGGAGGAGACGGTCGTGGTCTCCAGTGATCTCACCCGGGCAGCCGAGACGGCCGCGACGCTCACCGCCCTGCTCGACGTGCCGCTTCGTCTCGATGCCCGGCTGCGTGAGCACGGGATGGGCTCCTGGGAGGGGCTCACCCGTGACGAGGTGGCGGGGAGTCATCCCGATCAGTACGCCGACTGGATGGCGGGTCGCCCGGTGCGGGGACGCGGTGGGGAGGACCCCGCCGAGGTCGCCGAGCGGGCTGTGGCCGCACTGGCAGATCTTCCGCCCGCCCCGGTCGCCGTCGTCGTCACCCACGGGGGTACCGCCGGACGGCTCGTGGAGCGGCTGCTCGGAATCGGACCCGACCACCGCCGGGTGTTCGGCCCACTCGGCAACTGCGCCTGGAGCGAGCTCGCCTTCCAGGGCGGGCACTGGCGGCTCATCCGGCACAACAGTTCGGTGCTCCAGCGGCCGGGTGCCGCCGCCGGTGCCGACGGGCGCGCGCCGGCGTTGCGGGCGGTGCCCTCCCTGCCGGACGCCCCCGCGCGGGGCCCGGACGCCGAGCCGCCGGTGACCGACGCAGACGCGGTGCTCTGAACCGACGGCCGGATGTCGGCCGGGGACCCGCCCCGTGCGCCCGCGCCGGGACCGGGGAGCAGCGGGCTAGCCTCGCCGAGTGTCCGTAGCCGTCGTCACCGATTCGACGGCATATCTGCCACCGGAGCTCATCGAGGGTTACGGCATCCACGTCGTACCCCTCTACGTCGTCCTGCCCGGCCGGTCCGGCCGCGAGGGGTTCGACATCGGGCCCGAGGACGTCGCGCGGACGCTGGTGGTCCGGGGTCTGACGGTCTCCACCTCCAGGCCCACCCCGGGTGACTTCGTTGCCGCCTACCGGCGTGCGCTCGACGCGGGAGCCGACCGGCTGGTCTCCGTCCATCTCTCGGCCGAGCTGTCCGGCACCTCCGACGCCGCCCGGTTGGCGGCCTCCCAGGTCGGCGAGCACATCGTGACCGTCGTCGACTCCCGGTCCGCGGCCATGGGGTGTGGTTTCGCGGTCCTGGCCGCGGCGCGCTCCGCCGCCGCGGGCGCCGACGCTGCGGAGGTCGCCGAGACGGCTCGCCGTACGGCGGCGCAGACGTCGACCTTCTTCGTCGTGGACACCCTCGAGCACCTGCGCCGGGGCGGGCGGATCGGCGCGGCTGCCGCCGTCCTCGGCTCGGCGCTGGCCGTCAAGCCGGTCCTGCACGTGAAGGACGGCCGGGTGGTCCCGCTCGAGAAGGTCCGCACGGCCGCCCGGGCGCTCAACCGGCTCGTGCAGCGGGCAGTGGAGGCCGCTGGTGACGGACCCGTCTCCGTCGCGGTGCACCACCTCGCCGCCGCCGAACGGGCGGACCGGTTGGCCGCGGAACTGCGCGAGCGGCTGCCGGCGCTGCGTGAACTGCACGTCAGCGAGCTCGGTGCGGCGATCGGCGCCCACGTCGGTCCCGGCGCGGTGGGGGTCGTCGTGGCCCCCTTCTGGCAGGAACCGGGCGGCGACGACCACCGCGAGACGCCGGCCGAGTGAACGGGCGATCGAGAGGACCATGGACCGCAGGCTGCCCCTGAAGGGCCCTGTCGCGCCTAGCTCCGTCCACAGGTAGCGGTCGGATCCACAGATCGTCCGACCGGCCCCGCCTGGGGGTGTGGGCTCCCTAGCGTCCGACCGGTGCGCCTCACCTCCCGCCGTAGCGACGACGCCGATGTCATCCGCGCACGCCTGCGGGCCCTGCTCGAGGAGAGCAACCGCGCCCGCGGCTGGCTGCCCGACGACGACCTCGACGAGAACCCGGAGCCGCCTGAGTGGGACGACGAGGCGGCCACGGTCCCGGTCGGCGAACCGGGTCCCGCACCACCCGACACCGGACTGCCCGAGGGGCTCGGTCGTCACCGCGCACCCGGTCGCACCGCCCGCTGGGATCCGGGGCGGCTCGGCACCCGCTCCCTGTGGGTCGCCGGCCTGGTTGCCGCTCTGGTGCTGATTGCCTGGACGTGGCTGGAGCGCCCTCGGGTCGAGCTCGCTCCGGTCGCCCCGGCAGGGAGCGCGGCACCGGCGACCACGCCGGCGGCGCCGTCGGTCGGTGAGGTCGCGGACACTTCCGCGACGGTCGTCGTGTCCGTGGTGGGGCCGGTGGCGCGGCCCGGGCTGGTGACGCTGCCGTCCGGCGCCCGCGTGGCCGCGGCGGTCGAGGCGGCCGGCGGGCTGCTGCCCGAGGCCGATCCGGCGTCGGTCAACCTCGCCGCCTTCGTCACCGACGGGCAGCAGCTCGTGGTGGGTGCTCCCGGAGCATCCGGGGCCGCCGACCCCGTCGGCGATGCCTCCGGTGCGGGCGCTGCGCCGGGTGGCCGGCTGAACCTCAACACCGCCACCGCTGGGGAGCTGGACGCCCTGCCCGGGGTCGGCCCCGTCCTCGCGCAGCGCATCGTCGACCACCGGAAGCAGGGGCCGTTCACCAGCATCGACCAGCTGGACGACGTGCCCGGCATCGGGCCGGCCAGGGCGGCGGAACTGGCCGAGCTGGTGACCGTGTGAGCCGCCCTGTCCTGCCGCACTCCGACCGGTCGGGGTCCCGGTGGAGCTGGGTCGATCTCCGGCTCGTGCCCGCCGCTGTCACCGTGTGGAGCTGCTGTCTCCTGGCGCCCTACCTCACACCGCTCAGGCTTGCCGCGTGTGCCGGCGGTGCCGCGGTCGTGGCCGTCGGCGTGGCCATCGCCTCGAGGCGGCGGCCCGGGGCCGCGGCGGCCGTGGTCCTGGGCATCCTCGCCGCGCTCGCGGTCACCACCGCCACTGCGGGGGTCCGCGGGGCCGCGCGGGAAGCCTCGCCGCTGAGGCTCTTCGCGGAGTCGGGCCGCTCCGTGACAGCTGTCCTCCACCTGGACGGGGATGCCCACCGGTTGCAGGGCGCCGGGGAACCCCGGTTCATCGCCGACGCGACGGTCACCGTGCTGGACGACGGGCGACAGACCCGTCGGTTCGGCGCGCGCGTCCTGCTGTTCGCGGCGGGCGCGGAGTGGGGGGATCTGCTTCCTGGGCAGGATGTACGGGCCCGCCTCAGGGTGTCGTTGCCGCGGTCCGGGGACGACGTCGTCGCTGTCGTCTCCGCTCGGGGGGCGCCCTCTCCTGTCGGGGCAGCGAGCGGGCTGCAGCGCATTGCCGGGTCCCTCAGGGAGGGGCTGGCCGCCTCGGCCGCCCGGATGCTCGGCCCCCCGTCGGCCGGCCTGCTCCCGGGTCTGGTCGTCGGCGACACCCGGACCATGGACCCGGTGCTCGCCGAGGACTTCCGGCGGGCCGGGCTCACGCACCTCACTGCCGTGTCCGGGGCGAACGTCGCCATCGTGCTGACCGGCGTGCTCTGGCCGCTCCGGCGCCGGGCCGTCGACCGCAGGGTGCAGGCTCTCGTCGCCGGACTCGTGCTCGTGGGCTTCGTCGTCCTCGCCCGGCCCAGCCCCAGCGTCGTCCGCGCGGCCGCCATGGGAGCGGTCACCTTGCTCGCGCTCGCCTCCGGGCGGTCACGCGCCGCCGTCCCCGCCCTGAGCGCGGCCGCATGCGTGCTGCTGCTCCACGATCCCGGGCTGGCCCGCGACGCCGGCTTCGCACTGTCGGTGGCGGCGACCGCCGCCATCGTTCTCCTCGCGCCGGGCTGGTCGCGCCGGCTCCGCGAGCGCCGCTGGCCGCGGCTTCTCGCCGACGCGCTCGCAGTGAGCGCCGCTGCCGGTCTCGCGACTGCACCGATCGTCGCCGGCCTGTCCGGCACGGTCAGCCTGGTCTCCTTGCCGGCCAACCTGCTCGCTGCCCCGGCCGTTGCCCCGGCCACCGTCGTCGGACTGCTCGCCGCAGTCGTCGCTGTGCCCGTCCCGCCGCTGGCCGACGCCCTCGTCTGGCTCGCGGGCTGGCCGATCCGCTGGCTGGTGCTGGTGGCCGAACGTGCCGCGGCGGTGCCGGACGCGGCGGCGGGGTGGCCGGCCGGCAGCGGCGGGGCCGTGCTGCTGACCGTCTTGCTCGTCGTCGGGGGCTGGTGTCTCTGGCGGTTTCCACGACTGCGCCCACTGGCGCTCGCCGCGGTGGTCGGGCTCGTCGTGCTCGGCTGGCCGCTCCGGCAGACGGTGCGGGGATGGCCGCCGCAGGACACGGTCGCCGTCGCCTGCGACGTCGGGCAGGGCGACGCGCTGGTACTGCCGGCCGGCCCGGGGGCCGGAGTGCTCGTGGACACGGGTCCCGACGTGGGGTCCGTCGATCGGTGCCTGGACCGGCTGGGCATCGACGCCCTGCCACTGGTGCTGATGTCGCACCTGGACGCGGACCATGCCGGTGGTCTGGCCGGCGCGCTGACCGGTCGGGACGTCGGTGTGGTCGCGACCGCGACGCTGTCACCGGCCGACGACCGCGTCGGCTCCCTCGACCGGCTGGTGCACCGCGCCGGAGGGAGGCGCGCCGTTCTCCTGCCGGGGGACCGTCGCACAGTCGGCGGCGTCGGGGTGGAGGTGCTGGCGCCCGACCCGGCCCGGGCCACGGCGTCCGCAGCGGCCAACGACCTCTCGATGGTTGCCCGGGTGACCGTCCGCGGCGTGCGGATCCTGCTCACCGGCGACCTCGGAGCGGAGGCGGAGTCCCGGCTGGTGTCCAGCGGGGTCGATCTGCGGGCAGACGTGCTGAAGGTGCCGCATCACGGAAGCAGTGACACCGACCCGGAATTCCTGGCCGCCACCGGTGCCCGAGTCGCCCTGGTCTCGGTGGGGGCGGACAACACCTACGGCCATCCCACGGCCCGGACACTCACCTGGCTCGCCCGCGACGGAATGCGCATCCACCGGACCGACCAGGAGGGTGATCTGGCCGTGGTCGGGTCGGCCGATTCGTGGGGTGTGGCCTCCCGAGGTGGTCCCTCGGTCGCCGCGGCGGTCCTCCGGCATGCCGGGCAGTGGGGTGCGCCAGCGGCCGGAACGGAGACTCCGCCGGCGGCCCGAGCATCCCCGCGTCGCCGGTCGCAGTGTCGCCCCCGCGTGACACCATGGCGGAGTGCAGGTCACTCCCGTGGAACCCACCTCGCGCCTCCGGGTCGTGATGGGAGAGGAGGAACTGCTGCGCTCCCGCGCGGTCTCGGCCGTGCGGGCCGCCGTCTTCGCCCACCACGAGGATGCCGAGGAGCACGAACTCGCCGCCGCCGGGCTGCCGATCGGTCAGCTGGCCGACGTGCTGGCGCCGTCGCTGTTCGGCGGGCATCGGCTGGTCGTCGTCACCGGCGTCCAGGAGTGCGCCGGTGCGCTGGCCGACTCGCTGGTCAGCTACGCCAAGGAGCCCGACCCCGACCTCACACTGGTGATCGTCCATTTCGGGGGCAAGCGCAACGAGGCCCTGGTGAAGGCGTTCCGCTCGGCGGGCGCGGCGCTCGACGAGTGCCCCAAGGTCAGCTCGATCGGCGACCGCATCGCGTTCGTCCGCAACGAGGTCCGCCGGGCCGGCGGCCGGATCACCCCCGACGCGGCCAGTGCGCTCGTCGACGCCATCGGAGCCGACCTGCGCCAGCTCTCGGCCGCGGCGAGTCAGCTGGTCTCCGATTTCGGCGGGAGCATCGACGCCGACGCCGTCGCGCGCTTCCATCACGGCCAGGCCGAGGTCACCGGTTTCACCGTCGCCGAGCGGGTGCTGGTGGGGGACCGGGCCGGCTCTATCGAGATGCTGCGCTGGGCGCTGCAGCGCGGGGTGGCCCACGTGCTGATCGCCGACGCCATCGCCGACGGCGTCCGCACCGCGGCCCGGGTGGCCTCACTGAGCTCGACCAACCCCGGTGAGCTGGCCCGGATCCTCAAGCTGCCGCCGTGGAAGGTGAAGAAGGCCCAGACCCAGTCGCGGGGCTGGAGCATCGACGGGCTGCAGCAGGCGATCGGCGTGGCCGCCGAGCTCAACGCCGACGTCAAGGGTGCCGCGGCGAGCGCGGACTACGCGCTCGAGCGGGCGGTCCGCCGGATCGTCACGATCCGGGCGGAGACGGGCCGCGGCGGACGGGTGCCCGCCGGGCGCTGAGCCAGGCAGGCGCAGACCCAGGCAGGTCCAGACCCGGGCAGGCGCAGACCCCGAAACGCCGAACGAGCCCCGTCCCACGAGGGGAGGGGCTCGTTCAGCGCCACACGTTCGCTACCGCGTCAGGGACGCGGCAGGCCGACCTCAGAGGCCGGCGACCTGCTTAGCCATGCCCGACTTGCGGTTGGCGGCCTGGTTCTTGTGGATGACGCCCTTGCTGGCGGCCTTGTCGAGGGCCTTGCTGGCAACCTCGAGGGCGGCTGCCGCAGCCGCGGCATCCCCGGCCTCGGCGGCCGTGCGGAAGCGCCGGACCGTCGTCTTCAGGGCAGAGCGCACCGCAACGTTGCGCTGACGCGCCTTCTCGTTGGTGCGGATCCGCTTGATCTGGGACTTGATGTTCGCCACGCGTGAGCCTCGGTGTCTCGCAGGAGGGAGTACTTCTGACAGTGCGTCCGGGCGCAGAGCAGCAATGGCCCCGCGCCGGCGGACCGGTCTGCCAAGATACCAGCGCTCGAAGCCCGACCCCAACCCGGGCGGTTCTGGCCCCGTTCACCCGCACCGCCCCGAGGGCCGCCACGAGCTGGTCAGTACGTACCGGCCGGGCCGATCGACCGTGAGGGTGGTCCAGCCGTCGCGGTCACCCGGCCGCACGCAGCCGCCCGGCCCCTCGACCGACGACCAGCGTGACCACCACAGCGCGACCTGCACCTGCCCGGGCGCCGGCACGTCCACCACGAGCCGCGACCGGTCGCTCGAGACGAGCGTGCCGTCGCCCTGTACCACGCCTCCGTCTGACACCTGGAACAGCTGCCACGACCGGTCCGACCACACCCGCTGCAGACCCGGGACGCCCCGGCGCAGCAGTGCGGCCTCGCCGCGGGACGGCCAGTCCAGCCGACCGCTCGGCAGTGCCACATAGGAGACCCCGGCCGCTCTCAGCCACTGCAGGTAGCCGGCGGCGTCGAGGGAACCGTCGTAGAAGAGCTCGCCACGCGCGGTGTCGAGCTGCCGCAGCCACCCGCGCGCCAACGGCACGCCCCCGGCCACCCACCTGCTCTCCTCGTGGGTGTGCTCGGGCACCACCTCGATCCGGCCCACCGGGCCGCGATCTGCGAGTTCACGCAGCAGCGTGTCCGCTCGCGCGCTCGCCGGAGCCGTGTCGCGGGGCACGAGGTCGGCCATCAGGACGGGTGGGAGGAGCCAACCGACCGCCAGCGCGGCGAGCAGGGTCACCGGCGGCTGGGTGCGCGCGACAGCCACCAGCACAGGGACGGCGAAGAGCAGGACCAGGCGCACGGAGTTCGACCCCACCGGATTGCTGATCAGCCACGTCGCCAACAGCAGCACCGCGGTCCACGCCAGGCCGGCGCGCAGCACCCGCTGCCCCGGCGGCACGAGGGCTGCGGTCAGGCCGGTCGCCGCCAGCGCGGCGAGCATCTGGTGGGCACTGAACGGCTGGGGACCGCTCACCGCGCCGAGCAGCCGGGCCGCGGCCACGGGGAGCAGCGCCCCGCCGGCGATCCACCACGGCTCCACCGGGCCCGATCGCAGCCGGGTGATGCGTGCACCCGGGTGCTTCCCGCCCCACCACGCCGCGGCAGCCACCAGCAGGAACACCGACGCCACCGGGCTCACCGCACCGGCGATCACCGCCAGAACCGCCCCGACGAGGCGTGCCGGACGCCCCCATGGACCGCTCACGACCACGAGGGCGAGGCATCCCAGTGCCGCCCCCAGCCCGAAGGTCGTCCGGCCGCTCCACTGGTCGGCCGCCCACATCGCGGCCGAGACCACGCCGGCGGTGGTCCAGCGGGCGGGGACGGGCCGGAGCCGGCCGAGCAGGGCGGTCGTCGAGGCGGCGCCAAGCACCGTCCCGAGAATCCCGGCGAGCGGCACGCCCAGCAGTGCGCCGACCCAGGGACTGAGCAGGCTGTAGGAGGCGATCGGCACCCCGCCGTACCAGCCGAGGTCGACCGGCAACCCGAACGACGCGGCCCACGAGGCCCACCACGCCTGCGCGACCAGATCGCCACCCGCAACCGGCGCCGCCTCGACGATCAGCCCGAACACGAGCGCGCAGACCGCGGCGACGCCGACCGGGCGGGACAGCAGCCGCCTGGTCGCATCCCACGGCGGCGCCCCCCGGAAGGCTGTCACGGCCACACGCATCTCCTCGCCTCGAACCGACCGACGCACGCGGCATGGGCGACGCTGCCGACGCCGACTGGGTCGAGCGCCGTGCCGTCCGCCGGAGCGTGGGACGATGGCCTCACTGTGACGACTCCCGCTGCCACCGATCCGGCTCTCATCCGGAATTTCTGCATCATCGCCCACATCGACCACGGCAAGTCGACGCTGGCCGACCGGATGCTCGAGGTCACCGGCATCGTCGAGGGGCGCAACATGCGTGCCCAGTACCTCGACCGCATGGACATCGAGCGTGAGCGTGGCATCACGATCAAGGCGCAGAACGTCCGCCTGCCGTGGACTCCGCGATCGGGTGAGCACACCGGCACCGAGTTCGTGCTGGACATGATCGACACCCCCGGGCACGTCGACTTCACCTACGAGGTGTCCCGGTCGCTGGCCGCCTGCGAGGGTGCGGTCCTCCTCGTCGATGCCGCGCAGGGCATCGAGGCGCAGACGCTGGCCAACCTGTACCTGGCGCTGGAGAACGACCTCACGATCATCCCGGTGCTCAACAAGATCGACCTGCCGGCGGCCCAGCCCGAGAAGTACGCCGCGGAGATCGCGCACATTATCGGCTGCGACCCCGACGACGTGCTGCGGGTCAGCGGCAAGACCGGCGAGGGGGTCCCTGAACTGCTCGACCGCATCGTCACGGAGATCCCCGCCCCCACGGGGAAGGCCGAGGGGCCGGCCCGGGCGATGATCTTCGACTCGGTCTACGACATCTACCGCGGCGTCATCACCTATGTCCGCGTCGTCGACGGCCGGATCTCGTCCCGAGACAAGATCAAGATGATGTCCACCGGCGCCACGCACGAGC
>JAOPWM010000016.1 GCA_025965695.1 Blastococcus sp.
GGAACACATGAGCCACTGTCTGGTCGAGGCCGCGGCCGCCGGCGGCCGGGAGGCCGAGGAGAAGGTGCGCGAGGCCTCCGAGGCCATCGCGCGCCTGGTCCGCTCCTGACACCACTCCCCCACCCCCGAGAGGACTCCCCATGAGCACCAGCACCTACACCGTCGTCGGCATGACCTGCGGCCACTGCGCGAACGCCGTGACCGAGGAGGTCTCCCAGGTTCCCGGCGTCACCGCCGTCGACGTCGACCTCGCCAGCGGTGGCCTGACCGTCACCAGCGACGCGCCGGTCGACGACTCCGCCGTCCACGCCGCCGTCGAGGAGGCCGGCTACGAGGCGGCCGGCCGGGCGTGAGGGCGGCCGGGGCATGAGCACCGCACCCCAGGACGTCGAGCTCCTCATCGGCGGGATGACCTGCGCCTCCTGCGCCAACCGAGTCGAGAAGAAGCTGAACAAGCTCGACGGCGTCACCGCGACGGTCAACTACGCCACCGAGAAGGCCAAGGTCAGCTTCGGCGACGGCGTCACCACTGACGACCTGATCGCCACGGTGGAGAAGACCGGGTACTCCGCTGCCCTCCCCCGACCAACCCGGCCCCGCCCCGAGGCTCGCCCCGAGCTTGCGAGGGGTGAGGAGGACGGGGTCCTTCAACCGGTCCGATCGCTGCGCCGGCGGCTGCTGATCTCCACGGCGCTGACCGTCCCCGTCGTCGCAATGGCCATGATCCCGGCGCTGCAGTTCGACTTCTGGCAGTGGCTGTCCCTCACGCTGGCCGCGCCGGTCGTGGTCTGGGGCGGGGCACCGTTCCACCGGGCAGCGTGGACCAACGCCCGGCACGGCGCCGCGACGATGGACACCCTGGTGTCGCTGGGCACGCTGGCCGCCTTCGGCTGGTCGCTGTACGCGCTGTTCCTCGGCACCGCCGGCGAGCGGGGGATGACGCACCCGTTCGAGCTGACGATCGCGCGGTCGGACGGCAGCGCCAACATCTACCTCGAGGCCGCCGCCGGGGTGACCACCTTCATCCTGGCCGGGAGGTACGTCGAGGCACGGTCGAAGCGGCGCGCGGGCGCCGCCCTGCGCGCCCTGCTGGAGCTCGGCGCCAAGGAGGTGTCCGTCCTGCGGAACGGCGCGGAGCGACGCATCCCGGTCGAACAGCTGGCGGTCGGGGACCTGTTCGTCGTACGGCCCGGCGAGAAGATCGCCGCCGACGGCCAGGTCACCGAGGGTTCGTCGGCCGTGGACGCCTCGATGCTGACCGGGGAATCGGTGCCGGTGGAGGTCGGGCCGGGCGACACGGTGGCCGGGGCGACCGTCAACTCCGGCGGCCGGCTGATCGTCCGGGCGACCCGGATCGGGGCGGAGACGCAGCTCGCCCAGATGGCGAAGCTGGTCGAGGACGCGCAGAACGGCAAGGCCGAGGTCCAGCGGCTGGCCGACCGGATCTCCGGGATCTTCGTTCCGGTCGTACTGACGCTGGCAGTCGCGACGCTGGGCTTCTGGATCGGTACCGGCGCCGGCCTTCCGGCGGCCTTCACCGCCGCAGTGGCGGTGCTGATCATCGCCTGCCCGTGCGCGCTCGGGCTGGCCACGCCGACCGCGCTGATGGTCGGTACCGGCCGCGGCGCCCAGCTCGGCATCCTGATCAAGGGGCCGGAGGTGCTCGAGAACACCCGCCGGATCGACACCGTCGTCCTGGACAAGACCGGCACGGTCACCACGGGCCGGATGACGCTGCTGGACGTCGTGCCGGCCGCCGGGGAGGACGCCGAGCGCCTGCTACGGCTGGCGGGGGCGCTGGAGGCGGCGTCCGAGCACCCGATCGCCGCGGCGGTCGCCCGGAGTGCCGCCGAGCAGACCGGACCGTTGCCGTCGGTCTCGGACTTCAGCAACGTGGGAGGCCTCGGCGTGACCGGGGTCGTCGACGGCTCCGCGGTCGTGGTCGGGCGCCGGCGGCTGCTCGCCGACTGGTCGCAGCCGCTGCCCGACGACCTCGAGCAGGCGGCCGCTGCCGCGGAGGCGGCGGGGCGGACGGCGATCGCGGTCGGCTGGGACGGCGCCGCGCGCGGGATCCTGGTGGTGGCCGATGCCGTCAAGGAGACCTCGGGGGCCGCGATCCGGCAGCTGCGCGACCTGGGGCTCACGCCGATCCTGCTGACCGGCGACAACGCCGCAGCGGCCCGCTCCGTGGCCGCGCAGGTCGGGATCGAGCAGGTCATCGCCGAGGTGCTGCCGCAGGAGAAGGTCGACGTCCTCAGGCGTCTGCAGGCCGAGGGACGCGTCGTCGCCATGGTCGGCGACGGGGTCAACGACGCCGCGGCGCTCGCACAGGCCGATCTGGGACTGGCGATGGGCACCGGCACCGACGTCGCGATCGAGGCCAGCGACCTGACGCTGGTGCGGGGCGACCTCCGGGTGGCCGCGGACGCGATCCGGCTCTCCCGGCGCACCCTGGCCACGATCAAGGGCAACCTGTTCTGGGCGTTCGCCTACAACGTCGCCGCCCTTCCCCTGGCGGCCGCCGGGCTGCTGAACCCGATGATCGCCGGCGCCGCGATGGCCTTCAGCTCCGTGTTCGTCGTGACGAACAGCCTGCGGCTGCGCGGCTTCGCCCCGCTGGCCGAGAACCGGGACGCGACGACCGCAGTCCCCTCCGGCCGTCCACGGGTGGAGCAGGCCGCCCACGGTTGAGCCGTAGCGGCACGGGGGATCCACGAAGCTGCTCTGAGTGCAAGTAGTACTCAGGGCACGAGCTCCACAGGAACCAACGGAGGCTGGTCGGATGGCGACGAACGACGGGGTTCGGCGAACGCTGACCCGCCTACTGGCCGGGCTCGGCGTGGCCTCGGCGGTCGCACTGCTCGTCCGGCCCCAGCAGGTGGTCGACCGCCTCAGCCCCGGGTTCCCTGCGTCGCGGCTGTGGCTGGTGCCGGCTCTCGGTGGCCGGCTGCTGGTCCAGCACGGCGCGGTGCTCGCCGTACCGGACCGCCGACTGGTCCGCCTCGGATCGGCCGTCGACCTGCTGCACGCCGCGAGCATGGTGCCCTTCGTCGCCTCACCCCACTACGGCCGCGCCGCCCGGGTCAGCGGTGCGCTCGCCGCGGCGTACGCCGCCGCCGTGCTGGCCGTCGCCCCGCGGTCGGACGACACGGTGGTGCGGCCGGCGCGGGAACACGCTGCGGCCGTCGGAGCTTGACCGCCGTATGGACGTCTTCCTCACCGGTGGCACCGGCCTCGTCGGCTCCGCCGTTCTCCGTGCCCTGCTCGCCGACGGGCACACCGTGTCTGCCCTCGCCCGGAGCGACGCTTCCGCGGCAGCCCTGTCCGATGCCGGCGCCACGGTGGTCCGCGGTGACCTCGGTGATCCGGCGGGGCTCGCCGCCGCTGCCCGCCGGGCCGACGCCGTCGTGCACACCGGTACCCCGGGCGACGCGACCAGCGCGCAGGTGGACGCCGGTGTCATCGACGCCGTCCTCGGCGCGCTCGCGGGCACCGGGAAGCCCTACGTGCACACCAGCGGCGTGTGGGTCCACGGCAGCGGCGAGGTGGACGAGGACACGCCGTTCGACCCGCCCCAGCTGACCGCCTGGCGGCTGCCCCTGGACGCGCGCGTGCGCGCCGCGGCCGCCGACGGGGTGCGCAGCGTGGTCATCGCCCCGGGCATCGTGCACGGGTCCGGTGCCGGCCTGCCCTCCGTGGTCCGCTCCGGCCCGCGGACCGACGACGGCGCCCTGCTGCTCCCGGGCAGCGGGGCGCAGCACTGGACGACGGTGCACGCCGACGACCTCGGCCGCCTGTACGTACTCGCACTGGAGCGGGCCGAAGCCGGGTCGTACTACCTCGGCGTGAGCGGCTCCAACCCGACCGTCCGGGAGATCGGCGAGGCGGCCGACCGCGGCGCCGGTGGCGAGGGTCGCGTGGCGGGCAGCTCCGACGAGGAGACGCAGGACCGGCTGGGCCCGCTCGCGGGCGCCTTCCTCCTCGATCAGCAGGCGGCAGGTGCCCGCGCGAGATCGGAGCTCGGTTGGGAACCGACCGGGCCGACCCTCGTGGACGACCTCACGTCCGGGTCCTACGCCGGGCGCTGAGCCCCGCGGGTCAGTCGGTGAGCGGTACGTCGACCGGGATCTCCGGGCCGAGCTTTGCGCCCTGGAGCAGCTCGAGGTCGTCGCCGGACCAGAAGCTGCCCGGGTCGTAGGCGTTGAGCGGCCGGTCCCCGGGGAGCAGCTCCATGGCGGTGTAGGTCGCGGCCACGAGCTCTGCACAGAAGACCGTCTCCGCGGCGGTGCTGCGCCGCAGCCGGCCGTTCACCCAGCCGCGGACCAGCCCGCGGGTGGTCGGGAACGGCTTGCCGTCGAGGCGGGCGATGGTGCGCAGGACGGCGTCCTCCATCTGCGGAGTCACTCCGCCGTCCTCGGCCGGGCCGACCAGCTGGCGCATCCAGGCGCGCTGCCCGTAGCGGCGCCGCCAGGTGACGACGGCGTCGTGCAGGTCGTGCAACTGGACACCGCGCTGGTGCTGACCGGTCCACGCGTCGGGCAACGACTTCCCGAGCTCGGCGTGCCAGAGCAGCGGCGGCATGTCCTCGAGGACGACGGCCATGCCCACGTGGTTGACCGGGGCGTTGGTCACGGCGCGGATCGCGCGGTCGGCCAGCGAGGGGCCACGGAAGACCCATACGTCGCCGGTGCGTGTGAGTTCGACTGCCTTGTCCAGTGCGAGCTCGGCCACGCGGGCTACGTTACGGTCGTGCGCCTCTGGAAGCTCCTCGGACTGGCCGGCCTGACCGGCGTGGCGGCAACCGGTGTCGTGCTCGCCCGCAGCGAGCGGCAGCGACGCGCCTACACGCCGGACGACGTCCGCGCCCGGCTGCACGAGCGGCACGCCGGGCTCGCCGAGGCGCCGGAGCTCGCTTCCCCGACCCCGGCCGAGCTCACCGCCGGCCGCACCCACCGGCTCGCCCGCCTGCTCCGCCGCTGAGCCGGGATCCGCTACGACGGATGCACCTGCTCGCAGAGGCTGTTCCGCAGGCGAACCAGGAGACCGTGCCCGGACGAACCGACCGGCCCACCTCTATCCTCCGCACGTCCTCCAGGCCGGCGGCCAGTTCCAGCTCACGGAGCGCTCCTGCTTGTCCCCCATCAGGGCGAGGCGGCAGGCCGTCGTCGCGGCACCTTCACGCGCCCGCGATCAGCGGCCGGAGGGGTCCGGGATCAGCGCCTGCAGGTCCCGGACGTAGACGCCGGTGCCGTGCCCGAAGCCGGACACCACCGGCTGGAGCCGCCCGCCGACGGTCGCGACGGCCCGGTCGAGAAGGGTGCGCAGCCGGGGTATCCGGACCCGCTCGCCGGAGACGGTGAGCACGAGGAACCCGGCCACGAGCGCCAGTACCGCCACCGAACCGACGGCGACCGGCAGCCCTGCCTGCTCGGCGAGCAGGCCGATCGCCGGCGGGCCGCCGAGCAGCCCGGTGTAGCCGACCGTCGTGGCCAGTGCGATCCCGGGGGCCCCGCCGATCAGGCCGGCGCGGGCGATCGCCAGGGGGAAGACGTTGGCCAGACCCAGGCCGACGACCACGAAGCCGACGAGCGCCACCCCGATCGACGACGTGGTGACCGCGGCAAGGGCGCCGGCCGCAGCCAGCACCGTTCCGCCGACCAGCAGGCGGCGCTCGCCCCAGGCCAGCAGCAGGCGGCTCCCGAAGAGCCGGCCCAGCGCCATCGCCAGGGAGAAGCCGCCGTATCCGGCCGCGGCGAGCGTGGCCGGGGCGGCCAGGTGCTCACGCAGGAGCAGAGCACCCCAGTCGGTGAGCGCACCCTCGCCGAACGCGGTGCACCCGGCGATCGCGCCCAGGACGATCAGGACCGCTCTGGGGAAGCGCCGCTGGACCTCCTCCCGTGCCCCGCCGGGCTCCGGGCTCCCGGCCGGGGCGCGGTCTGCAGCCGCGAGGACCGGCAGCGCCCACGCGCTGAGGAAGAACCCGCCCGCGGCGACGAGCACCAGGTGCGGGGCGACCCCCAGGACCGAGGACGCGGCGCCGCCGACGAGGGCCCCGGCGAGACCGCCGAGGCTGAACCCCGCGTGCAGGCCGGAGAGGATCGGTCGGCCGATCCTGGCCTCCACCTGCACTCCCACCGCGTTGGCCGACACGTTGATCATCCCCGTCGCGGCGCCGAAGACGAACAGGGCGGCGCAGAGCGCGGCGATGCCCGACACCAGGCCGGGCAGGACGGCGCTCGCCGACACGGCGACCGCAGCCGCCGCGCTCACCGGGCCCGGGCCGAAACGGGCGCAGAGCGCACCGGTCAGCCGCATGCACACCAGTGCACCCATCGACAGGCAGAGCAGAGCGATGCCGAGCGTGCTGTGGTCGGCGCCGACCTGGGCCGCGACGTCGGGGACGCGGGAGGCCCAGGTGCCGAACACCGCGCCGTCCAGCAGGAAGAGTGCGGTGACCGCCGCACGCAGGCGGGCCACCGAGGGCGCCGGCATCCGGCTGCCGGCGGCTCGCACCAGACCTGCTACCGGTATGCGGGCACGCGGGAACAAGGAAGAGGTGGGCACGTGAACCTCACGGGGGGAGAACCGGCCGCCGCGTCAGATGGGACGGCCTCGAGGGGCAGGGGGAGCACACGTCCTCGGGCACCTGAGTCAACGGTGACAGCAGATCGCCCGGACCGCTGCCCCCCACGCCCGCTCAGCGGAGTGAGTGTGCCCACTCCCCCGCCCCACCAGCCTCAGATGCTGCGCCAGCGCCCTTCGGTGGCGTTGCCCTCGGGCCGGGAGTCGAAGACGTTCCCCTCCGTCGGCGGCACCCGATCGTTCGCGATCGCCATCCGCTGCAGCAGCGGTCCGACCAGGAAGTCGTAGACCCCCGGCATCAGCCGGAAACCGGCGGTGATCAGCGGGTTGAACAGCCCCGCCTGGACGACGCGACGGGGCTTGTCCAGCGTGCCGAGCACCGTCCGGGCCACCCGCCGCGGGGAGTAGACCGGCGGTGGCGGGCGGCCGGTGCTGCCGGTCCAGGACGCCGCCTGGAAGTAGATCGGGGTGTCGACGCCACCGGGCTGGACGGCGGAGATCGAGATGCCGGGCTCGTCGCGGGTCTCCTGCTGCAGCACGCGCACCAGCCCGAGCTGGCCCCATTTGGCCGTCACGTAGCTGCCCATGAGCGGCGCCGCTACCGAGCCCAGCAGCGAGTTGACGACGACAAGATGCCCCGCAGCCTGCTTCCGGAAGACCGGCAGGACGACGCGCGCGACGTTTGCGGTGCCGTGGACGGCGACGTCGACGACGGCCTCGTAGACCTCGCGGGGCAACTCCTCGATGGTGCCGTAGGCCATCACCTGCGCGGCGTGCACGACGGCGTCGAGCCGGCCGAACTGCTCGACGGCGGCGTCCACGGCCGCGCGGACGGCGTCCTCGTCGGTGACGTCGGCGGGGCACACGACGACCGCGGCCGCTCCTGCCGCGCGGGCCTCCGTGGCCGCCTCCTCCAGCGGCTCACGCCCGCGGGCCAGCAGCACGAGTCGGGCGCCACGGCCGGCGAGTTCGATCGCGGTCGCGCGGCCGATGCCGCTGGAGGCGCCGGTGATCAGGACGGTCTCGGGCGATCCGGGATGGGACGGTGTCGGCACGGGCTCAGCTCCTCGGGGCGGTGCAAAGACGGCGTCTCGCCGGCCCCGCCTCCGCTCGGCGTCGACGCAGGCCTACCCGGGGGCGCCCGCGCTCATGCCGGGGGCGCGGCGTCCATCCGGTCGAGCTGGGCCAGCAGCCAGCCGGGGCCGGCGACCGGGGTGCCCGACGGCAGCCGTGCGCGCAGGCCGCGGTCGGCGGTCACCACCAGCCTGGGGATTTCTTCGGCGGCGAGCTCTTCGGCGCACTCCACCACGGCGTCGTCCCCACTGCCGGGCGCGAGCACCAACCGGACGCCGTCGGGCGCGGGTACGTCCCGTGACTTGCCCTCGACCACCGCGACCACCTCGGTGCAGGTCACCGGCGCGCCGTCCGGACCGGTCAGGGTCACACCCGGTAGCGCCGCGAGCCGCCGGAGCAGCCGCACCGCGGCTCCCGCACGGTCCCGCCACCAGCCGTCGGGCCGCGAGCCCATGACGTTGGCGACGTCCACGACGAGCACTGTCATCCGGCCTCCTGTCCCCTCGCCCGACCGGGCGAA
>JAOPWM010000142.1 GCA_025965695.1 Blastococcus sp.
CGGTCGACCGGAAGGTCATCTGCGGGTGGTTGTCGACGTCGAAGAAGTCGGCCGAGCGGATGTGCGCGTCGCGCTGCTCCTGCCGGGTGTCGATCGAGCTCAGGTCGATGGTCGCCGTGACGCTGGAGCGGGTCGGGTCCTCGGCGGTGACGATCTCGCCGGTGAAGTCGCGGAAATAGCCGCGCATCTTGCTGACCATCATGTGGCGGACGGAGAAGCCGACCGTGGAGTGGCTGGGGTCGATGTCCCAGGTGCCGACGACGTAGCCGGGGATCTGGACGGCGGTGGAGCTTGTCACGGGAGTACCTCCGAGATAGTTGAGCCATTGACCTTCTGCCCAGGTCGGGACTGAAGCTGCGGGAGCGGGCGCCGGGCTACATCGACACCGAATTCGATGACCCGGAACTGAACCCCGACACGGTCGGAGCCGCCGGGCAGCGTGTCGCCCCGGGGCCCGCAGATGCGGAACTCGTCGCACACCGATCCTGCCGGCTGTTTCATGAGGCAAGCGTCGCGGCCGAGCGTGTGAGGGAGCATCGCACCGATCGTCTGAAGGGCTGCCGGTCGAAGAACGCGCCGTCGAGCCCCTCCCGTCGCCGAATGAGCGACTGGACCGCCCGGCGCTCTCGAAGCGCACGGCAGACGCCGCGGCTGGCTCCTGGACATTGCGCCGAGCCGTCGATCTCTAGAGCCGCGGCCGATTCAGTCGAACCGTGTGGCGACCACTCATCCCCGCCCGGATGAGTCTGGAGCTCGTTATCGCGGTCCCACGAGCGGTGGCATCCCTGCGAACTTCGCCATCCGCGGCGAACCAACGAGAGGAACCGACATGCACACATCAAGTCTTCGGCGCACCCAGCGTCGCCGGCGCGGGGCGGTCCTCGCTCTGCCCGCTTTGGCCGCAGCAGGCGCCCTCACCCTTGCGGCCTGCAGCCCGTCGGGCGCCGCGAGCCCCAGCAGTTCCCCGTACGGGAACGCCGCACCGAGCCCGTCGACGGCGTCCGCACCGGCGGGGAGCGGCACCGCTCTGGCCGTGCGGAGTACCTCTCTGGGCACCATCCTGACCGACGGTCGAGGCTTCACGCTGTACGGCTTCGACGCCGACAAGGGAACCATGTCGAACTGCTCCGGCGCCTGCGCCGCAGCGTGGCCGCCGGACACCACCACGAGTACCGATCCACAGGCCGGCAGCGGGGTGACGCAATCCCTCGTCGGCCAGACCACCCGAGCCGACGGCACAACGCAGCTCACCTACGCCGGCCGCCCGCTGTACCTCTTCAAGGGTGACAGTGCGCTCGGAAGCACCAACGGCGATGGCTCGACCGCCTTCGGCGCCCGCTGGGACGCGCTCACCGCAAGCGGCGAGGACGCGAGCGGTGGCTCGTGACGTGCGTGGCGCCCCCGCCATCGGGCGGGGGCGCCACGGATCGCCACCTTCGGTCACCACCCGCCTGCTCGGCGTCGTGACCGCCGCCTCGCTGGGCATCGACTCCTACGTCCACGCCCACGATGCGACCTTCTATGACGCTGTTCGGACGTCGGTGATCAGCCAGCGCGCCCTTTTCCGGCTGGAAGCCGCGGTTGCTGCCCTGATCGCTGTCGCGCTTCTCATTCGCCCGTCGTGGTTCTGGTGGGCCGCCGCGTTGCTCGTTGCCGGGAGCGCATTCGGCGCGGTCGTGCTCTACACGTACGTCGACGTCGGCAGGCTCGGTCCGCTACCGAACATGTACGAACCGACGTGGGCGCTGCCCGGCAAAGCCGCGTCTGCCTGGGCGGAAGGCGTAGGCATCATCCTGGCTGCCGCCGGACTGCTCACGACCCTTCGAGTCAGGGCACCACGACCAGCGCCGATAGATGCTCGTCGTCGGCCGTGAACGTTCACGGCCGCCGGCCCCGCACGCTTGCCGTCCAGAGGATCGAGCTCGCCGGCGACGTCGGCGACGCGCCGTCGCACCGGCGATTGGCAGCGGCTGCGGGGGCCGACGTGACCGCCTCTCGCGCCCCCGACAGTCGTGTCGGGGGCACGCCCGCGGCAAGCAGACACAGAACCAACACACCGAAACGCTCGGGAGATCTCGATGACCGCCTTGCTCGTCGTCATCATCGTCGCCATCCTCGCCCTGCTCGGGCTGGCGTCGGCGGTCCGCATCGTCACGCAGTACGAGCAGGGGGTGCTGTCCGCCTCGGAAGCCTCGTGGGATCACAGCCCGCCAGGACTCCGGCTCATCATCCCGGTCGCCGATGTCCTTCACCGGGTGTCCCTGCGCATGTACGGCTCGGGCGACCCGCACGAGAAGAGCAGCTACACCTACCGCGTCTCCTCCCAAAACCGCAACCGCTGCGCCGGCAACTCGATCGTGCAGATCCCCGTCGAGAACTGGGTCAGCTCCATCTTCCTCGAGCTGCTCGCGCAGCCGGAGTTCGCCCGCCGGCACGCCGGGATGGTGGCGAGGGCCCTCGACGACGGTGAGCAGCGCGCCGGGAAGCAGCTCGAGCAGCTCCGTCAGCTGCAGGACGAGCTCGCCGAGGCCGCTACCGGCGCCACCGGCCTCGCGCAGGCGGTCGGGAGCAAGGGGGCCGAGATCGCCGAGGTCCGCGCCGCGCTGGCGGAGAGCCGCGTGGCACCGGAGAGCCTCGAGACCTTCATCGGCCACGACCCGCGCCAGATCTGGGACACCGCGACGCAGGGCCAGCGCGCCGCGTGGCTCGCCGCGGTCTGCTCCCGGATCGAGATCCTCCCGGCCCTCAGCGGGAACTGCGCCGAGAAGGGCGGCTTCGGCTCCCGCGGCCTCGACCCGCGGCGCGTCCGGATCCACACCCACCACGACCCGGCCAACCCGATCGTCGTCTCCGCCGACTACCAGCGGCCGGCCCCCGACATGGGCGGCCCGGTCGAGTGCCCCGACTGCCACAAGGAGCTGGAGAACTGGGCGCGGCTGGCGGCACACCGCCGGTGGTCGCACGGCGTTGTGTCGAAGGAGAAGGCCGCCCGCGGAGAGACCGCAACCGAGCACCGCTGCTATGAGAAGGGCTGCAGCGAGGTCTTCTACGTCGAGATGGTCCTCCGCGACCACCTGTGGAACGAGCACGGCATCACGCAGGGCTCTACCCCTGCCCCGAGTGCGACCGGACCTTTGCGCTGCCGGCACAGCTGGGCCGGCACATGGCCGCTCACCGCGACGAGAAGGACGCCTGCGACCTCTGCGGCAAGATCGTGAAGCAGGGCGGCCTCGCCCTGCACAAGACCCGCGCGCACGGCACGGTCGGCCGCGCACGCTAGCTCCACCGCCAGCCGGCGCCCGACGAATCGCATCGGGCACCGGCTGTGCCATGCGGCCGGGCGCTCCGGGACATCCGGTCCCAGCTCGGCGTCCCCGACCGGTGGGCGAACCGGGCACACTCGGCAGCTGTGGATCACTCCCCCGCCGCGGTTGTGGCCCGGCTACAGCCGCTGCTTCTCGCCGTCCACGAGGCACTATCCGCCGGGGTCACGGTGAGCGCCGCCATCCACGCCGCGCACCACTGGAACCCAACCGCCGACCGGCACCTCGACCACCAGCTCGTCCGCCGGGAAGCGATGGAGCGACTCAAGCCCTGGGGGGTCCACCCCGAGGAGCTGTCGGACCCGCTACTTGTCCGACAGCTGGAGTTCGCCGACATCAGCCCCGGCAACCTGGGGCTGCCGATGAGCGGGCTGATCCTGCGCACCCAGACCGACGTACTGCGGGTCTGGCGCTCCGACGACGGCGAACTCCCCGCCGCCGCCACCGACGGCCTGCGCGCCTTCTACCGACAAGCCCCAAGCCGCCAACTGCAGCTCGATCTCGACACCCGAGACGACGAGCGCCCAGGGCCCGCGCACCTCGCCCTGCTGTGGGCCGACACCGGCGGCTTCCTCACCCGATTCGATCTCGTGCGCCCCTCGGGACACCTCGGTCGCCGGGTACAGGTGGACTGGCACGTCGACCTACTCCCGCGACTGACCCTCCCGGCTGCCTAGTACCGCGTCACCCAACCTTGGCATTGAAGGCGGCTTGAGGGACAGCCAAGGCGCCGGGCCTGAGGCGCACAGCCTCGCAGTCCCGGTTGGTTCGGCGGTCGCCGTCGCAGGTCTTCGGCTAGACATCGGCAGGGCTGTGCCGTAGTCAAGTCGCCGTGAGTACGGCAGCAAGATGAGTTGGTGTGTACAAATCGCGCTGCCGAATGCCGAAGGGGCCGCGCAACAAGGGTCTCGCTCCGTGCGCAGCGACGGCGCCTGGTGCGCCGCGAGTCCGCGACGCTGCGGTCAGGTTGAGGGGGTGGTCGCGTCGTGCAGTGAGGGGGCGA
>JAOPWM010000017.1 GCA_025965695.1 Blastococcus sp.
CCACCCTCACGGGCTTCGACCCTGGCTGGATGTCCAACACTACGCCGGTTTCCAGCTGCTCCCCATCCGGGGGGCTGGTCCGGCGGACCTTCCGGTCCGCGCGGCGCATGGAGAACAGTACACGACCGCGAGGGGTTCGTGCAGGGGGGTCCGATGGTCCCGCCGGGAGGTGCCCTCAGAGTCCGAGGAAGCTCTCGATCCCCACGGTCAGACCCGGCCGCCGGCTGATCTCGCGCACGGCCAGGAGGACGCCCGGCATGAAGGATGCGCGGTCGTAGGAGTCGTGCCGCAGGGTCAGGGTCTCCCCCGCTGCACCCATGAGCACCTCCTCGTGCGCCACGAGCCCGGTGAGCCGCACCGCGTGGACCGCCACACCTTCGACGTCGGCACCACGGGCGCCCGGCAGGGAGTCGGTCGTGGCGTCCGGGGACCGGGGCAAGCCCGCGGCACGACGAGCGGCGGCGACCAGGCGTGCGGTACGCATCGCCGTGCCGGAGGGGGCGTCGACCTTGTTCGGATGATGCAGTTCCACGATCTCCACCGACGGGAAGAACCGCGCCGCCTCCTGCGCGAACTTCATCAGCAGGACGGCGCCGATCCCGAAGTTCGGGGCGATGATCACGCCGACGTCCGGCTTGGGCTCCAGCCACTCGGCGATCGTGGCGAGCTTGGCCTCGTCGAAGCCCGTCGTCCCCACTACGCAGTGGATGTTCTGGTCGATGCAGAATCGGATGTTCTCCATGACGACGTCAGGGCGGGTGAAGTCGACGACGACCTGAGCTCCTGCGTTGGCGACGTCGAAGAGCCAGTCCCCGTCGTCCACCATCGCGACCAGCTCGAGGTCGTCGGCGGCATTGACCGCCTTCACCACCTCGGTACCCATGCGGCCGCGGGCGCCCAGCACCCCGACGTTGATGAGTGCGGCCTCGCCTGCGGGCGTCGGCACGGGCTGGTGATTCGGGAGGGAGGTGCTCGTAGTCACGCCGTCAGGCTTCCCGTCATCCGCCCCGGACGCAAGGCAACCGGCCGGTCAGCGCACCCTGCGGCGGGCGGCAAGCTGCCACACGAGGAGCCCGAGGACCAGGCCCACGACGTCGGCGACCCAGTCGCCGACGGCGGCGTCGCGGCCGATCAGGCCCTGCAGGACCTCGCTCCCGGCGGCGTAGAGCACGAGCAACGGCGCCAGCACCACGCGCGCGACCCCCGCCCACCGGCCGGTCAGCGCGAGGGCGGCGAACAGCGAGGCGTGGACGAGCTTGTCGACCCCGGCGGGCGCGTACGGGACGTCCCGGGCCGGGGCGAAGAGCACGGCCAGCGACACGAGGACCGCCACGGCGAACGCCCCCCGGGAAAGGGCGCCGTGGACCTGCAGAGCGGGGCGCACGGGTGACCGGGGATCAGAGCCGGTCGAGATCGGACTCGCGGTAGGGACCGACCACAGCCAGACAGGTCTCCTGACCGAAGAGCTGCGCGGCAACCGCCCGCACCTGCTCCTCGTCGACCGCGTCCAGGCGCGTCAGAACCTCCCGCACGGGCAGATACTCCCCGTAGGACAGCTCGCTCTTGCCCAGGCGGCTCATCCGCGACCCGGTGTCCTCCAGGCCGAGGACCACGCCGCCCTTGAGCTGCCCACGGCCGCGCGCGACCTCCTCGGCCGTGATGCCCTCGGCTGCCACCCGGTCCAGCTCACTCCGGATGAGCCGCAGCACCTCGGGAACCCGCTTCTTCGCGCACCCGGCGTAGACCGAGAAGGCCCCGGCGCCGGCATAGTGCGACAGCGCGGATCCCACGCTGTAGACGAGACCGCGCTTCTCCCGGATCTCCTGGAAAAGTCGCGAGCTCATGCCCCCGCCGACGGCAACGTCCAGGACGGCGGCGACGTAGCGGCGCTCGTCCAGTCGACCCATCGCCGTCGTCCCCAGGAGGAGGTGGGTCTGCTCCGTGCGCCGGTGGATCAGCCCCGCCGGCCGCGCCGGCCGGGCGAGGGCCCCCTCGCCCCGTCGCAGCGGCGCCGGCCGGTCGGGGCCACCGAGCCGGCCGGCGAACGCGGCGCTGACGAGGTCGAGCACCTGCTGGTGGTCCACCCGTCCGGCGGCGGTGACGACGATCGAGGGCATCGTGTAGCGCCCGCGGTACCAGCCATCGACGTCGTCGCGGGTCAGGCCCTCGATCGACTCCACCGTGCCGAGCACGGAGCGGCCCAGCGGGGTGTCGCCGAACAGCGTCTCGCAGAACAGATCGTGGACGGCGTCGGACGGCTCGTCGTCGCGCATGGCGATCTCCTCGAGCACCACCGTGCGCTCGGACTCGAGGTCGGCCGCGGTATTGCACGCCTCGGTCACCAGGTCCGACAGCAGCGTGACCGCGAGCGGGAGGTCGCTGCTGAGGACGTTGGCGTAGAAGCAGGTGTGCTCCTTGGCGGTGAAGGCGTTCATCTCACCGCCGACGGCGTCCATCGCCGTCGCGATCTCCAGCGCGCTGCGGGTCGTCGTCCCCTTGAACAGCAGGTGCTCGAGGAAGTGCGACGACCCGGACACGGCCGGGCTCTCGTCCCGGGAACCGACGCCCACCCAGATGCCCAGGGTCGCCGAGAGGACGCCGGGCATCGTCTCGGTCAGGACCCGCAGGCCCCCCGGCAACTCGGTGCGCTCCACCCGGCCGCCGACCTCGTCGAGGTCGAGCAGCGCGGTCTGACCGACAGGAACCGGGGCGGGTGCGACAGCACCCGCCCCGGAACCGAACACGTCAGGCGTAATCACTCACCCGCAGGTGCGGCAGCGGCCTCGGCCGGCGCCTCGGCAGCGGCGCCATCGGCGTCACCCTCGGCGACCGGCACCAGGCTGATCTTGCCGCGGGCGTCGATGTCGGTGATCTCCACCTGCATCTTGTCGCCGACGTTGGCGACGTCCTCGACCTTGCCGATGCGCTTGCCGCCGCCGAGCTTGCTGATGTGCACCAGACCGTCGCGGCCGGGCAGCAGGGAGACGAAGGCGCCGAACGGCGTGGTCTTGACGACCGTGCCGAGGAAGCGCTCGCCGACCTTGGGCAGGGTCGGGTTGGCGATGGCGTTGATCCGGTCCACCGCGGCCTGGGCCGAGGGGCCGTCGGAGGCGCCGACGTAGATCGTCCCGTCGTCCTCGATGGTGATGTCCGCGCCGGTCTCGTCCTGGATGGCGTTGATCATCTGGCCCTTGGGGCCGATGACCGCGCCGATCTTGTCGCCCGGGATGCGCACCGTGGTCACCCGCGGGGCGAAGGGGCTCATCTCGTCGGGGCCGTCGATGGCCTCGCCCATGACGTCGAGGATGTGCAGCCGGGCCGCACGGGCCTGGGTCAGCGCACCGGCGAGGACGTCGGAGGGGATGCCGTCGAGCTTCGTGTCCAGCTGGAGGGCCGTGACGAAGTCCTTGGTGCCGGCGACCT
>JAOPWM010000148.1 GCA_025965695.1 Blastococcus sp.
TATCCACTTGTCGCCGAGTTCGGCCGGCGGGTGGCGGAGTCCGGTGACCCGGCCGCCGTCGCGACCCTCGGCCGGCTGTCGGCCCGGCTCCTGGCGCTGCGGCAGATGTCGCTGCGGATCGCGGCCGCGCTCGACCGAGGGGAGCTGCCGAACATCCCGGCGGCGCTGGTGAAGGACGTCGGGACGACGTTCGAGGGCGACGTGATCGAGGAGATCCGCCGGGTGGTCGACGTGACGCCGTCCCTCGACTCGCCGGATCCGCTCGGACGAGCGCTGGCCGAGGCCCAGCTGCACGCGCCGGGCTACACGCTGCGGGGTGGGACCAACGAGATCCTTCGCGGGATCGTCGCTCGAGGATTGGGGTTGCGCTGATGTCGGACCAGGACCTGGTGGTCGAGACCGTACGAGACATCCTCACCGGCTTCGAGCCGTTCGTGCTGACCGCGGAGCGGCGCTGGGACGCCGGCCTGTGGAGCGCCCTGGCCGAGGCCGGGCTCACCGGTGTCGGGCTGCCCGAGGAGGTCGGGGGCTCGGGCGGTGAGCTCGCCGACGCCGTCGCGATCGTGCGGACCCTCGCGGCGGGCTCGGCGGCGGTGCCCGTCGCCGAGCAGCTGCTGGTGGCCGGTCCCGCGGTCGTCGCGGCGGACCTCGCCATGCCCGCGGTCGAGGAGCCGCTGACCTTCGCGGTCGGCGACGCCGTGACCGCGAAGGCATCCGACGACGGGGACGGTCCCGGCCGGTTCACCCTGACCGGGACGGCGACCGACGTGGCCTGGGCCGGGGCGGCGCAGCACGTGGCGGTCCTCGCCACGAGCGCCGTCGGGCCGGTGCTGGCGCTGGTCGCCGTCGGGGACCTCCCGGCCGGCGACGCGTTCAACCTGGCCGGTGAGCCGCGCGGCTCGCTGGTGTTCGACGGCGTCGCCGCGACCGGTGCCCTGCTGACCGACGCGCAGGCCGAGGAGCTGCGGGCACGGTACGCGCTGGCGCGCGCGGTGCAGCTGGCCGCCGCGCTGGAGCAGGTGCTGGCGTGGACCGTGCAGTACGCGGGGGAGCGACAGCAGTTCGGCCGGCCGCTGGGCAAGTTCCAGGCGATCCAGATGGAGCTGGCCGAGATGGCCGGCGAGGTGACGGCCGTGACCGCGCTGACCGACGCCGCCGTTCAGGCGCTGCAGCGTGGGTCGGCCGACTTCGTGCTCGCGGCGGCCGCGGCGAAGGTGCGCGCGGGTGCCGCCGTCGACGTCGTCGCCCGGCTGGCGCACCAGGTGCACGGCGCGATCGGCTTCACCCAGGAGTACAAGCTGCACCACCTGACGCGCCGGCTGTGGTCGTGGCGCGACGAGGCCGGCAGCGACCTGGCCTGGGCGCGTGTGCTCGGTACGGGTCTGCTGGCCGGCGGGCCGGACGGTCTCTGGCCCGCGCTGACCCGGGTGGTGTGAGCGGGGCCGAGCTGGGGGCCTATTCCGCGAACTGCATCGTGTGGTGGTCGGCGAGGCAGGCCGGCTTGGCGATGCCCTCGGCCTCCATGGTGTAGCGCACCGTCACCTTCGCACCGGCCGCCACGGGCTCGACGCGCAGCAGCGACGCCTGCGCGCGGATGCGGGAACCGCTCGGCACCGGCGCCGGGAACCGCACCCGGTCCAGCCCGTAGTTCAGCACCAGTTCCACGCCGTCGACCCGGTAGATCTGCTGCATGAAGTCGGCGATCAGGGCGAGGGTGAGGAACCCGTGCACCAGCGTGCCGCCGTACCCGGCCGCCGTCGCACGCTCCTCGTCGAGGTGGATCCAGTGGTGGTCGCCGGTCGCGTCGGCGAACCACTGCACCCGGTCCTGCCCGACGGTCAGCCAGTCGCTGTGGCCGAGGTCCTCACCCTCGGCCCCGGCCAGTTCCTCGAGCGATGCGAAGACCTTCATCAGGTTGTCCCTTCTGTGCCCGGCAGCGGCCAGGAGACCGCCAGCCCGCGGCAGGTGATGGTGAGTGCGGTGGTGACGACGTCCTCGAGCGGCACCCGCTTGGGGTTCCACCACTCGGGCGCGGAGTTCAGTGCGCCGATGACGAGGAGCTGGGCGGCGTGCAGGTCGACGTCCGGGTCGATCTCACCGCGCGCCCGGGCCTCCTCGAACAAGCTGCGCCAGAGGATGCCGTAACGGGCCTGGGCCGCGACCAGCCGCTTACGCATCTCGTCCGGCATCTGGCCGATGTTGCGCACCGCGGCCGTCGCGTAGTCCGACAACTGCAGCACCGCGCGGAGGTGCGCCTCCACCGCGGCACAGATCTTGGTCATGGCGGACGCGCCGGCCGGGAGCTGCGCGAGGGCCGCCTCGACGTGCCCCTGCGCGCGCTCCTGGCCGCGCCGGATGACTTCCTCGATGAGCTCGTCACGCGACGCGTAGTAGTAGTAGATGGCCGGCGCCTGGACCCCGGCGACGTCGGCGATCTCGGCCAGTCGGGTCCCCGCGTAGCCCTTGCGGCTGAGCACCTCGGCCGCGGCGTCGAGCACCCTCTCCCGGGTGCGGGCCGCCTTGGTGTCCGGCACCCCCGCGCCGATGGTCCCCGCGCCGATGGTCACCGCGTCGTCGGGCACGGCAGCAGTGTCGGACACCGCGGCGGCGTCCGAAACCGCGGCCGGCCGGCGGGCCCGCGGGGGAGAGGTCATCAGGCCGACGGCGAGAGCTCGGCCGCGGGTTCGACGACGAAGTCGGCCAGGTCCGCCGAGCGGGTCATGCGCCAGAAGTCGACGACCCGCCACGGGGAGTTCGTGACCACGCGCCCCTTGGCGTTGCGGTACCAGGTGTCCATGCCGCGATGGGTCCAGATCATCCGCTCGTGGGCCTCGTCGACCCGGCGGTTGTACTCGGCGCAGACGTCCTCGCGGCACTCGACGGCGCCGATGTGCCGCTCGGCCATCGTCCTCAGCAGATCGACGAGGTACCGCACCTGGCACTCGGCCAGGAACATGTAGCTGCCACCGTGCCCGAGGTTCGTGTTGGGCCCGTACATCATGAAGAGGTTCGGGAAGCCCGGCGTCGTCATGCCGAGGTATGCCCGCGCGTCGTCGTCGCCCCAGACGTCGCGCACGGACACCCCGCCACGGCCGCGGATGTCCAGGGGGTGCAGCAGCCGCTGGGCGAGGAAGCCGGTGGCGAAGACGATGACGTCGGCCTCGATCTCCTCGCCGGCCGAGGTGCGCACCCCGGTCTCGGTCACCGCGGCGACCCGGTCGGTGACCAGGTCGACCGTCGGCTTCTTCAGCGCGGCGAACCAGCCGTTGTCCAGCAGCATCCGCTTGCCGAACGGCGGGTAGGTGGGCAGGGCCTTCGCGATGAGGTCCTCGCGGCCGGCCAGCTGCTCCTCCAGGTAGCGGGTGAAGAACCGCCGGTGCCCGTCGTTGATGACGTTGATCGATCCCTCCCCGGTCCACTCGGGGTCGAGCTGGAGCGAGGGGTGGACCCGGTCGTTGTTGATCCACGCCAGCCGGAACCGGTACCACGGGTGGTAGTAGGGGACGTGGGTCATCAGCCAGTTGATCTCGTCGCCCACGGGGCTGAAGTAGTTGGCGTTCGGCGCGGCCCACTGCGGCGAGCGCTGCACCACGGTCAGGTGGCCCACCTGGTCGGCGATGGCCGGCACGATCTGCATCGCGCTTGCCCCGGTGCCGACCACGACGACCTTCTTGCCCGTGATGTCGAGGTCCTCCGGCCAGCGGGCGGAGTGGAACAGCCGCCCGCGGAAGGTTTCCATGCCGGGGAGGTCGGGGATGGCGGGCCGGTTGAGCTGCCCCACGGCGGTGACGACGGCATTGGCCACGAGCTCGTCGCGGTTGCCGTGGGCGTCGACGGTGACGACCCGCCAGCGCTGGGCGGCCTCGTCGTACTCCGCCGAGACGACCTCGGTGTTGAACCGGATCGACGACAGCAGGTCGAACTCCTTCGCCATGTCCTGCACGTAGGTCTCGAGCTCCTTCCGCTTGCCGAAGTGGCCGGACCACTGGCGCGGGAAGAAGGAGAAGCTGTAGAGGTAGCTGGGGGTGTCCACGCCGCACCCGGGATACCGGTTCTCCAGCCACGTGCCGCCGACCTCGGCGTTCTTCTCGATCACCACATGGGGGATGCCCGCCCGCTTCATCGCCAGTGCGGCCGTCAGTCCCGAGACGCCGGCGCCGATGACGACCACCGAGAAGTCGAGGTCGCCGTCGGCAGTCAGCGGTGCCGGCTCCTCCTCCTCGGCGAAGCCCATCTCGCCGGCCATCATCGGGGCGTAGTCGGCGGGGACGGCCTCGCCCATGCAGGCCGTCATCAGCTCGACGAGCAGGTCGCCGGTGGGGGCCGGCACGGCGACGGGTGCGCCGTTGCCCCAGGCGAGCAGGGCCTGGACGGCGGCCTCGCGGACGACCTCCTGGATCTCCCCGGGGAGCCCGCCGGTGTCGTTGTCGGTCATCCCCTTGGTGCGGGAGGGGCGGAACGGCTCGTCGAGCCACGCGCGGTCGCCGGTCAACTGGAACAGGACCATCAGCAGGGTGGGCAGGTTCGCGGCGGCGACGGCGGCGGTCAGCTGACGTTCGTCGAGCGGCTCAGGGGTGGGGCTGATGGGCACGGGTCCTCCAGGCGATCGGTCGTACGGCGCTTTCTAATCTAAATTAGATTAAGCACCCGGCGTCAAGCAGGCCCGCTCGAGGGGGCCTTCCCAGGGCTGTCGGGTCACTCGTTCGGACCCGTGACGGCCGGAATATTTCGGTATAAGGTTTCGCCCCGGTGGGGGCGTGGCCCCCGGACGAGGAGGTCCGGCGTGGCTGACCCGGAGGTAGGTGCGGGCGAGACGGGTGGTGTCCCCGACCCGGAGCGCGACGACGCGACGCACGGCTCATCCGGCAACGGTGGTCGCACCCATGCGCTGCAGCGGCCGCCCCGTCGGCTCCCGAAGGCGGCAGAGGTGCTCGCCGAGGAGTTGCGGGGTCGCATCCTGCGCGAGTCGAAGCCGACCGGGACCCAGCTGACCACCGAAGCGGAGTTGATCGAGGAGCACGGCTTCAGTCGGGGCACCGTGCGGGAGGCCCTCCGGCTGCTCGAGGTCGAGGGCCTGATCGCCATCCGCCGCGGGCCGCGCGGCGGTGTGAGTGTCGGGCGGCCCGACCTGAGCCAGGTGAGCCGGACGCTGTCACTGCTCTTCACCCTCGACGAGACGCCGCTCTCGGAGTTCTTCGAGTTCCGCAAGCTCGTCGAGCCCTACGCCGCCCGGCTGACCGCGACGTCGGCGACCGACGAGGCCCGGCGCCGGCTGCTCGCCTACGTGGAGGCCGGCCCCGACGACCCGGAGTACGCGACGAACTTCCACCGCGTCCTCGCCGAGTGCACGCCGAATCAGATCCTGCAGGTGATCCTCGTGGCCCTGCACGACGTGCTCGACCGGCACGTGCGCCTGGAGGTCATCGACGAGCGCGAGGTGGAAGCCGTCACCGAGGTGCATCGCCGCATCGCTCGGGCCGTCATGGACGGCAAGTCCGACGCCGCCGAGCGACTGATGCGCCGGCACCTGGAGGCGTTCGAGAAGCTGCTCGAGGACCAGGGGCGCCTGACCGAGCCGATCGTGCCGCGGTCCCGCTGGCGCAGCTGAGGCCTCGCTCCACCCTCCTTCCTTTCCCACCCAGGACACCGCCGCGGCAGCACGCCGTGGCGGTGTTTCGTTGGCGCAGGGTATTGATAGTGCTAAATATGATGATTAGTATCGGTGGGAGTCGGAGAGGTGGGCTGCGCCGGAGAGTCGACGCGGGAAGTCGATCCGTCTCGACCCCTGTTCCGCCGCGGTGCGTCGCGACAGCCACGGACCGGTTCGGCGGGCGGCGCCGTCCGCCGGGCGGTCCCACGTCAGACAGCAAGGAGGACCGCAGTGCAGATCGCTGCCCTGGCCACGTACCGGCCGACCTGGGCCGACGCCCGAGGGAGGCGCACCCTCGGCTCCGACGAGGACGTCGCGACCCTCGCGGTGTCGGCCGGGCGGCTGCTGGGCGGGCGACTGACATCGGTCCAGCGGGTCGTCCTCGTGACCCGGCGCCCCGACGCTCTGCTCGGGACGGCGCCCGAGGTGGTGCTCGAGGGGCTGGGCCTGGACCCGTCCACGCCGCTGGTGGAGCAGATCGGCGGTGCGCCGGCCACGCTGGAGACCCTGCTCGGCTCGGCCGAGGGGACCCTCGTCCTGGCCGTCGACCCGGTGGCCCCGGCGGCGTCGGCCGCCGCGCTCGTCGGACCCGGCGGGATCACGCTGGACGGGCGCGCCGGAGCGCGGCACAGCGTGCCCGTGCGCACCGTTCCGCTGCCCGGCGCCACCGACCTCACCTACGACGACCCTCGGCTCCTCCGGGAGGGCGGGTGGAAGCGAGTGGTCCGGGAGCTCGCCGGCTCGGCGGAGGGCGAGCGGCACCTCGTGATCGCCGGGGTGACCGCCGCGGACGCCGCCAAGATCGCCCGCGGCGCGTCCGGCGTCGCCGAGACCGAGGCGGCCGCACCCCTCCTGCTCCTGGCACGGCTGGCCGGCAGCCGGTCGCCCGCCCGCCTGGTCGCCGTCGAGAACGGTCACGGCGTCGCCGTCGACGTCACCGTCGCGGGGGCGGTTCCGGTCCTGGCGGCCGAGCGGTCGGCGCACCCTGCCCCCGTTACCTGGGCTCCGTCCGTGGCGGCGGACATCCCGGCCTCTCCCGCGGCCTACGCGCGGGCCTTCGAGGCGAAGGTGGGCCTCAAGGCCGGCGTCTGTTCCTGTGGCGAGCTGAACTACCCGCCCCGCGCGCAGTGCCAGTCCTGTGGAGTTCTCGAGCCACAGCGCCTGCAGCCGCTGCCGCGCGCGGCGACGGTCTACTCCGTCGTGACCGTGCGGGCCAACGTCCCCGGCAAGACGGTCCCGTACTCCCTCGCCGTCGTCGACGTGGACGGGACCGGCGTCCGGGTGCTGGCCCACGTCACCGACGACCCACCGGGCGCGGCGCCCATCGGCTCGCCCGGAGAGCTCGTGCTCCGCCGGGTCGCGACACGGGCCGGCGTGCCCGACTACGGATACGCATTCCAGCCCGAGGAGCAGCAGGCATGAGAGACGTGGCCATGGTCGGCGCGGGGATGATCCCGTTCGGCGAGCTGTTCGACCAGAGCATCAAGGACATGGTCAGCGGGGCCTTCGCCGCGACGCTGGCGTCTGTCGACAAGGGCATGCCCGTCGGTGACATCCAGGCGGCCTGGTTCGGCGAGGTCCAGAGCGTCGACGGCTTCCCGGCCGGACTGCTGGCCGACACCTGCGGCCTCCTGGACATCCCGGTGACCCGAGTGGAGAACGCCTGCGCCACGGGCAACGACGCCATCCGCAACGCGCTCTACGCCGTCGGCGGCGGGTACGTGGACGTGGCCCTCGTCGTCGGCACGGACAAGGTGCGCGACACCTCGGCCGCCTCCACGTTCTGGGACTGGATGTCGACCAACCGGGACATGGCGTGGGACCTCCCGCTCGGCCTCATCTCACCGGCGAGCTTCGCGCTGCACGTGGCCCGCTACATGCACGAGTTCGGCGCGACCCGGGAGCACCTCGCCCGCGTGGTCGTGAAGAACCACCGCAACGGCGCCCGCAACCCCTACGCCCACCTCCGGTTCGAGGTGTCGATGGAACAGGTGCTGAACGCGCCCCCCGTGGTGGAGCCGTTCGGCCTCCTGGACTGCGTGCCGCAGAGCGACGGCGCGGCCGGCGTCCTGCTGGTCAGCCGGGACGTCGTGGACCGCTACACCGACAAGCCGGTGTGGGTCCGCGGCGTGGGCACTGGGATGGACCGGATCATGCATGCCCACAAGACCGATCTGTCGTCGTTCGCCGCCACCCGCAAGGCGGCGAAGCAGGCCTTCGCGATGGCCGGGATCGGGCCGCAGGACATCGACGTCGCTGAGGTGCACGACTGCTTCTCGGGCGTGGAGATGATGACCTACGAGGACCTCGGGTTCTGCGACCGCGGGGAAGCGCCGCGCCTCCTGGAGAAGGAGGAGACGTCGATCGGCGGCCGCATCCCGGTCAACCCGAGCGGCGGGCTGAAGTCGAAGGGACACCCGCCGGGTGCCACCGGCGTGGCCCAGTGCACCGAACTGTTCGAGCAGTTGCGCGGCGACGCGGTCAACCAGGTCGACGGGGCGCGCTGGGCGCTGGCACACAACGTCGGCGGTCCCACCGCCGTTTCCGCCATCACGATCCTGGAGGGCCCCCGTGGCTGATCTGTCGGGCAAGGCCGCCGTCGTCACCGGCGCGGCACAGGGCATCGGCCGCGCGGTCGCAGAGGCGTTCGCCGCCGCAGGCGCCGGCGTCGTGCTCGTCGACGTCGACGAGGCGGGTGTCACGGCTGCCGCAGCGGCCCTGGCCGACGCCGGTTACCCGGCGGTCGGCGTGGCCGGCGACGTCGGCGACGAACAGACGATCGCCCGTGCGGCCGACAGCGCCCGCGGTGCTCTGGGCGAGCTTGCGATCTGGGTCAACAACGCCGGGGTCAGCCGCCCGGCGATGCTGCACAAGATGGGGGTGGACCAGTTCGACCTCGTCCTCAGGGTGCACGCCCGGGGCACGTTCCTGGGCACCCGGGAGGCGGCACGGCGCATGCGGGAGGCCGGAAGCGGGGGCTCGATCATCAACGTGACCTCGTCGGCCGGACTCGCCGGGACGATCGGTCAGATCAACTACGCGGCGGCCAAGGGTGCGATCACGGCCATGACCAAGTCGGCGGCCAAGGAACTGGGCCGGTACGGCATCCGGGTCAACGCCGTCTCCCCGGCCGCGGCGACCCAGATGACCGAGACGATCCGCAGTGACGAGCGGTTCGCCGAGCAGTACCTCGAGCGCATCCCGCTGCATCGTTGGGCGGAGCCCGACGAGATCGCCGGCGCGTTCCTCTACCTGGCCGGTCCGGCCGCCGACTACGTCACCGGTCAGGTGCTCTGCATCGACGGTGGCAGCTACATGGCCAGCTGAGGTGCCGCCGACACCGGTCGGGGGGGCGGCGCTCGACGACCTCACCCCCGAGGAACTCGCCATCGCCGAGCGGATCCGCCCGTACCTGACCCGTGGCTCCCGCGTGGCGGTGGCCGACGGCGCCGGGGCCCCGACGGGACTGGGCCGCCCGCTGGCGTACGCGGCGCGGCACGTCGGTGGCGTCCGGTTGCTCCTCGGCTGGTCGTTCCAACTCGCCGTCCCTCTGGACGACGTCGCCTTCCCCGACGTCCGGGCCGTGATCGGCGGCTACGGGCTGCGCCGACGGTTCGGCGGTGGCGTGCACTACCTGCCGGTCCGGCTGAGTGCGGTGCCCGCCCTGCTGCACTCCACCCTGCGGCCGGACGTCCTGCTCGCCGGGCTCCGTCCCGGCCCCCGGGGGCTCGTCTTCGGCAGTGAGGTCGCCTGGATGCAGGCGGCCGTCGACGCCGGCGCCCAGGTGCTCGCCGAGGTCAACCACGGCCTTCCGGCCGCATCCGGGGAGCCGGCCCTGCCCGCCGGGCGGGTGACCGTGGTGGCCGAGACCAACCGCCCGCCCATGACCCTGCCCCTGCCGCCTCCGCATCCGGTCAACGACGTCATCGGCCGGCACGTGGCCGCGCTCGCCCGCCCGGGCGCACACGTGCAGTTCGGGCCGGGCGGGGTCGGTGACGCCGCGCTGCGCGCGCTCGAGGTCCCGGTCCACGTGGACTCCGGCATCGTGGGGGACGCGGTCCTCGGCCTGGAGGCTCGCGGGCTGCTCGCGGGGGAGCCCCTGGCCACGTATCTGGGCGGCACTTCCGCCGTCTACGAGTGGGCGGACGGCCGGCACATCCTCGCCCGCGTGGAGCGCACCCACGACCCGAGCAGGCTCGCGGACGTGCCGTTGCTCGCGGTGAACACGGCGCTGGAGATCGACCACACCGGCCAGGTCAACGTCGAGGGGTTCGGCGGCGACGTCATCGCCGGCGTGGGGGGTCATCCGGATTTCGCGGGGGCAGCGGTGCGTGGCCTGAACGGGCTCAGCGTCGTGGCGCTGCCCACGGTCCGCGGCGGCCGGCGGACGCTCGTCGAGCGGTTGAGCGCACCCACGTCGACCACGCGCTCGGACGTCGACGTGGTGGTGACAGAGTTCGGCGCGGCCGACCTGCGGGGACTCAGCGACGCCGAGCGGACCCGTGCACTGCGTGCCGTGTGGGGCGACTGAGCGGCCTCGCCGCCGTTCCCCGGGCCGCCGTTGCGACACGGGACGGAGTCGTTCCGGAATCCGTGCGACAGGTCACAAACAGTCGTTGACTCCCAATCATTAGCAGGATAACGTCCGGCTCCGGATCAGCCCCGCTGCACATCTCGCGGGCAGACGACGATGGGATCTTCAGATGCTCTCCGCAGGGACACCCGAGGCGCGCAACGGTGGCACGGCGACCGCCGAGCCCGTGCTGCGCGTGGACGGCCTCACGGCCGGCTACGGCAAGCACGTCGTCCTGGACGGCGTCGCCCTGGTCGTCGGCGAGGGCGAGCTGGTCGCGCTCCTCGGCCACAACGGCGCCGGCAAGACGACGGCCCTGCGGTCGATCGTCGGCCAGGTCCGCCCCAAGGCCGGCAGCATCCACCTCGACGGCGCGGCCGTGACGGGCATGTCCCCGGCGGTCACCGCGAAGCGGGGGATGAGCATGGTCCCGCAGGGCCAGGGCGTCTTCCCCTCCATGACCGTCGAGGAGAACCTCCGGCTCGCCGCCGCGGTCGCGACCCGCCGGAGCTCGAACCCGCGCCCCCAGGACGAGGTGCGCGCCTTCGTCCTCGACATGTTCGGCATCCTCAAGCGACGCCACAAGGACAAGGCCGGCTCGTTCAGCGGCGGTCAGCGGCAGATGCTCGCGATCGGCATGGCACTCATGACCCAGCCGCGGCTGATGCTCCTCGACGAGCCGTCCACGGGGCTGGCCCCCGTCCTGGTCGACGAGGTGCTCGCGGCGGTCCGGAAGGTCAACCAGGAACTCGGGACGAGCGTCCTCCTGGTCGAGCAGGACACCAAGCGAGTCCTCGCCGTGTCCGACCGGGTCTACGTCATCAAGCTCGGGGTGCCCGTCTTCGACGGCACGCCCGCAGAAATGCACCAGCAGGACTGGTCCCAGCTCTTCTGATCCTGGGCGCCTCCCCCAAGCGGTGACACGAGGTCGGAGCCTGTCCGACCCATGAAAGGAGAACCGGTGAACCTGGCAAAGATGCCTCGTCGACTCGCCGCGCTGGCGCTGGTCGCCGGGCTCGGTCTGACTGCCTGTGGCGGGGGTGGTGACTCAGGCGGCAGCGGCAGCGGTAACGGCGCGGGCACCGAGACCTACCCGCTCGGTGTCGCCATGGCCCTGTCCGGGGCCAACGCGGCCCTGGGTCAGGACTTCGTCAAGTTCATGGAGTTCGCCGTCGAGGATGCCAACAAGGCGCACGCCTCGGACGGCTTCGAGATCAAGATGGTCAGCGAGGACACCCAGGCGACCGCCGAGGTCGGCCTGAACGCCCTGAACAAGCTGGCCACGGTCGAAAAGGTCCCCGCCGTCTTCACCGCCTGGAGCGCCGTCGTCAAGGCCATGGCCCCGGCGTCGGAGGACCTGGGCGTCGCGCTGTTCAACGTGGGTGCCAACAGCCCCGAGCTCGAAGGCGCCGGTGCGAACCTGCGGAACTTCTTCCCCCTGTCCTCGGTCAACGTCCGCGCTCTCGGGACGTACATGGCCAAGGAGAAGGGCGCCAAGAAGGCCGCCATCATCCGGGTGAACAACGCCTCGGGCGAGGGTGCGGCCGACGTCTACAAGAAGGCGTTCGAGGCGGCCGGTGGCAAGGTCGTCGCGACCGAGACCATCGAGCAGGATGCGGTCGACGCGTCGTCCCAGGTCTCCAAGGTGCTGGCCCAGCACCCGGACACCATCCACGTGCAGCCGCTGCTGGGTGAGGCCGTGGCCATCTTCAAGGCACTCGACGACCAGGGGTACACCGGCCAGGTCACCACGTACTCCGGCGCGGGCGAGGCAGTCGCGGTCCGCCAGGCCTCGGGTGCGTCGATGAACGGCGTCACGTACGCCGCGCTGTCCGGAGCCAAGGCCGACGACCCGAAGGTGACGGCGCTGGTCGACCGCTTCAAGGCGGCCCAGGGCCGGGAGCCGGCCGGGCTGTCCTACGACGTCTACATGTACGACAGCGTCTTCATGTACGCCGACATCATCAAGCAGCTGCGTGACAAGAAGCAGGACGTCACCGGCAAGAACATCCTTGCCCTGGTCGACGACGTGAAGACGTTCAAGAACCTCCCGCTGGAGGGCTCGACCACGTTCACGGACAGCGGCACGGTGATCAAGGACACGATCATCAAGCGCATCGACGACTCCTCGGCCAACCCGGCCGCGGACCCCGAGGTCGTCACCCTCTCCGCCAAGTAACAGCTTCCCCTGCCGCCCGCGCACCCGTGGCGGGCGGCAGGGGACACCACTTCCCAGCCTCAGCTCTGCACACACCACGACTGCCGAAGGACTGCCCCCGCATGGACCTGCTCCTCTCGCTCGCGAAGAACGGGGTGATCATCGGCCTGCTGTACGGACTCTTCGCGTACGGCATGAGCCTGATCATCGCGACGTCGGGAGTGCTGCACTTCGCGCACGGGCTGACGCTCGTCGGCTCCGCCTACTCGTTCTGGTTCTTCTTCCAGGAGAAGGAACTGGGTGTGTTCGTCGGCGTCCTCGCCGCGCTCGCAGTCGGTGGCCTGATCGGCGTCCTCGTGGAACTGGTGATCTACCGGCCACTGCGGCGCATCCACGCCACCGACATGGTCTTCCTGGTGGCGTCCCTGTCGGTGCTGACCCTGGGGCAGGCCGCCATCGTCTTCATCTTCGGCACCGACCCCAAGTCCGTGCGGCCGAACGAATTCCTCCGCTGGAGCGCCGACGTCGGGCCGTTCAACATCCGCACCTGGGACCTGCTCATCCTCGGCGCGAGCGCCCTGGCCTTCGCGGCGCTCTACCTGCTGCAGCGGCGCACCGCGGTCGGCCTGTCGTTCCGCGCCGTCGGTGACAATCCCCAGCGCGCAGAGACCCTCGGCATCAAGCTGCAGCACACCTACGTGTGGGTCTTCCTGGCCGGCTCCCTCGTGGCGGTCCTGCCGGCCATGCTCCTGGCGGTCCAGAACCCCGTCACGCCGTCCATGGGCTTCGACCTGCTCGTCAAGGCCGTCATCGCCCTCGTCATCGGTGGTATCGGCAGCATGCCGGGGGCCCTGCTCGGCGGCATCCTCATCGGCCTGGTCGAGAGCCTGGCCACCTACAAGCTGCCGACGGAGTGGGCGGAATTCACCCTCTACGCGCTGCTCTTCATCTTCGTCATCGTCCGGCCGAACGGTCTGACGAAGGGCGCGTTGCGCACAGCGTGATCGCGCGCCGCCGGTCGATGTCCGCCCCCGTTCGAAGGGCTGCACCTACGTGTCGTACTACCTGAACAACCTGCTGGCCCTTCTGGCCATCTTCTCCATCCTGGGTATGTCGTTCAACCTGATCATGGGTTACGCCGGGCAGTTCTCCATCGCCCACGGAGCCTTCTTCGGACAGGGCGCGTACACCACCGGCGTCCTCATGCGGGACTACGAGTGGTCGTTCCTGCCCGCGATGGTCGCGTCGTTCCTCTTCGCCGGCCTGGTCAGCGTCATCCTCGGTGTGGCAGCCCGCAGGGTCACCGACGTGTACCTGGTCATCCTGACGCTCGCGTGGCAGGTCGCGGCCGTCGAGCTGTACAGCAACCTGGACATCACGGGTGGCTCCGGCGGGTTGATCGGCATCCCCCGGGCGGACATCTTCGGCTACGAGCTGGCGGGCCCGACGCAGGTCATCATCCTTGCCTGGGCGGTGTGCATCGTGGTCGCACTGGCGGTCCGGTACATCGTCCGGTCGCCCTTCGGTCGGACGCTCCGGGGCCTCCGCGAGGACGAGATCGCGGCGCGGTCACTGGGCAAGCCGACGGCCAACCTCAAGATCAAGGCGTTCGTCATCTCGTCGGCCCTCGCCGGCGTGGCCGGTTCCCTGTTCGCCGTCCAGATCCGCTTCATCAGCCCTGCCGAGTTCGCGCTCGACCGGTCGATCGAGGTGCTCTCGCTCGCGATCATCGGTGGTCTGGCCACGCTCATCGGCCCGTTCGTCGGCGCCGCGGTGATCGTCCTGATCCCGGAACTGCTCGGCTACCTGGACCTGCCGAACACCCTCGTCGGCGCCGTCAACGCCTTCCTCTTCTCCGGCATGGTGCTGGTCTTCCTGCGCTTCCGCCCCCAGGGGCTGGTGGGCCGCCGGCCGGTCAGGAACGCGGCGAACTCCCACCTCGGCGACGTCATCCCGGGGCCGCCGCAACCCCTCGGGGAGACCCTCGAGGACGGCGCAACCGCGCACGAGCGCGCACCGGAGCCCGCCGGGGCCGCGGGCCTGCCGGTCGCGGCGTCGCGCGAGGTGCGCACCCTGAGCTGCGAGGGCGCGTCGATCTCCTTCGGCGGGCTGACCGCGGTGGACGACGTGACGCTGACCCTGCGACCGGGTGCCATCACCGGCCTCGTGGGTCCCAACGGCGCCGGCAAGACGACGTTGTTCAACATCCTGAGCGGGCTGCTCACCCCGGACACGGGTGCGGTGCGCTTCGGATCCGCGGACATCACGGGGAAGTCGCTCGACGCCCGGGCTCGTGACGGGATCGTGCGGTCCTTCCAGGAGATGCGGCTCTTCGACGGCATGAGTGCCCAGGACAACATCCTGCTGGCCATGACACCGAAGGCCGACGAGCAGATCCTCCCGGCGCAACGCGGCGGGCTGCACCGCCGCAGGGCCGAGCGCGAGCGGCAGGAGCGCACCGCTGAGCTCCTCGCCTACCTCGGCCTCGGCCACCAGGCGCAGACGCTGGCCGGCGACCTCTCCTACGCGGAGCAGAAGCTCCTGATGATGGGCCGCCTGCTCGCGACCGACGCCGACTGCTACCTGCTCGACGAGCCGATGTCCGGACTCGACGCGGCAGGACGCGAGCGGATCATGCGGCTGCTGCAGGACACCGTGGCGCGCGGCGCCACGATCTGCCTGGTCGAGCACAGCCTCGACGTCATCCGGTCCGTCTGCTCCTGGGTCGCCTTCCTCGCCGACGGAAAGCTCGTCAAGCAGGGCCCCACCGAGGAGATCACCAATGACCGCGAGCTCGCGGCCATGTACTTCGGAAACTGAGGAGTCTGTCGTGGGCCAGCTGGACGGAAAGACCGTCATCGTCACCGGGGCCGCCCGGGGGATGGGGGCTGCGGAGGCCGCACTCATGGCGCGGGAGGGCGCGGCGGTCGTGGTCGCCGACGTGCTGCACGAGGAGGCGGAGGCGGTCGCCGAGGGCATCCGCCGCGACGGGGGACAGGCGGTCGGCGTCGCGCTGGACGTGACCTCCGAGAGTGCGTGGTCCGCCGCGGTGGCGCGGGCGGAGCAGGACTTCGGGCGGATCGACGCGCTGGTGAACAACGCGGGCATCAGTTACCGGGTCGGCCTGCTGGACGCCGACCTCGACGACTGGAACCGGGTCATGGCCGTCAACCTCACCGGCCCGCTCCTCGGCATGCGCGCGGTGGTACCGGCCATGCGGCGGGCCGGCAACGGGTCGATCGTCAACGTGTCCTCGATCGCCGGACTCACCGCGTACCCGGCATCGGCCTACTCGGTGAGCAAGTGGGGCGTCCGTGGCCTGTCGAAGGTGGGCGCACTGGAGCTGGCTCCCCTCGGTATCCGGGTGAACTCCATCCACCCGGGCCTGATCGACACCCCGATGCTCGACAACGCGCCGGCGGTCATGCGGACCGCCTTCGCCGACGGCACCCCCGCCAAGCGCGCGGGGCGGCCCGAGGAGGTCGCCGCGCTGGTCCTCTTCCTCTGCTCCGACGGTTCGTCCTACATCAACGGCGCCGAGATCGCCGTCGACGGCGGCTTCACGGCCGGCGGCGCTTTCCGCGGCGTCCTCAACGGCATCGAGGCCCTCAACGGAGCGCCGGTCGCGCTCCGCACGGAGGGTGCATGACAGCGCTCGACAGCTGGGATCCCGCCCGGACGGCGCTGCTGTCCATGGACTGTCAGAACGACATCTGCCACGAGCGCGGCGTCTTCACCGGTCCGATCGCGGCGCAGGTCGCCGCCACCGGGGTGTTCGCCCGCATCGCCGAGTGCCTCGCCGCTGCGCGGGCGGCCGGAATCCTCGTCGTCCATGTGCGCCACCTGACCGACCCGACGGCCGGTCCCGGATCCCGGGAGAGCAGCCGGGTCCTGCGCGGCATGCGCCGTGTCGGCGCCCTGGTGCCCGGGACGTGGGGGGCCGAGATCGTCGACGAGGCGCGCCCGGCCGACGGCGAACTCGTCGTCGACAAGCACCGGATCAGCGCCTTCGCCGGCACCGACCTCGATCGGGTGCTACGCCAGCGCGGCGTCGACTCCCTCGTGCTGACCGGGATCAGCACGTCGTTCGTCGTCGAGGGGACCGCCCGGGATGCGGTCGACCGGGGATTCCGGACCGCCGTCGTGAGCGACGGCTGCGCCGACCTCGACCCGGAGACGCACCGGCTGGCGGTCGAGCGCGTCCTCCCCATGCTCGCGACGGTGACCGACTCGGCCGCCGTCGCCCGGTGGCTCGCCACCGAACCCACCTCGCCGCTCGCGGCGGCAACTCCGTAGTGAGGGAGCCACACATGCAGTTCGGATACGTCCTGGCCGGTCAGTACCTTCCGCAGGACGACCTGCAGGTCCGCCTGCGCGAGGCCCTCGAGCAGGTGCGCGCCGCCAAGCAGGCCGGCTTCACGTCGATCTGGGCGACCCAGCACTTCCTCGCCGACTTCCAGTTCCTGCAGACCCTGCCCTTCCTCGCCCGGCTGTCGGCGGAGGCCGAGGGGATGACGGTCGGCTCCGCCGTGCTGATCGCGCCGCTGTACTCCCCGGTGCTGCTCGCCGAGGAGGTCGCCACGCTCGACGTGCTGACCGGTGGCCGGTTCGTGCTGGGCGCCGGGGCGGGGTACCGGGACGCGGAGTTCAATGCGTTCGGCATCAACCGCTCGGAGCGCCTCGGCCGGCTGTCGGAAATGGTGGAGCTGCAGCGGAAGCTGTGGAGCGGCGAGCCGGTGACCTACCACGGCAAGTACCTGCACCTGGACGACGCGCAGATGCAGATGCCCCCCGTGCAGCGGGAGAAGCTGCCGATCTGGATCGGCGCCCAGGGACCGAAGGGACTCGCCCAGGCCGCCGCGATCGGGGACGAGTGGCTGGTGTCCCCGGAGCTGTCGCTGGCGTCCATCGCGGAGCGTCAGCAGACCTACAAGGACGCGCTCCCTGCCGGGGTGTCGGCCGAGGACAAGCTCTTCCCGGCGCTGCGCGAGGCGTACTGCGCCAAGAACTACGAGGACGCCGTCCGGATCGCGAAGCCGGCGCTGGAGACGAAGTACGCGGCCTACGCCTCCTGGGGCCACGAGGTCGGCTCGTTCGACGACATGGCCCGGGGCTCGTTCGTCCTCGGCTCGCCCGACGACTGCGTGGAGCGCGTGCAGGACTACCGGACGACCCTCGGCAGCAAGTTCCTCGGCATGCGCATGCAGTGGCCCGGCCTGGAGCAGCGCGACGTGCTCGACAGCATCGGCGCCTTCGCCGAGGTCATCGATCGCTGCGGGTCCTGACCGCGCCACCACCGACTGACACGGACAGGAGCAGGAAGATGCCGAGCGATGTGGCGCACCTGACGATCGGAGAGCTGCTCGACCGCGCGGTCGAGCGTTTCGGGGACCGGGAGGCCTACGTCTTCGAGGACCGGCGGCTGACCTATGCGCAGCTGTCCGAGGAGACCGACCAGTGGGCGCGCGCGCTCATGGCCGCCGGTGTGCGGCCGGGGGACAAGGTCTCGCTCTGGATGCCCAACCGGATCGAGTGGGTCCTGGTCTTCCTCGCCGTGTCCCGTATCGGCGCCGCACTGGTACCGGTCAACACCGGCTTCCGGTCGGACGAGGCCGCCTACGTCGTCGGCCAGTCGGACTCCGTCATGCTCATCGTGTCGGCCGAGGTGCGCGGTCGCTCGCTGGCCGAGGAGGGCCTCGCGGTCCTGCGCGACGAGCAGGTCAGCGCGGGCACGCTGGTCGTCGTCGGGGGGCCGGCACCGGCGGGCGCCCTCGCGGTCGAGGACCTGCTCGCGCGGGCGCCCGAGGTCAGCCCCGAGGAGCTCGCCGCACGCATTGCCACGGTGCGCCACGAGGACGTCGTGCTCACGCTCTACACGTCGGGTACCACGGGCTTCCCCAAGGGTGCGATGCACTCGCACAAGGTCATCCGCAACATGAGCGATGCGGCCGACCGGATGAAGCTGACCCCGGAGGACACCGTCGTCCTCTACCTGCCGCTCTACCACGTGTTCGGTGCCGCCGCCGTGCTCAGCTACATGTACTCCGGCGGCAGCATCGTGCTCGTCGAGACCTACGACGTCGGCCGGTCGCTGGAGCTCATGGAGCGCGAGCGGGCGACGGTCGTCTACGGGATCAGCACGATGTTCTACGACCAGATGCAGCACCCTGACTTCGACACGCGGGACCTCTCCTCGATACGGCTCTGCATCACGCCGGGCACCGCCGACCTGGTCCGGCTGAACTCGGAGAAGATGGGGCCCTCGGTCAACGTCTACGGCATGACCGAGTCGACGTCGATGACGACGCTGGCCACCCTCGACGACCCGATGGACATGCGGGCCGAGACCGTCGGCCGGCCCCTGCCCGGCTTCGAGGTGAAGATCGTCGGTGCCGACGGGGAGACCGTGGGCCCGGACGTCGTGGGCGAGCTGGTGGTGCGCGGCCACCCCGTGATGCTCGGGTACTACAAGAAGCCCGAGGCGACCGCGGAGGTGCTCGACGCCGACGGGTGGTTCCGCACCGGCGATGCCGCGTCCCTCACGCCCGACGGGTACGTCCGGTACGCGGGACGGATCAAGGAGATCCTGCGGGTGGGCGGTGAGAACGTCGACCCGATCGAGGTCGAGACCGTCCTCATGCGCCACCCCGCCGTGGCCATGGCCTCGCTCATCGGCATCCCGGACGAGCGACTCGACGAGGTGGGCGTGGCCTACGTGCAACTGCTCCGGGGCGCCGAGGCCACCTCCGAGGAACTGCGCGCGTTCCTCAAGGAGCGGCTGGCCGCGTTCAAGGTGCCCCGGCACGTCGTGCTCACCGGCGAGTTCCCCAAGACGGGGAGCGGCAAGATCCAGAAGTTCGTGCTCAGGCAGCAGTTCCTGGAGCAGTCCGGGGCCGAGGGGTGACGGCGAGCTTCGCGGAGTTCCTGGAGCACGGTCTCGGTCCGCGGTTCGCGGCGGCGCACCTGGGGGTCGAGGTCGTCCACTGCGGCGACGGAAAGGCCCGCATGCGGCTCCGCGTACGCCCGGAACTGATGCAGAACGCCGGGGTGCTGCAGGGTGGGATCACCGCGACGCTGATCGACATCACCATGGCGTGGGCGGTGCTGTCGGTGGTCTATCCCCGGCACGCGCCGACCGTCGACCTGAACGTCAGCTACCTGCGCCCGATCGTCGAGGAGACGATCGAGTGCGAGGCGATCGTGGTCCGCGCAGGGCGCTCGGTGGCGCACGTGCGCGCCGAGGTGATGACGGAGTCGGGGGCGCTCGCGGCCACGGGGTCGGCCAACTTCCTCGTGACCGATCCCCTCAGCACCCGGGTGGGCTGATGACGGGTGACGGCGCAGACGCGCCTCCGCTGGCCGGCATCCGGGTGGTGGACCTCTGCAGTTACTACCCCGGCCCGCTGTGCACCTCGATCCTCGCCGACCTGGGTGCCGACGTGGTCAAGGTGGAACGGCCCGGCGGCGGTGATCCCGGACGGACCGTGACGCCCGGCACCCATCGGGTGCTCAACCGGCGCAAGCGGGTGGTGCAGCTCGACCTGAAGAGCGCCGCCGACCGGTCGGCCGTCCTCGAGCTGACCGACGGTGCGGACGTGGTCGTCGTGGCGTTCCGCTCCGGGGGGGCCGAGCGGCTGGGCGTCGGCGGCGCGCAGCTGACCGCGCGCAACCCCCGCCTCGTCCACTGTTCGATCAGCGGCTTCGGTTCGGCCTCGACGGCGTCAGCGCACGACTTCGACGTCTCTGCCCGCTCCGGGGTGCTCTGGATGTCCGGCGATGCGGACGGGCAACCCCGCCAGACCGGCATGGTCCCGCACGTCGACGTCGCCACGGCTTCGTACGCCGCGCAGGCCATCCTCGCGGCGTTGTTCCGCCGGGAGCGCACCGGCACCGGCGCCTGCCTCGAGGTCCCGATGACCGCGGCGGCGCTCAAGCTGCTCGAGCCGCGGCTGGCAGACCACGAGGCGGCCGGCCTGCCGTCGCGTCGGGCTTTCCTCGACCGGCCCGCCTACGCCGCCTTCCGGGCCGGGGACGACCGGCTGGTCGCACTGGCGGCTGTCACCGACGAGGACTGGGCCGGGCTGCTGGCCGTACTGGGGCCGGCCGGTCTGCCCGACGACCCGCGGCTGCGGTCGGCGGCGGGCCGGAGAAGGCACGCCGACGTCGTCCGGACCGGACTGGACGCTGCCTTCGCGACCCGCCCGGCTGCGGAGTGGATCGAGCGACTGGAGGCGGTGGACGTGCCGGTGGCCCCGGTGCAGTCCCCGGCGGAACTGGCCGGGGACCCGCTGATCGCCGCGCTCGAGGTGCTGCTCCCGGGAGAGGACGGCCTCGAGGTCGCCTTCCCGGTCTCCGGGCTCGGCGTCACGCCGGCTGTCGCCCGGTGACCGCCCGGCCGCGACCGAGGACGGGGATGTACCGCGGGGGGCGGCCACGCACACCCGCGGTCGAGCCTGCGGTGGAGACCGAGGCCGAGGCGGCCGACCGTCGGCGGGGGCTCTTCGCCGCGATCGCCGCCAACGTCCTGTGGGGCGTCTTCCCGCTCTTCTGGCCGCTGCTGAAGCCGGCCTCGGCCATGGAGATCCTCGCCCACCGGATGGTGTGGTCGCTGTTGTTCGTCGTCGTCCTGCTCGGGGGGACCCGCCGTCTCAGGGGCATGCGGGCGCTGCTGCGGCAACGGCGCGCGATGCTGGCGCTGACCGGCGCCGCCCTGTTCCAGGGGGTGAACTGGGGCACCTACATCTACGCGGTGAACAGCGGGCACGTCCTGCAGGCGTCGCTGGGTTACTTCATCACCCCCCTGCTGGTGGTGCTGCTGGCCGTGGTGGTCCTGCGGGAGTCCCTGCGGCCGTTCCAGTGGCTGGCCGTCGGGCTCGGTGTCGTGGCCGTCGTCGTGCTGACCATCGACTACGGGCGGCCGCCGTGGCTCGCGCTCGTCCTGGGTGGTTGCTTCGCCGCCTACGGGTTCCTGAAGCGGGCGGCCGGCAGCGGTGCCATCGAGGGCGTCGCCGTCGAGACGGGGATCCTGGCCGGTCCCGCGCTTGTCTGGATCCTCTGGCTCGGGTCTCAGGGGGAGGGCACCTTCTCCACCGCAGCACCGGCCCACGCCCTCCTGATGTTCAGTTCGGGCTTGCTGACCATGCTCCCGCTGCTGTTCTTCGGCGCCGCGGCCACCCGGTTGTCGCTCACCACGCTCGGTCTCCTGCAGTACCTGGCGCCGGTCATCCAGTGGGTCATCGGCGTCGCCGTGGTCCACGAGCCGATGCCGCTCTCGCGGTTGCTCGGTTTCGCCCTCGTCTGGTGCGCCCTGGTGATGCTGGCACTGGACGGCTGGCGGGGCGCCCGCCCCGTCGTGGCGGCTGCGGAGAGCCGGTGACATCGCAGACCCTGCGACGTAAGCTCCGTACAATCATCATCAGTATTAGCCAGCGTTGCCTGCCCACCGCCTGCCCGAGGAGTTCCCGTGTCCGTTCGTGAAGCTGTCGTCGTCGAGGCCGTCCGCACGCCGATCGGGAAGCGCAACGGGTCGCTGTCGAACGTGCACGCGGTCGACCTGTCGGCGCACGTCCTCAAGGCCCTCGTGGAGCGGACCGGCATCGACCCGGCCGAGATCGACGACGTCATCTGGGGCTGCGTCTCCCAGGTCGGCGAGCAGTCCAGCAACGTCGGCCGGTTCGGTGTCCTGGCCGCCGGTTGGCCCGAGAGCGTCCCCGCGGTCACCATCAACCGGGCCTGCGGGTCCAGCCAACAGGCGCTGGACCAGGCCGCCCACGCGGTCATGGCCGGCGCGTACGACGTCGTCGTCGCCGGGGGCGTCGAGATGATGAGCCGCGTTCCGCTCGGCTCGGCCCGCGCGACCGGCTTCCCCTACGGCCAGACGGTCTTCGACCGCTACGGCATCGAGGGCTTCAGCCAGGGGACGGGCGCGGAGATGATCGCGGCGAAGTGGGGTCTCTCCCGCGAGACCCTCGACGCGTTCGCCGCCCGGTCGCACGAGCTGGGCGCCGCCGCCGTCGACGCCGGTGCCTTCGACGAGCAGATCGCGCCCGTCATCACCGAGAACGGGCTCTTCGCCCACGACGAGGGCCTGCGCCGCGGCACCACCGTCGAGACGCTGTCGAAGCTCAAGCCCTCGTTCGTGGAGGACGGCCTCATCCACGCGGGGAACGCCTCGCAGGTCTCCGACGGTGCCTCTGCGCTGCTCGTGACCACGCCCGAGAAGGCCGCGCAGCTGGGTCTGCGCCCGCTGGTGCGGTACCACTCCGGCGCCGTCGCGGGCGACGACCCGGTGATGATGCTGACCGCGCCGATCCCGGCCACGGCCAAGGTCCTGAAGCGGGCGGGGCTGACCATCGACGACATCGGCGCCTTCGAGGTCAACGAGGCCTTCGCCCCGGTGCCGCTGGCGTGGCTGGCGGAGACGGGGGCCGACCCGGCGCGGCTCAACCCCCTGGGTGGCGCGATCGCCTTCGGGCACCCGCTCGGTGGCTCGGGTGGGGTCCTGGCGACCCGGCTCATCCACCACATGCGGGCCAACGGCATCCGCTACGGGCTGCAGACGATGTGCGAGGGCGGCGGCACCGCCAACGCCACCATCCTCGAGCTCGTCGGCTGATCGGGACGCGACGGTGGGCGCCGATGTCCTGGACGAGATCGAGACCTGGTCCGCCGAGCGCGTAGCGGCCCTGGAGTCCGAACGGCTGGCCGCGCAGCTCGCCTACGTGGCCGGTGCGTCGGAGTTCTACCGCCGGCAGTGGGCAGCGGCCGGGGTCGACTCGGCGCAGGTGCGTTCGGTCGCGGACCTGCACCGGCTGCCCTTCACCGAGAAGCAGGAGCTCCGGGACAGCCTGAGCGAGGAGCCACCCCTCGGCCGGCACCTGGCGGCGTCCCGGACCTCGCTCACCCAGGTGCAGGCGACGTCGGGCACCACGGGGACGCCGTCCTTCTTCGGCCTCACCGAGCACGACCTGCACGTCTGGGGCCAGATCGGCGCGCGCGCGTTCTTCGCGTCGGGTTTCCGGCCGGGTGACGTGATCCTGCACGGCTGGGGGCTGAGCAAGGGCTTCGCCGGTGGGGTGCCCGCGGTCCGGATCCTGCAGCAGCTGGGCTGCTGCGTGCTCCCGATCGGCGGTGAGGCCGGGGCGGAACGACTGCTGACCATCGCCGAGCTGATGCAGCCGCGCGGCTTCTGCACCGGCCCGAACTTCGCCATCCACGCAGGTCAGGCGGCCCAGGAGGTGCTCGGCCGTGCGGCGTCCACGCTGGGCGTCGAGCACGTCGTCGTCGGTGGCGAACCGGGCGGCGGCATCCCGACGGTGCGCGACCGCATCGAGTCACTGTGGGGGGCGACCTGCTGCGAGATGCTCGGCAACTCCGACGTCGCCCCGATCGTGTTCGCGGAGTGCCCGGAGCGCCAGGGCATGCACGTCTGCTCGCAGGGCCTCGTGCACGTCGAGCTCGTCGACCCGGCCTCGGGCGCGGCGGTGCCGTGGGAGACCGGCGCAACCGGTGAGGTGGTGCTCACCGCGCTCGACCGGCAGGCCTCGCCGCTGGTGCGGTTCCGCACCCGCGACCACGTCGAGGTGCTCGGCACCGACTGCGCGTGCGGGCGCACCAGCCCGCGCATCCGGTGCTTCGGCCGCACCGACGACATGCTCATCGTCCGCGGGATCAACGTCTGGCCGTCCGCGGTCCGGGAGCTGGTGATCGGGTTCCAGCCGCTGGCGACCGGCAACGTGCGGATCGTCGCCGACTTCCCCGGTCACTCCACCGAGCGCCGGCTCAAGGTGCGCGTCGAGCACGCACCCGACCTGGGCGCCCACCAGCTGGCCGGCCTGGCCGACGACCTGTCCCGGCGGATCACGCAGGTGCTCGCGTTCCGGCCGGACCTCGAGCTGGTGCCGCCCGGAGTCCTGCCGGAGGCGGGGGTCAACAAGACGATGCTGGTCGACCGACCCTGAACGGTCGGGCGCTTCAGCGCCCCTGCCAGCGCGGGGTGCGCCGCTCGGCGAAGGCGGAGGCGCCCTCGCGGGCGTCGTCGGAGGCGAAGACCGGCTCGGTGTAGGCCGCCTGGCGGGCGAAGAGCTCCGCCTCCGGCCACTCCGCGGAGTCGAGCGCGAGCGCCTTCGCGGTGGCGACCGCCAGTGGCGCGTTCACCGCGACGGTGGCGGCGAGCTCCTTCGCGGCGCTCAGGGCCTCGCCGTCGGGGACCACCCGGTTGACCAGACCGTGCGCGGCCGCGCGGCCGGCCGTCAGCGGCTCGCCGGTGAGCAGGACCTCGAGCGCGATCGCGCGCGGCAGCCGGCGGGGGAGCCGCACGGCGCCGCCGGCCCGGGCGATGAGCCCACGCCGAGCCTCGGGCAGGCCGAACCGCGCGCCGTCGGCGGCGACCACGAGGTCGCAGGCCAGGACGAGCTCGAACCCGCCGCCGAGCGCCCAGCCCTCGACCGCCGCGATCAGCGGCTTGCGCGGCGGTGCCTCCACCAGCCCGCCGAAACCGCGGCCCGGGACGTGGGCCTGCTCGCCGGCGAGGAACCGCTTGAGGTCCATGCCGGCGCAGAACGTGCCGCCCGTGCCGGTGAGCACGCCGACGGCCAGCTCGGGGCGCTCGTCGAGCTCGGTCAGTGCCGCGGCGATCGCCTCCGCCACGGAGCGCGTGACCGCGTTCCGCTGCTCCGGCCGGTTGATCGCGATCGTCAGGACGCCGCCGTCGGCCTCGACCAGAACGTCGTCGGCGCCGGTGACCGGGACGTCACTCACCGGGGCGCCATCCGGATGCCGCCGTCCAGCCGGATCGTCTCCGCGTTGACGTAGGGGTTCTGCAGGAGGCTCAGCGCGAGGTGCGCGTAGTCCTCGGGGGCGCCCAGTCGGCGGGGGTGCGGCACGCTCGCGGCCAGTCCCTCCCGGATGTCCTCGCGCAGCCGCGCCAGCATCGGGGTGTCGAAGATGCCGGGGGCGATGGTGTTCACCCGGATCTGGGCCGCCGCCAGGTCGCGCGCCGCCACCAGGGTCATGCCGTGCACCCCGGCCTTGGACGCGGTGTAGGACGTCTGCCCGATCTGGCCGTCGAAGGCGGCGACGGACGCGGTCATGACGACGGCACCCCTGTCGCCGTCGAGGGGCTCGTTGCGCACCATGCGCGCCGCGGCCAGGCGCAGGACGTTGTACGTGCCGACGAGGTTGATCCGGAGGACCTCCTCGAAGCTGGCGAGCGGGCTGGGCTCGCCGTCCTTGCCGAGGATCCGGAGCCGGTCGCCGCCGCGGCCGGCGCAGTGGACGACCGCGCGCAGGGGGCCGCGCTCGGTCGCCGCGTCCATGGCCGCGCCGAGGGTGAGCTCGTCGGTGATGTCGGCGGGGACGAAGCGGGTGCCGCCGCCGAGCGCCGCGGCCACCTCCTCGCCGGCAGAGGTGGGCAGGTCGGTGATGGTCACCTGTGCGCCGGCGGCGACCAGTGCGCGGGCGGTCGCCTCGCCCAGCCCGGAGGCGCCACCGGTGACCAGGGCGGAGATGTCGAACAGCTGCATGTCGATGCTCCTCGGCCGGCTCGCGGCCCGTCGGGTGTGGAAGGGGGACGCCGGCTCAGCGGGAGCGCGGCGCCTTCGCGCGGCCGGCCAGTGACCGGCCGATGATCTCCTTCATGATCTCGGTGGTTCCGCCGACGATCGTCTGGACGCGGCCGTCGATGTAGGCCCGGGAGATCGGGTACTCCTCCATGTAGCCGTAGCCGCCGTGCAGCTGCAGACAGGCGTCGACCACGCGCTTCTGCAGCTCGGTGGCCCACCACTTGCACTTCGCGCCCTGCACGGCGTCGAGCCCCCCGGCGTTGTACCGGAGCACCTGCTGCTCGAGGTAGGCCCGGGTGACCTCGACCTCGGTGACCAGCTCGGCCAGCCGGAAGCGGCTGTTCTGGTAGTCGAGCACCGGCCGGCCGAACGCCTCCCGGCCGGCCGTGTAGTCCAGGGTCCAGTCCAGCGCTGCCTCGGCGGCGGCGAGCGCGCGCCAGCCGACGGAGAGGCGTTCCAGCGGCAACTGGTCGGTCAGGTGGAAGAAGCCACGGCCCTCGAGGCCGACGAGGTTCGTGGCGGGCACCCGGACGTCGTCGAAGAAGAGTTCCGCGGTGTCCTGGGCGTGCAGGCCGATCTTGCGCAGCTTCTGGCCGCGGGTGAACCCGGGTGTGCCGGACTCCACGAGCAGGAGCGAGAACTCCGGCCGCTCGGGCAGGCCGCCCGTGCGGCAGACGACCACGACCAGGTCGGCGGTGTAGCCGTTGGTGATGAAGGTCTTCGCGCCGTTGATGACCCAGCTGTCGCCGTCCCGGGTGGCGGTGGTGCTGATGCCCCGCAGGTTGCTGCCGACGCCGGGCTCCGACATGGCCATGGAGGTGACGATCTCGCCGGCCGCCATGCGGGGGAGCCAGGCCTGTTGCTGCTCCGGCGTGCCCAGGACGGCCAGGTACGAACCGACGATGTCCTCGTTGATGCCGAACCCGGAGGCGAAGGCGGCCGCGCCCACGCGGGCGAACTCCTCGGCCACCACGCAGCGGTACCGGTAGTCGGTCCGGCCGCCGCCGCCGAGCTCCTCGGGCACCCGGATGCCGAGCACACCCTGGCGCCCGGCCGCCTGCCACGCGCTGCGATCGACCAGCCGCTGCTCGTCCCATCGGGACTGATGGGGGACCACCTCCCGCGTCACGAACTCGCGGACGACGCCGCGGAACTCCTCGTGCCGGGGGCCGTAGAACGGCTCGAGCATGCGTCCTCCCACGTGGTCCGGGTCCATCCGGGCGGACGTTACCTGAAGTTCATTATGAGGAAAACGTCCGCCGACGGGGGAGGGCCCGGTCAGAGAACTCGGACGACCCGCTCGCCGTCGACGAGGCGGATGCCGGCGAAGGACGCCTTCCCGAGCGAACGGCTGAAGTGGCTCACGGCGATGAGCCAGACGGCGACGATGCGCTCGGGCGGGGCGCCCGCGAACCGGCTGACGTCGTCCCACACCGGGCGTGACTCGGTCTGCCAGGTCCCGAGCCCGGCGGTCCCGGAGCGGACGGCGACATGGGTCTCCCGGTCCCGCCACGACGGTGCCGGGCAGTGAAAGCCGGAGTTCTCGGGCAGCCCGGCGCTCCAGAACCACGTGAGGTCCCGGCCGTCGCCGAACTCGACGGCGACGCTCAGGTAGTCGTGGGACCACATGGTGTCCTCGCGCTCTGCCGACGGGAGGGCGTCCACGCGCCACGACCACTCGAGCACGGTCGACGGTGTCAGGGGCGCTCGGACCGGCGTGGTCAGGATGCCGATGTCGTCGTCGCAGACGACGTCGATGGCCGGTGCACCGGCCGCCCGCCCGGCGCGGAAGATGTCGGTCTCGCCGAAGTCGAGCAGGTACGACCAACCCGGCGGCAAGGTCACCGGGGTGCCGAGACGCCGCCTCTCCGCCCGGGCGAGCGCGGGGTCGACGTCGTCCAGGGTGGGCAGCCCGTCGACGGCGCACAGTCCCGGCGGCCACGCCACGACGGTCACGTCCAGCCCGCCCGATCCCTTGGCGTACGCCTCCGGGCCGGTGGCGAGGTGCCCGTACCGGTCGGCCCACGCGCCGCGGTAGACGCACACCTCCAGTTCGCCGTCGCGGTCGGCGACCGCCGTCGTCGTGTCCTGGGTGCAGCCGAAGGCCCGGCCGCCGCGCACCCGCGCCCAGAGGTGGAACTTCGGCCCGGCGCCGACGTCGCGGGTCCGCGACCACCGGATGAAACCGGTGCCGAGCAGGGTGATCTCCTGGCCGGCCCGCACCCGCAGTCCGGTCGGCGTCCACGGCGGACGGTCCGCCGGCAGCGTGAGGTGGACGACCTCGGGGCGCGGCACGGGGCTACCCCGCGGCCGGCTCGACGGAGAAGTCGGCGAGGTCGGGGCGGCGGGTCATGTGCCAGTAGTCGACGACCCGCCAGGGCATGTTGGTGACGACCCGGCCCGCTGCGTTGCGGTAGTAGGTCTCCATCCCCGGATGGGTCCACACCATCCCCGCGTGGGCCTCGTCGAGCCGGCGGTTGTACTCCTCGTGCACCTCCGGCCGGCAGTCGACCGCGCCGGCGTCGCTGTCGATCACCTGGCTGAGCAGGTCGACGATGTACCGCACCTGGCACTCGGCGATGAAGATGTAGCTGCCGCCGACGGGATTGGTGTTCGGGCCGTAGGTGAAGAACAGATTGGGGAAGCCCGGCATGCTGATGCCGAGGTGGGCCGTCGCGTCGTCGGCACCCCAGAGCTCGCGCAGCGACCGGCCGTCGCGCCCGGTGATCTGCATGGGGTGCAGCAGCCGCTGGGCGTCGAAGCCCGTGCAGAGGACGACGACGTCGACCTCGTACTCCGCCCCCGAGGCGGTGCGCACCGCCGTCTCGGTGAACCCGGTGACGGCGTCGGTGACGAGCTCCACCTCCGGTCGCACGAGCGCCTCGAACCAGCCGGCGTCCAGGAGGATCCGCTTGCCGTAGGGCGGATAGGTGGGCCGGCACTTCTCCTGCAGGTCCGGCCGGTCGGCCAGGTGCCGCTCCATGTAGCGCAGGAAGGACTTCCGGTAGGCCTCGTTGATCGCGTTGAGCGAGCGCTCGGGGTGGGGCCACTCGGGATCGATCTGCAGCGAGGGGTGGTGCTTGTCGTTGAAGGTCCAGGCGCCCCGGAACCGGTACCAGCGCTGGTAGAACGGCACGGCGGCCATCAGCCAGTTCACCTCGTCGGGGACCCGGCGCGTGTAGTTGGTGCTGGGCACGACCCACTGCGGTGAGCGCTGGAACACGGTGATCGCCGCGGCGGTTCCGGCGATGGTCGGCACGATCTGCATGGCGCTCGCGCCGGTGCCCACGATCGCCACACGCTTGCCCGTGAGGTCGAGGTCCTCCGGCCAGCGCGCCGAGTGGAAGAGCGGACCGCGGAAGTCGTCCATGCCCGTCAGGTTCGGCACCTTCGGCCGGCTGAGGAGTCCCACCGCGGTGACGACGGCGCGGGCGTGCAGCCGGTAGGTGGCGCCGTTCCCCTCGCGGACGACCGCCGTCCACTCCTGCTCCGCCTCGTCGTAGGAGAGGCTCTCCACCTCCGAGCCGAAGCGGATGGATGGCAGTAGGTCGAAGTGGCCGGCGACGTCGCGCAGGTACTGCGCCATCTCGCCGCGCTTGCCGAAGTAGGTCGACCACGTGTGCGGGAAGAAGGACAGCGAGTACAGGTGACTGGGGGTGTCGGTACCGGCCCCGGGGTAGCGGTTCTCCAGCCACGTGCCGCCGACGTCGTCGTTCTTCTCCACGACGACGAACGGGATCCCGCGTTCCCTGAGCTCCTTGGCGGTGGCGAGCCCCGAGACGCCGGCACCGACGATGAGCACGGGGAACCGCTCGGCCTTCTCCGGCGCGGGAGGACGGGCGCGGTCGCGGGGTGCGAAGCCCATCTCGGCGATCATCATCGTGGCGTACTCCGGCGGCACCGGCTCGCCCATGCAGACGCTCATCATCGTCTGCAGCAGTTCCTCGTCCGGGCTCTCCACGGCGACCGGCTTGCCCCGCGACCAGTCGGTGATCGCCTCGGCGGCGGCGGTGCGGATCTCCTCCTGGACGGCGTCGGGCAGTCCGCCGTCCGCGTGCTCGCTGAGTCCGGGCGTCCGGGTGGGCCGGTAGGGCTCCTGCAACCAGCGCTCCTCGCCGGTGAGGTGGAACAGGACCATGAGGAGGGTCGGCAGGTTCGCCGCCGCCAGTGCCCGCGCGAGCTGCTGCTGGTCCAGGTCGCCCCGCGGGGTCGCCGGTTCGAGCATGGGTCTGCCTCCAGGTGTGGCGGTGGTCCGGTCAGGCGGGGACGTCGCCGGCGAGCCGCTCGGCGGCCCGGCGCGCCAGCTGGTGGCGCTCGATCTTCCCGGTGCTGGTCATCGGGAAGTCGTCGACGAACTGGATGTGGCGGGGGACCTTGTAGTCGGCGAGTGTGCGCCGGCAGGCGGCGATCACCTCCTCCGTGGACGGCGCGGCCCCGTCGGCCGGCTGGATGAACGCGTAGCCCACCTCGCCGAGCCGCTCGTGCGGAGCCCCGACGACGACGGCCTGACGGACGCCCGGGATGGCCTCGAGCTGCTTCTCGATCTCGGCCGGGTAGGCGTTGGTGCCGCCGACGATGAACATGTCCTTCAGCCGGCCGACGATCTTCAGGTAGCCGTCCTCGTCGAACACGCCCAGGTCACCGGTGCGGAACCAGCCCTCGGGGGTGATCGCGGCCGCCGTGGCCTCGGGGTCGCGGTAGTAGCCCTGCATGACCAGGTGGCCTCGCACCCGCACCTCGCCGGTCTCGCCGGTGGCGCGCGGCCGGCCGGTCTCGGGGTCGACCACCGCGACCTCGAACTCGCCGATCGGCAGGCCCTTGTTCTCGCAGACGACCTCGATCGGGTCGTCGTACCGGCACATCGTCGTCGACGACGTCGTCTCGGTCATGCCGTAGACGGCAAGGAGCGCGTCGAGCTGCAGCACGTCCTTGGCCCGGCGGGCGACGGCCGGGGTGACGCTCGCGCCGCCGATCCACGCGCTCTTGAGGCACGACGTGTCGCGCGGCCGGCGGGTCAGGGACTCCGCCAGGTCGATGAAGTGGGTGGGGATCCCGCCGAAGATGGTCACCCGCTCCTCGGCGACGAGGTCGGCGGCCGCATCGGGCTCCCACTGCGGCATCGCGTAGTAGGTGCCGCCGACCAGGAGGGCGGGCACGAAGGCCGTGCAGAACCCGGCGATGTGGTACAGCGGCATGTGGCCGAGGACCCGGTCGCCGTCCTCGATGTGCATGGATCGGGCGATGTTGCGGACGTTCTCGACGAGGACGTGGGAGTGCATGGCGCCCTTGGGTGCGCCGGTGGTGCCGGAGGTGTAGACGACGAGCGTGGTGTCGTCGGTGGTCACCGCCTCTTCCGCCGCGCGGACGGCCGCCGCGTCGAGCGGTTCGGCGAGCAGGTCGTCGAGCGGGGTGGTGCCGGGCAGGGGGCCGGACGTGGCCGCGGCGATGACGTTGCGGAGGTCGGGCAGGGCGTCGCTGCGCAGGTCACCCGGGAGGTTGGAGCCCAGCTCCGGGGCCATGTCGCAGGCGGCGCCGTAGAAGTCGATGTTCCACCGGCGGTCGGTCATCACCAGGACCGTGGCGCGCGACCGGCGCAGCACATCGGCGGCCTCGCGGGGCTTGTAGCGCGTGTTGAGCGGCACGAGCACCGCGCCGATGCGGAACGCCGCGAGGGCGACCAGCAGCCACTCGGTCGAGTTGGGCAGCCACAGCGCGATCGGGTCCCCGCGCCGGATCCCGCGGGCCAGCAGCGCCCCGGCCAGGACATCGACCCGCTCGTCGGTCTCGGCGAAGGTCAGCCGGCGGTCACCGTCGACGATGAACGTGCGGTCGGGCCACTGCCGGGCGGCAGCGCGAAGGAGGCCGCCGAGCGTGTCGGCGGCCTCTTCGGTGGTGACGGTGTCGACCGGTGACATGCAGACCTCCCGCAGGTGCGGCAGCGTGGCCGCGCTGTGCGAATCGGCGCCCGGGGAGGCGCCCCGCATCGCAACATACCGTCTGGTCGGTATGCCCGGAAAGAGATGTCCAGGAGGGCTACCGGAGTACGACGCCGTCGAGCACGACCGAGGCGTACATCCGGCCGATCTCCCGCGGCGGCATGCCGCTGGGGCGGTACCAGTGGTACGCCCAGGCGGCCATACCGATGATCCCGAAGGCGAGAACCTGCGCGGACGGGACCTCGCGGAAGTCACCTCGGGCGATCCCGTTCTCGATCGTCTGGACCACCCGTCGCTCGTACTCGTCCCGCTTCGCGCGGACCTGCTCGAAGGGTTCCTCCGACAAGCTGCGGCGCTGCTCGAAGAAGATGACGTACTCCCGCTGGAACTCCGCCGCCGAGACGACGATCTCCTCGATGAGGAGGGTGAGCGCCTCCCGGGGTGGGAGGTCGCCCGCGATGCCCGCCTCGAGCGCCTGCATCTGCTGGTCCATGAACCGGTCATGGATGTGCAGGAGCAGGTCGTCCTTCTTCGTGAAGTGGTGGTAGAACGCGCCCTTCGTGACGCCGGCCCGGTCCACGACGTCCTGCACCGACGTGCCGACGTAGCCGCGCTCGTAGAAGCAGTCGATGGCTGCCTGCACGATGGCCTCGCGCGCGCCGCCCCGCCGGTCAGCCGAGCGCAGATCCGCTCTCTCCGTCACGCCGTCGTCCCGTCTCCATGCCGTTGCAGCCCCTCTCACGTGGCAGGCCCTGGTGCTCCGCGACGATAGTCACCACCAGGTCCGGACCCTTGACGCTGACGTGGGCACAGGGCGGGGGGCTGATTCGGGACATTCATACGCATGGTCTTATGCGTCCGAGGACGGGCGAGACGCCGGTCCACGACGAAAGGCGTGCTCATGGCTGCAGGCTCGGGCGAGATCCTCCTCGAGGTGGACGGCGGGGTGGCGGTGGTGACGCTGAACGCGCCGGACCGCCGGAATGCGCTGACGCCGGCGATGGCCGACGAGCTGATCGCGACGTTCGACGAGGTGGACGCGCGGGCCGACGTCGGCGCTCTGGTCGTCAAGGCGGTCGGGAAGTCGTTCTGCGCGGGTGGGGACATCGCGACGCTGACCTCGGCGGGCAAGGACCCCGCTGCGCCGGACTCGTACGAGGGCATGAGCAAGATCTACGACTCCTTCTACCGGCTCGGGCAGGTGCGGGTGCCCACGGTGGCCGCCGTGCGCGGCTCGGCGGTGGGCGCCGGCATGAACATGCTGCTGGCCGCGGACCTGCGGATCGTGGCGTCCGACGCGCGGCTGATCTGTGGCTTCCTCAAGCGCGGGCTGCACCCGGGTGGTGGGCATTTCGTGATCCTTTCCCGGCTGATCGGCCGGGAGGCCGCCGCGGCGATGGCGTTGTTCGGCGAGGAGATCAACGGCACGAAGGCTGTCGAGCTCGGGCTGGCGTGGGACTCGGTGGACGACGCCGCGGTCGAGGACCGCGCGCTGGAGCTGGCGACGCGGGTGGCTGCTGACCCGGACCTGGCCCGGGCGGCGGTGGGCAACTTCCGCAAGGAGGTCGTCAACGGTGCCGTGAGCTGGGACGTCGCGATGCAGTTCGAGCGGCCCGCCCAGATGTGGTCGATGCGCCGGTCGGCTCAGTAGCCGTACGTCGCTGACGGAGCAGCCGTCAGCCGCTGACGAGCCGGGGGGAGCAGTCCGGCTCCGCCAGGCCGTTGGCGGCGCACCACGCCGCGGCCTCGGCGCCGGAGCCGTAGGGCTGCGCGACCAGGCTCAGCCACCAGGTGTCGTCGAGGCCGGGCGCGCCGACGTCGTCCCCACGGGCGAGGACGGTCGGGAAGCGGGCCGTCCAGTCGTGCTGGCGGAGGGCGTAGGCCGAGGCGGCGGCATCGTCGGTGACCTGTGCGGCGGCGACCTGCGGGACCCATGACCCGCGGAGGTCGTCGAGCTCGGGAGCGTCGGCGGCGCGAACGCTGAGCAGCCCGGCCAGGTCCTGCGGCGGTGAGGTGACGAAGGCGTCGGCGTGCGTCTGCGCGCTGCTGGCGATCGCCGAACCGCCGAGGAGCAGGAGGATGACGAGCAGCCAGGCACCGATCGTCACGCCCGCGACCTCGCCGGTGCCGATGCCTGCGTCGTCGCTGTGGGGGGAGCGCCATCGGAATGCCGCAGCGGCGGCGCTGCCGAAGGCGACCACGCAGACGATGCAGACGGGGATGAGCTCCCACAGCCGGGCATCGAGGACGTCGAAGGTGGCCCACGCCGCGCGCGCGGTCGCAGCCGTGAGGACGACGGCGGTCGCCAGGACGACGAGGTCGGGCGCCTTCAGTCCGACGGCTGCGAGCACGAGAACGGCGAGGCCGACGAGGGCGGCCGTCGTCGCCACCCAGCCCGGCCAGAACCACGGCTCGCCTCCGCCCGGCCAGGGCGCGGCGGCGTTGCGGGCGGCGTCCGCGGCGCGGGTGGCGACCTCGAACCGGAGTCGGTCGAACAGCAGGGGCGCGAGGGCCAGACCGGTGAGCAGACCGGCGGCGGTGAGCAGCGAGGCACCGGCCGGGTGGTGCGCGATCGCATGCCGGGAGCGGATCGTCGCCGGCTCGGCCGGCTGCTCGACGGCGGACTTCTGGGTGCGGGGCTGCTCGTCGCGGACTGTCTCGGGCGGTCCCTCGACGGCGGGTGTCTTCTTGCGCGATTCCTCGACGTCCTGACCCTCGTCGTCCTGCCTCTCGCCGGGCCGATCGTCGGCGTCGTCACGCTTGGCGTGGCGGCCGCGCTTCTGCGGTCCCGCGTCGGGTTCAGCCGTGGTCACAAGATCCGTCCATGAGCCGGGGGTGGAGAGTCGGACCAAGGGTGCCCTGTCGGCGGTCATTCGGCTGGCCGGCGCCGTGCCCTGCCCAGCGTGGTCTCATGCAGGAATGCGCTATCGGAAGCTGGGTCGCACCGGTCTCGACGTCTCCCCCATCTGCCTGGGCTGTATGAGCTTCGGCGGCCCGGACCGGGGGACTCACCCGTGGTCGCTGGACGAGGAGACGAGCCGACCGTTGATCCGCCGGGCGCTCGAGGCGGGGATCAACTTCTTCGACACGGCGAACGTGTACTCCGACGGGTCGAGCGAGGAGATCGTCGGTCGTGCGCTGGGCGAGTTCGCCGACCGCGACGAGGTCGTCATCGCGACCAAGGTGCACGGCGCCATGCGGCCGGGCGCGAACGGCCGCGGACTCTCGCGCAAGGCGATCATGGCCGAGATCGACCACAGCCTGCGGCGACTGGGCACCGACTACGTCGACCTGTACCAGATCCACCGGTGGGACCGGCACACGCCGATCGAGGAGACGCTCGAGGCGCTGCACGACGTCGTGAAGGCGGGCAAGGCGCGCTACATCGGGGCGTCGTCGATGTTCGC
>JAOPWM010000164.1 GCA_025965695.1 Blastococcus sp.
GACGGTGGAGTGCAGCCCGCGCTTCGGCACTCTCGGCTTCCAGACGTTGACGGACTACGCGGGCGGAAAGCCGGTCCCGACGCTGATCGTCAATCAGGACCAACTGTTCACCAAGGACAACGCGGGCGCCAACGTCGACAAGGCGTACTGACCCGTCACCGGCACTGCGCCGGCGCCCGGCGCCCGGGGCCCGGGGCCCGGGGCCCGAGCGGCGACACCTCGGGCCTCGGGGGCCTCATCAACAGAGAAGGAAGGGCTCTCGGTGGCTGACCAGTCAGCACCCCTGCTGTCGATGCAGGGCATCAACAAGCAGTTTCTCGGGGTGCCTGCGCTCCGCCAGGCCCACTTCGAGGTGACCCGCGGCGAGGTGCACGCGCTGATCGGCCAGAACGGCGCCGGCAAATCCACCCTCATCAAAGTGCTCACCGGCGTCTACGCCAAGGACTCCGGGCGCATCGAGTTCGATGGCCGAGAAGTCGCCTTCCCCTCGCCGCACGCCGCTCAGCTGGCGGGCCTGTCCACCATTTATCAGGAAGTCAACCTCGTGCCTTTCCGCTCGATGGCCGAGAACGTCTTCCTCAACCGGGAGCCCAAGCGTTTCGGCTTCATCGACTGGGGCCGCATGAATCGCGAGGCGGCCGCGATCCTTCAACGGCTCGACATCGACGTGGACGTCACCCGGCCGATGTACGACTACTCCATCGCGACACAGCAGATGACCGCGCTCGCCCGCGCGCTGTCGACCGAGGCCAAGCTGGTCATCATGGACGAACCGACGTCCGCGCTTGCCGAGCAAGAGGTGCAGACCCTCTTCCGGGTCATCCGTCAGCTCAAGAGCGAGGGCATCTCGGTCGTCTTCGTCTCGCACCGGCTCGACGAGCTCTACGCGGTGAGCGATCGGGTCACCGTGATGCGCGACGGGCGCACCGTCGAGGAGTGCCCGATGTCGGAGATCAGCCGCTTCGAGCTGGTCTCGAGGATGCTCGGCCGCGAGCTGGCCGCGGAGCTCTCGCACCGGCGCGGCGACGAGGACGGTGCGCTCGCCGATAGGCAACCGGTGCTCGAGGCGGTCGACCTGCACCGAGGCCGCGCCCTCGACGGGGTCTCGCTGTCGATCCGCCCCGGGGAGATCGTCGGGCTGGCCGGCCTGCTCGGATCCGGACGCAGCGAGACGGCGCGCGCCATCTTCGGCGCGGACCCGCACGATTCCGGAACCATCACCGTCGAGGGCACGCCACTGCACCTCAAGTCGCCGAGGGACGCGGTCGAGCACAAGATCGGCTTTGCGTCGGAGGACCGCAAGACCGACGGAATCATCCCGCAGCTCTCGGTGCGCGAGAACCTCACGCTCGCCCTGCTGCCGCATCTGCGGCGCCACGGCATCGTCGACCGCAAGCGCCAGGCCGAGATCGTCGACCGCTTCATCAAGGCGATCGGCATCAAGTGCTCGAGCCCGGACCAGCCCATCCGCGAGCTCTCCGGCGGCAACCAGCAGAAGGTGATCCTCGCCCGCTGGCTGTGCATCAACCCCAAGCTGCTGATCCTCGACGAGCCCACCCGCGGCATCGACGTCGGCGCCAAGCGCGACATCCAGGTGTTGGTACGACAACTCGCCGACGAGGGTCTGGCGGTGCTCCTGATCTCCTCTGAGCTGGAGGAGATCATCGCTGACGCCAACCGGGTGGTGACGTTGCGCGACGGCCGGTCGGTCGCCGAGCTTACCGGCGACCAGATCACCGAGGACGCGCTCATGCACGCGATGGCCACGGGTTCCGCGGCCGACGACGCGGGAACCGATGCGGGTTCGCCCGGGAGCACGGCATGACCGACCGGCGTACGGCGGACTCCGACCCCCGAGCCCAGGAGCAGACCATGACCCCGGAGGCCGTGGGCCCCCTGGTCGCCGAGCCGGCCACCGGCACCGCGACCCCCGTGCCGCGGGGCGCCCGCCGGGTGCAGTGGACGGTGTGGGCGCAGCGCTACGGCGCGCTCGCGACACTCGTCGTGCTGTTCGTCTACAACGCGATCGCGACCCCGTTCTTCCTGACCCCCCAGTCGCTGCTTTTCGTGCTGCTGCGGCAGGCCGCGCCGATCGCGATCGTCGCGGTCGGCATGGCGATCGTGATCGGCACCGCTGGCATCGACCTGTCGGTCGGCTCCGTGATGGCGATCGCAGGCCAGGTCGGCGCCACGCTGGTCCTGCACGATCAGCCCTTCCTGCTGGCCATCGTCGCGGCCCTGCTGGTGTCGGCGGTGTGCGGGCTCTTCAACGGCACCCTGGTGGCGCGGTTCGGGGTGCAACCGATCATCGCCACGCTGATCCTCTTCATCGCCGGCCGCGGCATCGCCCAACTCATCACCGGCGGCAAGCTGCAGACACTGGCCGACCCCGACTTCCAGTGGATCGGCCTGGCGCGGCCCTTCGGTGTGCCGGCACAGGTGATCGTGGCCGTCGTCGTGGCCGTCGTCGCCTGGTTGATCATGAGGTTCACCGTCTTCGGCCGCTATGTGCTCGCCGTCGGCGGAAACGAGACCGCATCCCGGCTCGCCGGCGTTCCGGCGGCGCGGGTCAAGCTGCTCGCGTACGTCACCTCCGGCGTCCTCGCCGGGCTGGTCGGTCTGATCGCGGTCAGCGCCAACTCGGCATCGGATGCCAACAACGTCGGTGTCGGTATGGAACTCGACGCGATCGCCGCGGTGGCGGTCGCCGGAACCCCGCTGACCGGCGGCAAGGTGACCGTCTGGGGCGCCGTGGTCGGCGCCGTGATGCTCAAGCTGCTGCAGAACACCCTCATCGCGCACGGCATCACCAAAGAGGTCGCACAGATGGTCGAGGGCGCGGTCATCATCGCCGCCCTCTGGCTCCAGCGGCACGAGGCGTGAGGACTGCCATGACCACCACCGTCACCACCCCCGGCCGCACGACCCCCGGCCGCCGCGTGCGGGCCGGGCTGTTGCTGCAGCGCCAGGGCGCGCTCATCGCGCTCGTGATCCTCGTGGTGTTCGGCGCGCTGCGCTACGGCGAGAAGTTCGCCACCGGCTTCAACCTGAGCAGCTTCACCGGCGACACCGCCAAGTACGGCCTGGTGGCGCTGGGCATGACCTTCGTGATCATGACCGGTGGCATCGATCTGTCGGTCGGCTCGGTCGTCGCCCTCGGCGGCGTCGTCGCCATCAAGGTCAGCGACCACGGGCTACTCCCCGGCCTACTGGCGGGCATAGCCGCCGGCGCGGCGGTCGGAGTGCTCAACGGCTTGCTCATCACCAAGCTCAAGCTGCCGCCGTTCATCGTCACGCTGGCTACCCTGCTCGCCATCCGCGGCCTGGCGCTCACCCTGGCCGGCACCCGGGCGGCGGTCGCCGCGCCCGGCGGCTTCCAAAAGCTCGGCAACTGGTCGCTGCTCGGCCTGCCGGTCGCGGCGTGGGCAATGTTCCTGGCCTTCCTGGTGGGCGCGGCCGCTCTGCACTACACGCCCTGGGGCCGGCAGATCCTCGCGATCGGCGGCAACGTCGACGCAGCCAAGCTGATGGGTCTGCCGGTAGTCCGCACCACGTTCAGTGTCTACGTGCTCTCGGGGGCGCTGGCCGGGTGCGCCGGCGTCTTTCTCGGCTCGCAGAACGGCTCGGTCGACACGGCCGCCGGGCAGGGCTGGGAACTGACGGCCATCGCGGCCGTCGTCGTCGGCGGCACGCTGCTCACCGGCGGCGTCGGCTCGGTGCTGTCCACCCTGGTTGGCGTGCTGCTCCTGCAGCTCATCTTCAACCTGATCGTCTTCGAGAACGGCAAGGGCGTCATCAACATCAGCTCCTTCTGGGAATCGGTGATCCGTGGCGCCTTCCTGCTCGTCGTCGTGCTGCTGCAGGTGCGCCTGGTGAAACGGCGCAGTGCCACCGGGAGGCCGGCATGACCGAGGTGGTCCGAGTTCCGCCGAGGCCGCTACGAACAAGGCGGCCGGCGGAGTGCTCGAATGCGTTGCGCGGCGTGCTCGTGGCGTAGCGAGTCGAACTGCCGGAGCAGGAACCGCGGACCGTAGCGCTCACCTGTCGCCTCTAGCGGTGAAACCTGCCGCCGAGGGACCTGGCCATCACCCGAACGTCCCGAAAGGTACGAATGATCAGCGAGACTGACCGCGCGTTGCAGGAGGTCACTGGCGCGGTCCGCAGCGTTTCCGACACCGAGATCGACGGGGTCGTCGACGAGTTGCTCGAGGCGCGCCGGATCGCGTGCTACGCGGGCGGTCGGGAGGGCCTTGTCATGCGAGGGCTGGTGATGCGGCTCTTCCATGCCGGCCTCGACGTGCACTACGTCGGCGAGATGACCTGTCCGGCGGTCGGCCCTGGTGACCTGCTGGTGCTCTCCTGCGGACCGGGGCGGATCTCGATGGTCGAGGCGCTCGCAGGGGTGGCGCAGCGCGACGGCGCCCGGGTCCTCTACCTGACCGCACAGTTGCAGAACCCGCCGGCCGACAAGGCCGACAGAGTGCTTGGCATCACCGCGCAGACAATGGCCGACGACCGGGAATCCGCCGCGGCGTTGCCGATGGGCAGCGCGTACGAGATCGCCCTCTTCGTGCTTGTCGACCTCATCACGAATCGCGTACGCCGCCGCCGGGCGGAGTCTGTGCAGGAGCTGCGGTCACGCCATACGAACCTCGAATGACGTGAGGTCATCTGCACGCTGGTTGGGCATTGCGGGATACTGCCCCGCCCCCCGCGCGGCGCGGTGGTCCTGCTCGTGCCGGCCGTACAGCTCGGGGCGTGGGCACCGAAGTCCCGCGCGAGGTTGCGCGCGTGAGCGGGGCCGGCCCCCCGGAGGTGCGTCCGCTCGCGGTGAGGTGGGCACTCGGGCGGTTGGTCGAGGTGGCTCCTCTAGCCGATGTGGACGGGATTGTCGGTGCCGTTCATCTGCACCCACGCGCCCGAGGCGTCGCGCATCCATCCCTGCCCGGGCTCCAACAGCTCGACCCGGGCCACGCCGTCGACCAGCCGATAGGCGAGGCGCTGTTCCCAGCGGCGGTCAGGGGACCCTGCTGCCTCACCCGGTCCTCTCAGTTCCACGCCGACGGCGAGGACGCCGGCCGTCGGGCCAGCGGGAAGCCGTACTGCTTCCTCGGGGGGCGGCTGTGCGGCGTCGGGCGCGGCGATGGTCCACACCACGTCGTATGCACGGGCGTGGGTCGAGGCCTCGTCGAGGATCCGTGACCAGACCTGCCGCCCATCGGTGACGTACGCGACCGCCACCGGCCGGTCCGTCGGGTTGGTCAACCGCAGCTTCAGCCTCACCTCGGGACCGGCGTCGACGCGCAGCAGGTCCATGCTCAGGCGCCCGCCGGTGGTCTCCCCGGGAGTCAGGTCCTCCGAGAGCCGGTACAGCGAGCGGCCCGGGTAGCGGTCCAGGAGCTCGAAGTTGTCGGCACCCCGATCTTCCCCGTACAGCACCGGCTGCCGCAGCGAGGGATCGTTCTCCAGGAACGGGGTGGAGCTGAGGAAGCCGAGGTCCCCGCGACCAGGCAGCAGCAACACCGCATCGCGAAGGTGCTGGCCGTCGACGAAGCGTTGCACCGCCCGGTAGTCGTCCCGGATCGAGCTGTTGGCCGCAACCTTGTCCGGCAGGGCCACCGCGGTCACGATGATCAGTGACATGACGACCACCGCCGTCATGGGCCTGGCCCATGCCGAGGGGCGGCGCCACAGGCCACAGAGCGCCGCGGCGCCGAAAGTGGCCAACGGCACGAGCACCGGCAGGTGGTAGTAGGGGCCCAGGCTCTGGACGCCGGCCCACAGGTGGCTCATGGCGTACGGGCCCCAGAAGGGGAGGTAGCCCAGTGGAACGGTCAGCGCGAGACCCGCCACTGCCCACCGTGCCCGGCCGGTCGTCCAACGGAGCCCCAGCACGGCCAGGACCACCAGAACGATCCCGCCGAAGGTCCAGCTGGGCACCCAGCGAAGGTTCGCGGCCATGCCGGCCACGCCGTCGCGGCGCCCGAACGGGATGGTGAACTGAGGAAAGACCCCGCGACGTCCGAAGCCGAACCCGTCCTGTGCGCCGGTGGCGGTGTACGGCAGCTGGAGCGGGCCGCCCATGACCGAGGCGTTGTAGGCGAGGGACACAAAGAGCACCGGTAGGACACCGACGCTCAGGCGGGCGATGACGCCCATCCACGTCCAGCGGTCGTCGTCGTCCTCTGCTGAACGGCGGCCCCGGACCGACAACACCACGAACACCACGAAGGGAATCGCGAACAGCGCGGCGTCGAAGGGACGGGCGAAAGCTGCCACGCCCAGCAGGGCGCCGGCCGCCACCAGCCGGGTCGACGACCGGCGGCGCAGTCCGGCCAGCAGCAACGTGGCGAAGCTCAGCTCCAGGAACAGCTGGAACACGTAGGGCAGGTAGGTGGCGCTCTGGAACACGAACACCGGCGAGAGAGCCAGCAGCGCCCCCGCGACGATGCCGGCGGTGTGATCGCGGAGGACCGCGCCGGCGAAAAGTGCCATCACCACGACGGTGGCCGCGGCGGTGAGACCGAGGCCGATGCGAGGGGTCCCGGTGACGAGGTCTGCGGCGGCCAGGACTGCCGGCCAGGGAGGCGTGTACTTCAGCACCACTCGATCGCCGCGCACGGCCGATGCCCAGGGACGGAAGAACTCATGCTCGGCAGCGGGAAGCGTGACGTGGCCGTGCTCCAGGAGCCGAGCCATCGCCACGTAGACGGAGTCGTCCCGGTTCACCGAGTAGAGGGGGAACAACCACAGGGACGTCAGCACCGACGCCGAGAAGGCGGCCAGCGCAAGCACCGCGAGGGCGACGCGCCACCTCCGGTCAGCCACGCCGGGGAAGTCTAGGAGTTCACCCAGTTCTGCGCGGCTGAAAACCGGTGAACATCAGGCCGGAGCCGGCCAGGACATCGGCCGGGAACGGTTCGATCCCCAGCACCCCTATGGTGCGCGGATCGGCGCCGCGGCCGTGCCGGTGGCCCGATGGGATGAGGCCGTACCGGTCGACGGTTCGGAGCGAGGCGCGGGCGCCGAACCCCTCGGTGCCCCACGCCTGGCGCTTGAGCTGGGCGGCTTCCGCCGACACGGTTCAGACGGAGGCCGCGTGTCGCTTCGCCGCAGCCGGCTCCGCGGCGGCTTTCACCTTCTGGATGTCGCGTTGCGCTCTGTCGGGATCGGCGAGCCGGACGGTGCCATCGGCATCACTGCCGACCGGCCTGGCGGCGCCCTCCAGGACCTCGGCCAGGAACCGCACGGGGATCGGCGAACCGCGCTCGGCGAGGATCTTGATGAGCGGCACGGCGGCGATGAAAGCGGCCAGAGGAGGCTCCAACAGGCCGAACGCCAGGGCCGCACCGATCCCGCCGTAGTAGCCGACGGTCTGTGGAACGTCGATCTGCAGGGGACCAACCTCGATGTGGAGCAGTTTCCGGTTGTCGCGTGCCATGTCGGCTTCCCTGTTCCCTCGTACGGCAACTGCGGTAGCGATCCCGGCGACCGAGAGAGGCCGTCGGGCTTGACCCTCGATCAACTGATCCAGCCAGATCTGCAGCAGCGCCTGGGCGGCGCGGACATCCACGTCGCCCCTCGCTGAACGGCTCTACCGTTGAGTCATCTGTCCGAGGACGAGAAGGCATCCCTGGCCCGGTCGAGCATGGCGGCGAAGGGGCCGGCGATGTAGTTCGCTGCCGTTGTTTTCGCCGACGGATGCGGATGGGTCGGGGCCATTGCCTCAGCCCGCTTCACCCGGTCGCGTGCCTTGACCAGCGCCTCGGGGTCGGTGCTCTGGCGCAGCAGCGGGAACTCCTGGGTCTCCTCGGCCTGGGCGTGATCGAGCACCGCCTGCCTGAACTCCGTGAAGGTGGTGGTGAACTCGGCGCTCCCCACGTCCATCTTCTCGAGGTCGGCCAGGACCTCCTTGGCCTGGTTCTCCTCCTGCATACGTCCCTCGGCCACCCGCTCGCCGTCGGGCGCCTTACGCGTGAGCGGCCGGACGATCATCTCCTCGGCAGTTTCGTGCCGGGCCAACATCTCCCGTACCGCATCGAAGGCCCGCTGCCGCTCCTGTCCAGAGCCGGCCAGCACGTCGTCCAACATGCCCCGGACCTGCTGATGCTGGCTGAGGAGGAACTCGATCACATCACTGGCGTCGCCCTGGGGGACCCGCACATTTTCGGTCATGCGCCGCTAGTACCCCGACCGGTTCGACAGAACCGCAACCAGCCGGGGCGACGGATGCCGGGCAGGCCGAGGAACTGCTTGTCAGCCGGCTTCGTGGCCGAGCACCTCTGGGATGACAGATCAGGAGGCTCGCGACGATCCTGCTCGAGGACCTGTCCGGTCCGCAGCTGACACGGTTACACGGAACTACGCCGCGAGCGTCAGCCGGGCAACGAGCGGGGTCCTCACCATCCCGGCCGACTGAAGACTCCACAGCGCCGATGCCGTGCACGCCATTGCACCTCGGCGGCTGCGCATTCCCCCGCCACACGCACCAGGGCGTCGTCGCCGACGCCGCTGTTCTGCCGGGCGTCCCTCGGACCACTCCCCCGTCATGCCGTCTGTGCGGCCAATGCCTGGTACAACTCCGCCCGATGCAGGTCGGCGACCGGTGCCAGCAGATCGGGGTGCCGCAACAGGGTCGCCGCGGCCAAGTCGTTCGCCGACGGGGTCACGAGCGGGCCGACGAGCGGCTCCCCGACCGCCGCCGCGGCCGCTGCCGCGAGCGCTGTATCACCGAGCAGCGCCGCCGCCCAGCTGACCACGACCTCGTCCACCCACGTCCGCCACGGCGCGTCCTCGACGGAGCCGGCACCGAGACCGGACCCGGCCGACCAGTTCAACCGCTCGCACCCGCCAGGGCCGCACAGCTCCAGCAAGGCGTCGTCCTCATCGGTCGGGTAGCGCAGCCGCGCGGCGACCGACACAGCCTCATACGCCTGCCACCGCGCGCTCATTGCGGCGAAGGGGTCCGCGGGAGTGGGGAACGCAGTCAGTAGCCACTGGGCGCTCGCCGCCACGACGCCGGCCTGATGCTCATTCATTGCATCACGCACGGTAGGCGGATCCGGACAGCATGTCACGGGGAACCTGGTCACACCTGGGTCGCGAGAAGCGTCGTCCTCGGGGGCGATCCTGCGCTGCTTCGGCACCGTCGGGCCCAGAGTGCCGCCCAGCTGCGACGGCAGGCTCGGCCACCATTCCCCCACATGAGCGGGCGCCCGCGACGTGTCGGGCAGCGTGGGCAATGGCGTCCCGGAGATCGGTGAACACGTGTCGCCGCCGGGCCAGCGACACCAGGCTGCCGACGGCTGCGAGCAGGCGGAGGTGCTCGAGGCTCGCACCCTTCACCAAGACTGTGATGCCGCCGTTGCTCCAGTTGCTCGTCGATCTCGGAACACCCGTCGTCGTCGGCGTAGGTGGTCGGCACCAGGGCGATCGCCTTGGTCACGGACAAGCGGGCCGCTGGACGTCCGAGCACGCCGGGGCGTGGGATAGCGTCCCGCGCGTCATGGTCGCCCGAGAGAGAAGGGCCTGGTCAGTGACCGATCCTCTGAGTTCGCTGCTACGCGCCTCACACCTGCTCGCGCCGGACGACCTGGCTGCCACCGTGGCCGCCGAGGCCCGGCGGATGGGCGTGCGCCAGACGGTGCTCTACCTGGCCGACTACGAGCAGGTCACCCTGCTCCCGCTGCCCGGCGCCGGGGTTCCCGAGCGTCAGGAGCTGCCGATCGAGGGCACGATGGCCGGGCGGGCGTTCCGGCGCGTCGAAGTCGTGCACAGCACGGCCCCCGCCATGTACCGGCTCTGGGTGCCGCTGCAGGATGGGATCGAGCGCCTGGGTGTGGCCGAGCTCGACCTTCCCGACGCACCGAGCGCAGACCTCGAGGACGCTATCCACGCCTTCGTCACCCTGGTCGCCGAGCTCATCGTGACCAATGACGCCTACAGCGACGTGTTCGCGCGCCTCCGCCGCCGCAAGACCCTGAGCCTCGCCGCCGAGATGCAGTGGGAACTACTGCCGCCGCTGACCTTCGGCACCGAGCGGGTAGTCATCACCGGCGGCCTGGAGCCGGCCTACGACATCGGCGGCGACTCGTTCGACTATGCCCTCAACGGCAGCATGGTTGACCTGCTGGTCATCGATTCCGTCGGGCATGGGCTGCCTGCCGCAGTGCTGGCCGGCGTCGCCATCGGCGCCTACCGTCACGCCCGCCGCGACATGCTCGACCTGCCCGAGATGGCCACCGAGATCAACGCCGCCGTCGCCGGCCAGTTCGGCGCCAGCCAGTTCGCCACCGCCGTCCTGGCGCGCCTCGACGTCGACACCGGGCGGCTGCGCTGGATCAACGCCGGCCACCCCGAGCCGCTCATCCTGCGCGGCACGTCCCTGGTGCAGCTGCCGCACTACCCACCCAGCAGGCCGCTGGGCCTGCAGGAGACCAAGCCTTCCTGCTGCGACACACGGCTCGAGCCCGGCGACCGCCTGCTGCTCTACACCGACGGCATCACCGAAGCCCGCTCCCCCGAAGGCGAGTTCTTCGGCGAGCAACGACTGGCCGACTTCATCAGCGCCGCCGTCGCCGCCGAGGAACCGGCACCGGAGATGGTCCGAGGACTGATGCGGCGCGTGCTCAGGCACCAGGCCGACCAACTCCAGGACGACGCCAGCATCGTGGTCCTGGAATGGCTGACCGGGGACGAACAGCGGCTGCCGCTGTAGTCCTGTCCGCCAGTCAGGAACACCGCCGTCCCGCCGGGTCCTCACAGTCAGCATCCGTTCGATTAGCGTTCCCTCATGCCGCTGATCTTCCACTGGGGCGGCCCACGTCACGGCGAGATCGACGAGGTGCCCGCCGAAAGGCTGGCGTCCGCGGTCCTGGTGTATGACGGGCCGCGCTGGTTCGGGGTGTACGAGCGGTTCGAACCCGTGCAGATGCAGAGCACCTCGCGGGGGCCGGCCGAGGTGTGGGTGGTCCGGGAGTAGCCGTTCACTGATGAGTACCGGCCGCAGCGGCCAACGAGCTCGGCTCAGTGGCTGCGGATCCCGCGCCGGGACTCCAGCGACGGCGGCACGAGCCGCTCCGCGAGCAGCCCGGTGGTGACGGAGTAGATCGCCTTGTGCGCGATATCCCATGCCTGCTCACGAAGCGGCCACGTCCGCGGCGGGGCGCCACAGCCCGAGCTGTTCTCCAGGGTCTGGTCGAACGACAAACGCACCACCGTGTGTTCCACACCAGGGGGCGATCGGCGTCGCCCGGGTGGCCGCCCAGGAGAGTCATCAATGTCCGCCCCGCGACGTAGGAGTCCGGCCGGTGGGTGACCGACTGCTCCAGCTTCTCCGCCGCCGTCATCACCGCCACGCCAACGAGCCCGGCGGCCGCGCCCCGCGCCGCGGCCGCGGCCATTGCCCGCGGACGTCCATGCCGGAAGTCGACGCACACCATCGCACGGCGACCCTCGTGCCGCATCGGTGCGCGGGAAGCCGTCAGGCCGCGAACGGACGTGGGAGATCCCCCCTGACGGTCATGGGCGCGAGCCCACGCCCGCGGAGAGGGTCGGCGAGGCGTGCTCGGGGAGCACACCGATTCCGATGGCCCTGGCCGGCAGTCCCTGCAGGACGGGGTGCCGGTCGAGGAGCCGCAGGACCCTTGGCGTGCCGATCGGTCGGTCGCCGGCCAGGATCCGGCTGAGCACCCGCGTCTGGATCTGTCGCTGCACCAGCTGCGTGACCACGGTCGGCAGCAGCCGGCGCCGCCGCACCCGGCCGAGCCGCCGAGGAGGCACCACACCGTCCCGCAATGGATCGGCGAGGAGGCGGGCCGTCGCGGCGGCGTCCTGCACGGCCAGATTGATGCCCACGCCGCCGATGGGCGACATGGCATGGGCGGCGTCCCCGATGAACAGCAACCCGGGCTGGTGCCACCGGGTCAGCCGGTCCACCCGCACGCTGAGGACCCGGACGTCGTCCCAGCTCCGGAGCGCCTCCAGGGCAGCGCCCTCGGGCAGCAGCCGCGCCAGATCGGCGCGGAACGACTCCAGGCCGGCCGTCTTCAGCGCCGCGTAGCCGCCCTTGGGGACGAGGTAGGCGCACTGCCAGTAGTCGCCACGGTCGAGCCGGACGAGCATGCGCCCCCGCGTGATGCGGCCGGCTGCCCCGAACGACGGGCCCGATCCGTGGGGAGGCTTGGACAGCCGGAACCACAGCACGTCCATGGGGGCGCCGAACTCGCGCAGGCGAAGGCGGGCGTCCGCGCGCAGCCCGGAGTTGCGGCCGTCGGCTGCCACCGTCAGCTGCGCACGAACCTCCTGCTCGCCGTCGCCGGGAGTCCGGTACCGGACTCCCGTCACGTGTCCGTCCTGGCGGAGCAGGCCGACCGCCTCGGCGTCCAATCGCAACCGAAAGTTCGGGTAGCGCCGCGCCCGGTCCGCCAGGAAGCCGAGGAAGTCCCACTGCGGCACGAAGGCGAGGAAGGGGAACCTGCCGGGGAGACGGCCGAAGTCGGCCATGACGTAGGTGCCGTCGTCGGTGGTGACGCCCAGCCGGGTCACCTCCTGGTGCGGCAACTGGAGGAACTCGTCGGCCAGCCCCAGCTCGTCGAGCAGGCGCAGCGTCGAGGGATGGACGGTGTCCCCTCGGAAGTCCCGCAGGAAGTCCCCGTGCTTCTCCAGCACCATCACCTCCACGCCCTGGCGGGCGAGAAGGAACCCGAGCATCATCCCCGCCGGTCCACCGCCGGCGATGCAACAGTCCAGCTCGGACACACTGACCTCCCGGACATCGGACGGGCCCGACGTCGCGGGCCCGCGGTCCATCGGCGGCGTACCGATCGGTCACCGTCGGACACGTGCACTGCTTGTGTGCGCCACGTGCACCCTCCTAGCCTCCTGCCATCGCGCGCCCTCGTCACTGGGCCCGCCGATGTCAGGAGCCTGCGATGAAGAAACTCATCAACGACCCCGCGAACGTCGTCGCCGAGGCGCTGCGGGGCATCGCCGCTGCCCATCCCGAGCTGCGGGTCGACCACGCCCAGCGTGTCGTGTTCCGGGACGACGCTCCGGTGCGCGGAAAGGTCGGGCTGGTCTCCGGCGGCGGGTCCGGCCACGAGCCGATGCACGCCGGGTTCGTCGGCCCCGGCATGCTCGATGCCGCATGCGCCGGAGAGGTGTTCACGTCCCCGGTCCCGGACCAGGTGGTGGCCGCGACCCGGGGCGTCGACGGCGGCGCCGGGGTGTTGCACGTCGTCAAGAACTACACCGGCGACGTCATGAACTTCGAGATGGCTGCCGAGCTCATGGCAGCCGAGTCCGGCACCGAGGTCGTCGCGGTGGTCACCGACGACGACGTCGCCGTGCAGGACAGCCTCTACACCGCCGGCCGTCGCGGCGTCGGCGTGACGATCCTCGTCGAGAAGATTGCCGGCGCCGCGGCCGAGCAGGGCCTGCCGCTCACGGGAGTCGCCGAGGTCGCCCGCAGGGTCAACGGCAACGGCCGGAGCATGGGCGTGGCCCTGACCTCCTGCACCGTGCCGGCGGCGGGCCGGCCGACGTTCGACCTGCCCGAGGACCAGATGGAGATCGGTATCGGCATCCACGGCGAACCGGGCCGCCGCCGGGTCCCGCTGGCCCCCGCGCGCGAGATCGCCGAGATGCTGGTCGAGCCGGTGCTCGCCGACCTGGACTTCACCGGTGGCGACGGTGTGATCGCCTTCGTCAACGGCATGGGCGGCACGCCGCTGCTCGAGCTCTACCTCATGTACGCGGAGGTGGCTGCCATCCTGGAGAAGGCCGGGATCGGCATCGCCCGCAACCTCGTGGGCTCGTACATGACCAGCCTGGAGATGGCCGGCTGCTCCGTGACCCTGCTCAAGGCCGACGACGAGCTGCTGCGGCTGTGGGACGCGCCAGTGCGCACCCCGGCGCTGCGCTGGGGTGCCTGACCGTGGCTGACACGGTCGACGGCGCCGCCCTCACGGCGTGGGTCCAGGAGTTCGCCCGGCTGGTGCACGAGCAACGCGACGCGTTGACCGAGCTCGACGCGGCCATCGGCGACGCCGACCACGGCACGAACCTCGATCGCGGCCTTGCCGCCGCCGTCTCCGCGCTGGACACCGAGGCCCCTGCTGACCCGGCCGCGGTCCTCAAGGCGGTGGCGACGACGCTGATCCGTACGGTCGGCGGGGCGAGCGGCCCGCTCTACGGCACCTTCTTCCTTCGGGCCTCGAGCGCGCTCGGCGAGGGGGACGGCGCTGCCCTGGCCGTGGCAATGCGGGCGGGGCTCGAGGGCGTCGCCGCACGCGGCAAGGCCGAACCCGGCGACAAGACGATGCTCGACGCGCTGGGACCTGCGTGCGACGCCCTCGACGAGGCGCTGACCGCCAACAGGCCGCTGGATGAGGCGCTGCGGGCCGCTGCGGAGGGGGCCGCTCGCGGAAGGGACGCGACTGTGCCGATGGTCGCCCGCAAGGGCCGGGCCAGCTATCTGGGCGAGCGCAGCGCCGGTCACCAGGATCCGGGCGCCACCTCGGCGACCATGCTGATGGAGGCCGCCGCGACCGCGCTGGCCGGCAGGGGATGACTCGTGCCCGTCGGACTCGTGGTCGTGTCGCACAGCCGAGCGCTGGCCGACGCCGCGGTGGTGCTCGCCCGCGGCATGCTGCCGGGCCGGGAGCTCGCCGTCGAGGTCGCGGCCGGTGACGTCGACGGCGGCCTCGGTACCGACGCCACGGCGATCGCGGAGGCCGTGACCGCCGCTGACAGCGGGGACGGCGTCGTCGTGCTCATGGACCTCGGCAGCGCGGTCCTCTCCGCGGAGACGGCCCTGGAGCTGCTCGACGACGACGTCCGCGAGCGGGTGGTCCTCTCCCCCGCACCCCTGGTGGAGGGCCTGATCGGGGCCGCGGTGACCGCGGCGGCGGGTGCTGCCCGAACGCAGGTGGCGGCCGAGGCGCTGCGCGGGCTGGCGCCCAAGCAGGCCCACCTGTCCGGCGGTCCGGCCGTCGGCGGCGGCTGACCCGACCGGTCGGGCGCCCACGGCCGGGCCCTGTCAGCCACGGGACGGCGGGTCATCGATGGTCATGGATCTCCGGCTGCGTGGGCTCCCCCGACGGATGCCCCGTCTCGGGCGGTTGCTCGGTGCTCGAGCCTCTCGGGTGGTCGAAGCGCACGTCCACACGCTGAAAGCCCTTGGCGCGTTGAGCACGCGCTGCGTCCGCGTAGACGCGCTCATCGCCGCTGGTGAGGTCGACGTCGTCGGTGAAGGGCGTGAGGAGGGCGCGAGGATAGAGGTGGTCGACCCGGACGGCGTCGATCTCCACGCACAGCACGAGCACGACCGCAGCCAGGTAGAGGAACGCCATGAGCCCGATGACGAGGGCGAAGACCGCGTTCACGGCGCCCGCGTTCTTGACGACGCGCGCGACGTAGACCCCGCCGAACGTCTGGAGCAGCTGCCAGGTGATCGCGGCAGCGAGGGCCCCCGGCGCCACCTGCCGGACCGTCAGCTTCCGCGCCGTCGTCAGCCGGAATCCCATCAGGAAAACCCCTGCGTTCACGAGGACGGAGGCCGCCGTCAACAGAATGTGCAGCCACACGCTGAGGCCGCCGCCGACGGTGGCGACGCCGCTGCCCAGCACCGCGAGGACCGTGCTGACCACCACCAGCAACCCGAGGCTGCACAGCAGCCCCAGGCTGCGCGCGCGAGACCGGATCGGATCCGGCCGGCGGTTGCGGGGTACGGCCCAGGCGGTGTTCATCGTGTGCTGGAGTGCCTGGCCCAGGGCGGTCCCGCCGTAGAGGGCGACCAGCGTGCCGACGACCAGGCCGGTGACGCCGCCGCCGAGACGCTCCGGGGAGCCCAGTTGCGGCCCGATGACCGGGAGCTCCCTGAGCGCTGAATCGAGAACCTGCTGCTGCAACTCCGGGTTACCGCGTAGCAGCAGGCCCAGCACCGTGGACAGGAGGAACAGCAGAGGGAACAGCGCGAGGAAGCCGTAGTAGGTGATCAGTGCCGCCAGGAAGTGACCGTCGTCGTCGGCGAACTTGTAGAGCACCGCGATCGGAAAGCCCGCGCCCGGATGCCGCCGCTGGAAGCGGTCCACCCGCTCGGTCATCGTCATGTCGCACTTCGGTCCCGTAGATGTCGGAACGGCATACCCGTCGAAACGGTGGTCTAGCGGAAGCCGAGCACGGTTGGCATCCGCTCGTCAGACCAGCGGCAGTCCGACATAGTTGTCCGCCAGGGTCTTGGCCGCAGTCGGCGAGCCGGTGACCATCTCCAGCTCGGCGAGCTGTCGTCGCAGGTCGAAGTCGGTGGCGTCGGAGAACCGGTGCAGCATCGAGGTCATCCACCAGGAGAAGTGCTGGGCACGCCAGACCCGCTTGAGCGCGGTCTCGCTGTAGGACTCCAGCAGCCCGGTGTCCTTGGCGTCGTAGAAGGCGCCGAGCGCGCGGTCGAGCACGTGCACGTCCGCGATGGCCAGGTTCATGCCCTTCGCGCCGGTCGGCGGGACCGTGTGCGCGGCGTCGCCGGCCAGGTAGAGCCGGCCGTACTGCATGGGCTCGCAGACGAAGCTGCGGAACTGCAGGACGTCCTTGCGGATGATCGTGCCGGTCTTGATCGTCGCACCGGCCCCGGCCACCCGGGCCTGGATCTCCTCCCAGATGCGGTCTTCCGACCAGTCGTCGACGTTCGTGCTCGGGTCGACCTGGAAGTACAGCCGCTGCACGTTGGGCGAGCGGGTGGAGATCAGCGCGAAGCCCCGATCGGAGTGCGCGTAGATCAGCTCGTCCGACGACGGTGGCGCCTCGGCGAGGATGCCGAACCAGGCGAACGGGTACTGGCGGAAGAAGTCCTTTCGGACCTTGCCCTCCCGGATGAGGAATCTGGTGTAGGTGCGCGAGCCGTCGGCGCCGATCACGAAGTCGCACTCCAGTCGGTGCTCCTGGTCCTCGTGGGTGAAGCCGATGACCGGCCGGTCGGTGTCCAGTCCTTCGACCGTCGTGTCCGTGACGCCGAACCGGACGTCACCGCCGTCCTCGAGGCGTTTGGCGATGAGGTCCTTCAGTACCTCGTGCTGGGCGTAGACCGTCACCGCCCGGCCACCGGTCAGCTCGTACAAGTTGATCCGGTGCAGCCGGCCCGAGAAGGCGATGTTGAACCCGTGGTGCACGAAGCCGTCGCGATGCAGCCTGCCCCCCAGGCCGGTCTGGGTCATCAGGTCGACGGTGCCCTGCTCCAGGACCCCTGCCTTGATGGTCTCCTCGATGTCCTGGCGGGTCCGCAGGTCGATGACGACGGACTCCACCCCGCGCTGGTGCAGCAGGTGCGACAGCATGAGTCCGGCCGGTCCGGCGCCGACGATCCCGACTTGAGTGCGCATGGCTGGCTCCCTCGGTGTTGTGAGCCGCCGGGTACGGCCGCGGCCCTGGCCGTGACGTGCTGCGTGGTCCCGCCGGGAGGTCAGCCCTCCGGGGAGTCCGGCGGAACGAGCACGACGAGGACGGAGACTTCCTCGGTGACGTCGACGAAGCGGTGGTCGGGCACTCCCCCTTCATGTCCGGCACGGCACGGCGGGCCGGGACGACGTGGACCTCGTCGGCGGAGTGCGCATGTGACCTCCCGGGGATGGGGACGTCGGGGTTCAGGGGACGTCGATGGTCACGGCGGCCTGCTGACCGTCGGCGCCGGCCAGGCCGCCGGTGCGGGGACTGACCACCCGGGAGACGCAGGACTGCAGGCGGTCGTCGGCCTCGTGCTGCGCGTCGCTGAGGAAGACGTCCCGGTGGTCGATCACGCCCTCGACACCGAGGACCTTGACCTGGCACAGGCCGCACTCCCCGCGGCGACAGTCGAACATCATGTCCGCGCCACATGCCTCGAGCGCCTCGAGCATCGAGACGTCGTGCGTCACGACCGTCTCCAGTCCGAGCCGCGGAATGCGCACCGTGAAGGACTCAGGCGCAAAGCGGCCGCTGCTGCCGAAGGTCTCGAAGCGCAGGTCGGCGGGCCGGCGGCCGGCCTTCGCCCATGCCGCCTTGATCGCATCGAGCATCGGCGTGGGGCCGCACACGTAGAGCTCTCCGCCGTCCGGCACGCCGTCCACCAGCTCGGCGACGTCCAACGTGGTGCCCTCGTCGTCGACGCGCAGGTCCAAGCGGTCCCCGTGCTCGGCGACCAGGTCACCGGCGAAGGCCATCAGACTCCGTGAGCGGGCGCCGTAGACGAAGCGGTAGTCCGCGCCGCGGGTCTTGAGCGCCCTGCCCATCGCGACCAGGGCCGTGATGCCGATCCCACCGGCGGCCAGCACGTACGCGGGCTTGCCGTAGTTGAGCGGGAAGTTCTGCAGCGGCTGCGTGATGGACACCTCCTGACCGCGCCGCAGCGCGTGCATGTAGGCCGAGCCACCGCGGCTCTGCCTGGCGAGCTGCACCCCGAGGATGAGCTCGGAGCCGTACGCGCCCATGCCGACGACCGAGTAGGACCGGACGTCGGCGCGCCCATTGACGTACACCCCGATGTCGATGTGGCTGCCGGGCGGCGCCGGGTGCTCGAGGCGCTCCGGCTCGAGTACCACCTGCCGTACGTGCTGAGCGACCTCGCAGACGTCCAGCACGCGCGCCCTGCGCCAGCGCTTGTGCGTCGTGGCTCCCATGACAGCGCCCCGCGTCAGAAGCCGCGGCCCATGAGGCCGGCGGTCGGCTGCGTACGGTGCCGGGCGACGTCGCGGGCCACCTCCGCCCCCAGCCCCGTGCCGCCGTCCGTGGCGCCGTTGGCGTCGGCGGCGTTCGCTGCCTCGGTCGCGGAGCTCATGGCCACCGCCGCGTCGGCTGCCTTCTCGGTGGTCTCCTCGACGTCCGTACCGAGTTCGGCGTCGATCATGCGTTGCACGGCCCGGCGGGTCCACATGCTGCCGGCGTCGATGTTGAGGTTGTAGAAGTCGTAGCCGGGGTTGGCCTCGATCCCCCGCTGCTGAGCCTCGAGCATCACCTCGTCCTCGAAGAACACTCCCGAGACGCCCTCACGCAGCCGGGTGGTGATCACCTGCTTGTCGAGGCACCAGTCGCGGGCGAAGGCCCAGAGGTAGAAGCAGGTGCTGTCCGTCTCGGGCGTCATCGTGTTGATGACGGTTCCGGTGACGCCCTGGCTGCGGTCGCCCTCCGGGGCGCCGGTCCCCGCCTTCGCCACTCCCACGTCGATGGCCACCGTGGACGGGGCGGTGTACCGGATGATCTGCCACCGGTCGACCGGGCCCTCGTAGTCGGGGAAGCGGTCCTGCAGATTGCGCTTCCAGAACGGCGGGGCGTCGATACCGAGCATCCACTTGGTCACCGTCACGGTCCGGTCGGTGTGGGTCACCTCGAAGTCGGACTCGGACAGTGACTCGTGACCGATGCTGGCCCCGTGCACGAACTGCTCGTGGGTCAGGTCCATCAGATTGTCGATGATCAGCTGATAGCTGCAGTTGACGTGGATCGTCCTGCCGTCCCCCGCCCAGTCCGGCGAGTCGTTCATGTACAGGTCGGGGATCAGGTCGGGGTCGGCGAGCGCCGGGTCGCCGGTCCACACCCAGACGTAGCGGTACTTCTCGACGACCGGATACGAGTGCACGGTTGCGCTCGGGTTGATCGTCTCCTGGGCCGGCATGAACGTCGCGCGGCCGTCGGCGTCATAGCAGATGCCGTGATAGCCGCACATGATCTCGTCCTCGCCGCGCAGCTTGCCCATGGACAGCGGCGCGAGCCGGTGCCAACAGGCGTCGGCCAGGGCGACCGGCCGGCCCTTCGTCGTCCGGTACATGACGATGGGCCGGTTCGCGATCGTCTTCGACAGCAGGTTGCGCCCCACCTCGTGATCCCATGCCGCCGCGTACCAGGCGTTGAGCGGGAAGTGGCGGAAGGTGGCGTGGCCCGTCGGCGCGGCGGGCGACTGGATCGGTCCTGACATCTGCTTCTCCTCGTGGTGGGTCGCCGGGGGCGGGCCACCACATCCGTGCGGTTGCGGAAAACGAGAACGCCGGCGCAGGTACCCGGGACGTGGTTGCCTGCGCGCGCCGGCGTCAGGCGGGGATCGGGTCCTCGTGGTGGGCGGGCGCTTCCTTGACCATGACGTAGAGGAAGAAGGAGATGATCATGATGCCCGCGGCCACGTAGACGCCGGTGGACCAACTGCCGGTCGCATCCCGGAGGATGCCGCTCACCACCGGGCTCAGCACGGCGCCGATCTCCGAGACGAGGTTCAGCATGCCGAAGGCCGCGCCGCGCTCGCTGACCGGAACCATGTCACCGGTCATGCCCTGCACGATCGGCTGCAGGGCGTTGAAGAACACGCCGGAGGAGAACAGCAGGAGCCCCAGCAACCCCAGTGACGGGAGCTGGTTTCCGTTTCCGGACACGCTGTACCCGAAGATCACTACGAGCACCGAGTACACGCCCGTACAGATCAGGGCGAGGGTCTTGCGGCTCTTGCCGGAGCGGACCGCACGGTCGGCGAGCCAGCCGCCGACCGGGAAGCCGAGGATCCCGGCGCCCGCGTTGAAGGCCGCGGTCAGTGCGGCTGCCAGCAGGCTGCTGTGAGCCGCCTCCTTCACGATCTGCACCGACCAGAAGCTGAAGAACCACAGGTTCCACAGGATCGCGATGTAGGCGAGGTAGACCAGCCAGATGTTCCGGTTGAGCAGCGCCGGCCCGCGGCCGCTCTTCTTCACACCCCGCACGATGATGGCGGTGTAGACGATCGCGATGAGGGTTGCGATGGTCGCGGTGAGCCATTCGGGCCATCGGAACGTCTCGGCGAGCAGGAACAGCCCGACGATGACGATGAAGGTGGGCAACGAGAAGAGCAGCAGCTGCAGGAACGGCGGACCGAGCCGGAGCGGACCGCCCAGCCTGGTCCGGAAGAACGTGAACACCACGGTGACGACGAGGAACGTGAACGCGGCGAAGACGAAGAACGGCATCCGCCAGGCGCCGCCGCCCATGCCCAGCGACTCGCCCCACTGGATGAGCAACGGGGTGCAGACGATGCCGACGGTGAGCCCGACCGACAGGCCGACGATCACGATTCCGAGGCCGAGCGTCCGTTTCTCCACCGGCGTGTGGTTGATGATCAGCGTGCGGTCGTTGGAGTAGAAGACGCCCTCGCCCAGGCCGGTGAGCACGCGGGCCGCCACGAATGCCACCAGACCGGACATGAGGCCGGAGACCACGGTGAGGACCATGGCGGCGAGCAGCGAGACGATGATCATCTCGCGATGGCCGAACCGGTCCCCGAGTCGGCCGCCCGGGTACTGGGTCAGCATGTAGCCCAGGAAGAACATGGAGCCGATCAGGCCGCCGATGGTCGCCGGGTTGGCGGCGTCCCCGATGAACCCCGCCCGGTTCTGGATCATCCATGCGACGACCGGGCCGGTCAGGGTCCGGTCGGAGTAGCTGACCACCCAGCCGAGCAGCAGCACTCCCCAGAGCGCCTTGTAGGGCACCAGTGGACGCCCGTCCCGGTGGGCGTCGAGCAGGACCTCGTTGTCCGCGGTGGCACCTTCGGGCACAGCGGCATCTGTCCGAGACCCACCCCGCGGTGAACTTTCCGTTGCCATAGCCCCCCCTCTCGAGGCCTACCGGTGATCCCAGGACGCGCTTCCCCTGCATCTCGGATCGGAGAATCTGGTCCGGATCGAGATTGGCAGGCGAGCCGAAAGCGGGCCTGGCGACGGCGGCCCTTCCCACCCAACGGAAAGCGCCGCGACCTGCTCCCCGGTGCGACTCGCGCTCTCGCGGTTGACCAGCGTGTCGAGCCAGCCCAGCCAACGAAGAACGAGTCGCTCGATTTCTGGTCGTGGCGATGGCGGCGCTGCGAGGGTCACCGACTCGGCTCCGTGCGCCGGTCGCCGGCACCCTCCACTCCCAGCGCGCGCGCCTTTCTGGCCCTCCTGGTCGAGGGGAGGCGTCCACCGCCGGAGCAGCGGCAAGCCGCTCTCGTGGCAGGACATGGGCGCAAGAGAACCCCGGCTGACCGCCTCGGGGAGCTGCTGTCGAGCAGAGTGGACTCGAAGGGGCGCTGGCTGACGAAGCCGAGGTTCTCGATGCCGGCTGGGCCCCTGTGAGCGCGTGCTCCCCCGGCCTGTCTCCTGGGCAATCATCCTGTTGTCCCGAGCGGTCTGCGGATGAGTGCGTTGAGAGACGGGTGAGTGCCGCTACGGCGCAGGCTGCCGGGCCGGCAGACGGCCGATCGCCTGAAGCGACCCCGGTCCGTGTCGGGCCCACCGGAGACGGGCCGGCGTCCCCAGCCGGTGCACGGTCCCCACCAGCAGCCCGAGGCTCGCAACGGCGAGGCCGGCGTGCGCCCATCCGCCGCCCGTGCTGTCCCAGGCGGCGTGCAGAGCGACGACGATCAGATAGACGACGACGAAGCGCACGACCGCGCGGAACCGCCAGTGCTCGATGGCCGCCCACCACAGCGCCGCCCCCGCGAGACCCGTCCACGCCATGTGCGCCGCTGGGCTGAGCAGGCCGCGGTCGAAGAGCAGGCCGTTGACCATCGACAGATCGCCGTCGGAACCGACGAGAACCACGAGCGCGTATCCCATGGTCTCCAGAACGGCGAAACCGGCGCCCACGGCCACACCCAGCAGCAGTCCGTCGGCAGAGCGCCGGTTGCGGCGGAACAGGACGAGGATCGCGGCGGGCACCAGCAGCTTGGCCATCTCCTCGATCAGCCCGACGAGGATGACGGGCAGGTCGCCGAAGCTGCGCAGCGCCGCGGACTCCAGCGCGCCGGCCACGAGCACTCCCACCACCCCGCCGAGCAGTGCGGTGAGGCCTACGAGCGAACCGCTCACGCCGAAGGACAGGCGACGTCCGGAGATGAAGGCGACGAAGGCCACCGGCACCACGGCGGCACCCAGGAGAATCAGCGTCGGCACGAAGAGGGGGTCGCCGGTGTCCACCAGGGTCAGCCGGACCAGCTCGTACAGCACTGCTCCGACAACAAGGACCGGTAGCCACGACCACCGCCGGAACAGGACCATCCACCGGGTGGCCGGTCGCACGACGGCCGTCGCGTCGGCGTCGCTCATCGCGCTCACCCCTGTGCCTGGGCGGGCGCCACCGCGGGCACGTCGTCGAGGGTGACGCGCCCGGCCGACGCGAACTCGAACGTGATCGGCACGATCTCCTGCGGGCTCAACGCCCGGGTGAGTCCGACGAGCCGAATGAGCACGGGCCCGGTCGTCGCGTCGACCTGCCCATTGCCGGGCACGGAGATGCCATCGGGAACCGGAGTGCCGTCGGCCTGGAGCAGCTCGACCGAGGCGGCGACCGGCGTGGTGACCGCGACGAGCCGATCGGGCTGAGCGGACTCGTCGGTGAACGCGCCCCGGAGCGCGACCGAAGCACCGGCCGACACGGTTCCGGCGGTCTCGAGGTAGACGTCGTCCAGGACCATCATGCCGACCGCCCCGTCGACACCCGGGGTGTCCGGGGTCTGCTGCGCCGTCTGTGCGTTCTGGCTGGCGTAGCAGCCCGCAAGCGATCCGCAGAGCAGGACGACGAAGAGCACGGCGAGGGCCCGTCGCCTGCCCGCTCCGCCCACCACGGGACGCTCGGATGTGGACATGCTCATGTGAACTCCCTGGGGTCTGTGTCCCGCTGAAGCCAGTGCTGCGGTTCTGCGCTGTCGTCAGGAGCCGGTGAGAAGGTGCGGCCCACGGCGCTCGATCACTCTCCGTCGACGAGCTGAGGTCGGTCGTCGGCGCCGTCGGGGTGCAGAAGGAGGTCGTAGACCACCGAGCCGTCGACGGTCTCCTCCTCGAGCAAGCGTGCGGTGAGGCTGTCGAGGGCGGCGCGGTGACGGGTCAGCAGTTCGCGGGCGCGGACCTCGGCGTCCCGGAGCAACCGTGCAACCTCGTCGTCCACCCGTCGTTGCGTGGCTTCGGCATAGGGCCGGTCGATCGCCGTCACATCGAGGTGGGTCGCGGCCGGAACCGGATAGGCCACCGGCCCGAGCTCGGCGGAGAACCCGTAGTCGCGGACCATGCGGACGGCGAGCTCGGTGGCGCCCGCGAGGTCGTCCGCGGCGCCGGTGGAGACCTCACCGAAGACGAGCAGCTCCGCGGCGCGCCCGGCCACCCGGATGGCCAGCGAGTCGAGGAGGTAGCTCTCCGAGTACAGCCGGCGGTCGTCCTCGGGGAGCTGGTGCGTGGCGCCGAGCGCCATGCCCGCCGGCAGGATGGTGATCTTGGAGACCGGATCCCCGGTCGGGGACACGGCCGCGACCAGGGCGTGACCGCTCTCGTGAACCGCCACGGTCTGCCGCTCCTGCGGCAACAGTGCGTTCGAGTCCTCCCGACGACCCAGGATCAGCCGGTCGCGTGCCTCGTCGAAATCGACCCGCCGCAGGTCCACGCGGTCGCCACGGGCCGCGCGCAGGGCGGCCTCGTTCACCAGGTTGGCCAGGTCCGCACCGCTGAACCCGGCGGTCCCGCGCGCCACCACGCCGAGGTCCACGTCGGACGCCAGACGCTTGCCGAGGACGTGCACTGCCAGGATCCGCTGCCGGTCGCGCATGTTCGGCAGCGGCACGGTGACCTGCCGGTCGAAGCGGCCGGGCCGCAGCAGCGCCTGGTCGAGGACCTCGGGCCGGTTCGTGGCGGCGATGACGACGATCGAGCCGTTGCCGGTGAACCCGTCCATCTCGGCCAGCATCTGATTGAGGGTCTGCTCCCGCTCGTCGTTGGTGCCGCCCCCGACGACCCCCCGGCGGGCGCCGATGGCGTCGATCTCGTCGATGAACACGATGGCCGGGGCGTTGCGACGGGCCTCGGCGAACAGATCGCGCACCCGCGACGCCCCCAACCCGACGAAGACCTCGACGAAACTGCTGCCCGTGACAGCGAAGAACGGCACGCTGGCCTCACCGGCCACCGCCCGGGCCAGGAGCGTCTTGCCGGTTCCCGGCGGGCCGACCAGAAGGAGCCCGCGGGGCCCCTGCGCGCCGGCCCGTTGGTAACGGTCGGGGTGCTGGAGGTAGTCGACGACCTCGCGCACTTCCTGCTTGGCGCCCTCGTACCCGGCGACGTCGTCGAAGCGCGTCGTCGGGCGCTCGGCCTCGGTGACCCGTGCCTTGGTGCGCATGAGGCCGCCCAGTCCCCCACCCGAGCCGAGCGACTTCTGGGCCCGCCTGCTCAGCCACCAGAAGGCTCCGACCAGCAGCAGCGTCGGCAGCAGTGCCAGCGCGATCTGACCGAACGTGTCGGTCTGAAGGTGGGCGGTGACGTTGACCCCGGCGGCCTCCAACTTGCTGGACAGGTCGTCGGTCGTGAGTGCCCATGGTGGCGCCTGGCTCGTGAACTGTTGCCCGCCGGTCAGCGTGCCGCTGAGCGCGCCGGTACTGCTCACCTGGAGGTCGGTCACCTGCTTGTTCGCCACGTCGGCGAGGAAGGTGCTGTACGTCAGCGCGGTGGCGTTCGACGACGGCACCAGGTTCGGTCCGAGAAACAGTGCGAGGAACACGACTGCGGCGAGCAGCGGCCACCACCGATTCGGGCGGGTCGGCCCAGGGGACGGCCGGGCCCCGCGCGGATCGTCCTTCACCGAGGGGCTGGGGCGGCGCGCGCTGCCGACCGCGCTGTGCCGGTCGGCGGGACGGGACGGATGGAGGCGCATCGGTTCTCTTCCGCTGGGATGGGGGCGCAGTTCCTGCGAGGCGCCCCGTGCACGGTCAGCCTCGCGTCGGGGTGCCGTCCGGCCAACGCGGCCAGCACCCGTCCCGGGGGCCCGCTAACGGGAATGCGACGGGGCCCACTGGCTGCACGGTTCCGGGCTCGGGCGGCCTACCGGTCCGTGCCGGGGACGACGACGGCGAACCCCACGGTGACGACGGCGAAGACCACCGCCGTGACGGCGAGCGCCGTCGGGAGCCCCTCGTGGAGGGTGAGCGCGCCTCCGGCAAGAGCGCCCACGAGCATCGCCACGACCGCGCCGATCCGACGCAGCGAACGCGGGTTGGAGCCGCCGGCGACGGACGAATCGGCGGCCAGGCCGGTGAGCATCTGCGTGAGCACCGTGGTCGTCAGGTCGGGGATCGCCAGTCGCCGAACAGTGGCGTTCTGGAGGCCCATCGCGATGCCCAGAAGGGCAAGGAGGACGAGCCGGGACGGGCGGTCCGGTCGTAGCGCACCGGCGACCGTGGCAGCAGCTGCGGCCCCCACCAGGACCGTCTGGGCGGCCGATCCGGTGGACAACCACAGACGCCTGCGCCCACTCGCCGCGACGGCCCACCGCCCGCCGGCACAGGCGCCGGCGAGGAACCCGGCGACCGCTGCCAGCGACGCGGTGATCGAGAGGCCGGGGGCGCCGGACAGGGCGAAGCCCAGCAGGACCACGTTTCCGGTCATGTTGGCCACGAAGACGTGCCCCACCCCGAGGTAGCTCACAGCGTCGATCAGCCCGGTCGCGGCGGTGAGCGAGATCAGGAGTGTCCGGAGGGCCGGCGACGGGGAGCCTGCGGGTGCCGGCTGCAGGCCCAGGGCGGGGCTCCGGGCCGTCCCAGGCTCGGGGTGCCCGACGTCAGGCACGTGAGGCTGCGCCGGCCGACGCCTGCCGGGAGGACTCCACCCCGACGTGACTCTGCGCCTGGATCGCTGCGGGCACGCTCAGCACCAGGGCGACCACGACCCCGACCGCGGCCGCCCACGTCCGCCGGGGACCCCGGGCGGGAAGGCGCGGCACGGATGTCATGGGTCGGGTTGCTGCCGTGGCGCGGTCTGTGCGGCCGCCGCGGGCGCACACGACCGCCAGGGAGAGCGCCGTCGCACCGATGATGACGAAGTCGGCGACGTTCCAATAGGCCGATCCCAAGGGGATGAAATCGACGGCCCCACGGACGCTGCCCGGTGCGGTCACGGTGTGCAATCCCAGACGGTCGAGCAGATTGCTGCTCCAGCCGGCGATCATCAGGGCCCCGGCCACGAAGCCCAGAGTGCGACGCGGTCGGCGCACGAGGAGAAATCCGGCGAGGCTCAGGAGTCCGACGTCCACGAGGTCGAGGAGCGGGCCCGACACCGGCCCCGAGAACCACGCGCTGACCGGCCGTCCGATGAGCCAGGTACCGCCTGCGTTGATGAAGGTCTCGGGGGCGTGTCTCCAGCCCCACCACTTGGTGGCCTGGTCCAGCACGACCACCGTGGCCAGCAGTGCGAGCGTGATCAGACCTTGGCGACGTCGCGGGACGGTGGCTGCGTCGACCCCTTCGACAGTGGGCATCGGGGTGGGCGCGTGCGTGGTGAGGGTCATCCGTTCTCCTCGAATCGGATCCGTCGTGCGCTCGGACGGCGGGAGATCAGGGAAACCGGACACACCGCGGCCGGCGCCCGGTCAGCCCGGGAGGTAGCCAGCGGCCAGGTACATGTCCAGCAGGGCGTCGATCCGGGCGCGGGCGGCCGCGACGGCGGCACGGTTGCCCGGCGTGTCCTTGCACCTCTGCTGGAGGCGGGCATCGGCGAGTTCGCTGGCGGCCATGGAGAAGTCCAGGCCCAGGACGTCCTGCAGGCTGTCGACGGTGCTGATCACGATGGCTCCCGCGGGGTGGGGTCCGCCCCGGTGGGGCGGACGGGCGGAACGACGGTGGGGGAAGCCGCCGGTCAGGCGGCCAGGTGCAGTGCGACCGGCGCGGGGCCCGTCGCTGCCTGCGGAGACGTGGTGCGATCCGGCATCCGTGCGCTGCCCCTCACGGATACGAGTCCGTCGCGGCGGGCGAGTGCGACCGCCATGTGCCAGGCGGTGCAGTCGGAACAGGCCACCATCCAGGTCCCGCGGGGGTGCCGGTAGCACGGCGTCGTGGGAGTCATGACGTTCCCTCCTCTGTGGCCGGGGCCCGTGGCCCGCAGCGCTGGTGTGCAGATGCACCATCGCTGCCGCATCGAGTCCGGGACATCGCGGCCAGCAGCAGTTCGCCGACGTGGCTTTCCACACCTCCGGATTGCTGCCTACCTGTGCCTGCTGGCCGCCACGGAGGGACGGGCGGCACCGTGCCCCGGCTGACCGGTAGCCGGGGTTCCGCGCTGGCCGGTATCGCGGTGTGCCGTCTCCTGGGGCGACGGAAGGAGGCGGCCCGAGAACGCTGGTCGTCGGCCCCGGCCGGAGGCGGTCCGGGTGGCGCCATCGGCCGGCGGCCTCCGTCGCGCACCGGGCACAGCGCCCCGCAGCACCGAGGAGCAGACCACATGGCACAGGAGAGTGACCCCGCGAGCACACGAACTGTCCCGAGGGCCGGGCGTCGGCCCACAAGCCCGTTGCCGCCCACGGTCTTCGTGCTTTTCGGCGGCTCAGGCGACCTCGCCCGGCGGATGGTCCTGCCCGCCTTCTTCGAGCTCGCCCAGCGCGGCATGCTCCCGGAGGACTGGCGGCTGGTGGGCGCCGGCCGCCGTGACGTCTCGGACGAGGACTTCCGCGCGCGCGTGTACGAGACGCTCACCGAGTTCGGTCCCTCACCCGAGGACGGTCCGTGGGATGAGTTCTCGAAGCGGCTGCGCTTCGCCGGCGGCGGCTTCGACAAGACCGACCCCGGCCACCTGCTGGAGGTCCTCGGCCAGGCCCGGGAAGAGCTCGGCGGCGACCCGCAGTACGTGCACTACCTCGCCGTCCCGCCCTCCACGTTCGCCCCGATCACCGAAGGACTGGTGCAGCACGGGCTCGCCGCGGGGGCGCGGGTGGTCTACGAGAAGCCCTACGGCACCACGCCGGAGTCCTTCCGGGAGCTGGACAACCTGGTCCTCTCGCTGCTCGACGAGGACCAGGTCTTCCGCATCGACCACTTCCTCGGCAAGGAGGGCACCCAGGACCTCCACGTCCTGCGCTTCGTCAACGAGCTCTTCTCCCAGATCTGGAGCCGCGAGCACGTCACGCGCGTGGAGATCGACGTGCCGGAGGAGCTCGATGTCGCCGACCGGGCCGAGTTCTACGACGCCACCGGAGCGTCACTGGACATGCTCGTCACCCACCTGTTCCAGGTCGCCGCCGAGGTGGCCATGGAGCCGCCGGCCAGCCTGAGGCCGACAGACCTGCAGGCCGCCCGCGAGTCGGTGCTCGCCTCCTTCCGGCCGCTGGACCCGGCACGGGACGTCGTCCTCGGGCAGTTCGAGGGCTACCGCGATCTGGACGGCGTCGCCGACGACTCCACGACCGACACCTTCGTCGCCGCTCGCCTCTGGGTGGACACCGACCGGTGGCGGAATGTGCCGTTCCTGCTGCGCACCGGTAAGCGCATGGCTCGGAGCGCTCAACGAGTGAGCCTGTGGCTGCGCACGCCCGAGGGGCCGGTCGACGTCGTGCCGGACCACGGGAACGTGGTCTCCCTGTCGCTGTCGGGCAGCGGCTCGCTCGACATCAGCCTGGTCACGAAGGAACCGGGGCCGGACCTCGTGCTGGCCCGGGCGCAGACCACCCTGGACCTCAAGCAGGTGCCCGGTGGTACGCCGCTGCCGCCCTACGTGTCACTCCTGCACGACGTCCTGACCGGTGACCGGTCGCTGTTCACCACGAGCGACGGCCTGGCCAGCGCCTGGGCGGCGTTCGCCCCGCTGCAGGAGCGTCCGCCGCGGGTTCACCCGTACGACCCGGGTTCGTGGGGCCCGACCGAGGCGGGTGCGCTGGCCGACCCCGCCGGATGGCTGCTGGGACAGACGGCACCCGACGATGCCTGATCGAGACGAGGGCTGCTCAACGGGGCCGCGTCGGCCGGTGGGTGCCCTTCGTGGCGCGGCGCAGGCTCACGGTGGTGATCCCGATGACGGCGGCGGGCAGCAGCCACCAGGCCGGGAGACCGGCACGTTGCAGTCCCCAGGTGCCCAGCAGCGCGGCCAGGACGGTGGCGGCGACGGTCCAGTCGTCTCCGACGACGAAGTCGATCCAGAACTCGACGAAGGCACGGATCCAGCGGACGACGATCATCGGACCTCCCCGGACACCGGCGCGGTACCGGTCGGCGCGGCGGGTAGCTGCCAGCCGCGAACGAAGTGCAGCAGGACGGCCCCAGCGGCCCCATACAGAGCGACGAGCCACAGCAGCGCCAGATCGCTCCCGGGCCAGCTGACTCCAACGCCCTGCGCGGCCCATAACGTGCCGAAGGAGGAGAGCAGGGCGCCGACGAAGAGCTGCAGCGCCCGGCGCGGTATACGGGCGACGAGCCGGTAGGTGGCCGCGCCCACGACGGCCAGGACGACGACCGCGGCGGCGGCCCCGATGATCGCGGAGCCGAGGGCGCCGGCGGCGCCGCCGACGGCGACCACGATCACGGCGATCTCCAGCCCTTCGAGGGAGACGCCCTTGAAGGACAGCACGAAGCCGGTCCAGTCGAAGCGATCCGGTGGGACGTCGAGGTCGTCGACGTGCTCCTCGCCCTGGCCGACCGCCCATCCTTGGGCGGCGACGCGGAGCACTCCCTTGCGCAGCCACTGCAGCCCGAAGACGAGCAGCAGCGCGCCGACCACCAGCCGGACCGGCTGCAGCGGGACATTGCGCAGCGCCGTGCCCAGGGCGGTGATCAAGGCCGCCAGCACGAGCAGGCCCCCACCGGCGCCGACGAGCGCCGCCCGCCAGGAGCGCGTCGCGCCGACCGCGACGACGATCGCCACCATCTCGATCGCCTCGATGGCGGCGGCAAGGAAGGTGGCCACGCCGACAGTGATGTTCATTGGTTCCCCCTACTGATCATGGTGACCGCCTGGCGGCGTGGACATCAGGGCTCAGGCCGCGTCGTGCCCCGTGGTCCGGTCCCCCCGCACGAAGGTCGCCGGATCGCTGTCCGTGGCCGCCCCGGCAGCCAGCCAGCGCGCGAAGCCGGCCGGGTCACGACGCTCCAGCTCGTCGAGCGTCTCCTGACGGCGCCGGATGATCTCTTGTCGCCACGCCGGCTCGACCGGGGTGGCCAGCGCCGACGTCGTCCGCAACCACTCACTGCCGAGGTCGGAGGTCGGCAGGAGGGAGACCGGGGGATGCCACAGGCTCGCCCAGGCAGCGGGGAATGCCTGCGCCGGGTCGTCGCCGGCGTTCCCGGAAGGGGTGGGGTCAGACGCTCTCGCACCGGCATTCCGTGCCCGCCGGGTCTTCCGCAGCCACACGGCTCCCCCGGTGACGATGGCCAGGCCGCTGGCCAGCAGGGCCACGGCCCCGCCGGCGAGGACGACGACCCCCGCGACGAGGACGATGGCCGTCACCGTCGCCGCGGCCGCCTTCCAGGCCGCCTCGATGGCCGCGGCGCGGCCATCGTCCTGAGCGCCGTAGGCCACGCACGCGGACATCGCCGCCATCACCAGGACGACCACGATGACGACCCCGTGCAACACGATGCTGCTCGCGAGGGCGATGACTGTGGCGCAGACCAGGCCGAGCCCGATCAGCGCGCGCACAAGGGGACCGCGGGTACTCACGGGGAACCTCCAGGATCTGCAGAGGACGAGGTCGGGACGTCGACGCGCGCCCGCCGCACGGATGGGTGCTACTACGGCGAGGCGTCGCTGGGTTCCGGCTGCCGGTGGCCGGCGACGTCGGGCCGGCTCATGGCTGAAACGCCGAGCCGCTCGGGGTCCACCGACATCAGTCAACCCCTTCCGTCGTCGCCCGTCCCGAACTGACGATTCGAGGGTCGGCGCTGCGGGGACGCGCGTCGTCACGGTCACCGCCACTTCGGGGCTGGGGCCAGCCGGGGCCCGTGGCTACCCGCTGACCAGAAGAAACTCGTCTTCCAGCGAGCTCCGAGCCGGTTCACAGGGAAATCCCCGACCCGGCGTCTCCCCTGGGCTCATGAACGAGACATCAGCGGGACCGGCGCCCGCCTCCAATCGCCGGCGGACAGTGATCATGACGATGGCCGCACTGGGCGCGGCCGGGATCGCGGCCGGCGCCGTCCTCGGCGGCGGTGCGGCATCCGGGGCGCCACCCGTCACGCCGCCAGGCGCCTCGGCGTACCTCCAGCCGGCGGTCAACGGCCGTGGCGGCTTCGGCGCCTCCGGCGGGGACGGCTACGGTGCGGGCCAGGGGCGGTACGGCGGCGGAGCCACCACGACGGGTACGACCGCCACCAGCGCGCAGCAGGTCGGCGTCGTCGACATCGTCAGCACCCTCGGCTACCAGAGTGCTGAAGCAGCCGGCACCGGCATGGTCCTCACGTCGAACGGTGACGTGCTCACCAACAACCACGTCGTCGACGGCGCGACCAGCATCTCGGTCACGATCGTCAGCTCCGGCGTCACCTATACCGCGACCGTCGTCGGCACCGACCCCTCCGCGGACGTCGCCGTCCTGCAGCTCGACGGCGCCTCTGGACTCGCTACGGCCGCGCTCGGCACCTCCCCGGCGACGGTCGGCGAGGCGGTGACCGCCGTCGGCAACGCCGGTGGCACCGGTACCCTGAGCGCCGTCGGCGGCACGGTCAGCGCTGTGAACCAGTCGATCACCGCCACCGACTCCAACGGCAGCAACGCCGAGCAACTCAGCGGACTCATCCAGACCGACGCCCGCATCCAGCCGGGTGACTCCGGTGGCCCGCTGTACGCCTCCACCGGCGCGATCGTCGGCATGGACACCGCCGCCTCCAGCGGCGGGGCCGTCCAGGCGTACGCGATCCCGATCTCGACCGCCGAGCGGATCGCCACCGAGATCGAGCAGGGGGTCACGTCGGCGACCATCCACCAGGGTTACCCGGCGTTCCTCGGGGTGTCGGTGAGCGACGGCCAGGGCGGTGTCAGCGTCCTGGGCGTGGTGTCCGACGGTCCCGCCGCCTCGGCGGGCATGACCGCCGGTGACGTCATCACCGCCGTCGGCGGCCGGGCCCTCACGTCCGCCGCGGACCTGAGCGCGGCGCTCGCTGGCCACTCCCCCGGCCAGCAGGTGGCCGTCTCCTGGGCCGATGCCGGCGGGGGCGTTCACTCGGCCACGGTGACCCTGGGCAGCGGCCCCGCCCAGTGACCCCCTCCCCGCCGCGGCTGGGAGCCGCGCCGTCGCCCCCGGCCGCAGCCGGGGGCGACGGCCTGTCCATCCGGTCCGGGCCCCCCGCCCCCGTCCTGTCCGTCGTTCCGTTCAGCCGACGTCGACCCGGATGCGGGCCCAGGAGTTGTTGTCGTAGCCCGCGGGGTTCCAGAGGCTGGCGGGGAACTCGGGCTGGGTCGCGCCGGTGTCGTCCCACGCCCGGGCGGTGATCTCCGCGGGCCCGGACGGCAGGTCCAGGGTGGTGTGCCACAACTGCCACGCCCACGTGCTGGGCGGGTCGTCGACGGCAGCCTGGGTCCAGGTCCGTCCTCGGTCGAGGGAGACATCGACGCGGACGATCGTGCGGCCCTCCGCAGCGAAGGCGTAGCCGATGACGTCGGTGGGCCCGGCGGGCACGCGCTCGCCGTCGGGACAGAGGATCCCGGAGGTCATCGTCAACGGTCCCAGGGAGATGCCACGGCCGGGGCCTGGTTCGGCATCGGGCGGCAGCAGCCGGTAGTCCTCCGCCTGGAAGTAGCTCTCCGACGGCCCGGCCTGGATGCTGATGCGCTGCACCCACTTGACGCTGCGGGCACCGATGTATCCGGGCACCACCACCCGCACCGGGCCGCCGTGGATCCGCGGCAGCGGCACCCCGTTCATCCCCCAGGCCAGCAGCACTTCCCCCGAGCATGCCTTCGGCAGCGGGATCGAGCTGCCATAGGGCTGGTCCACGCTCGGCGAGACGTCCGGGGCGGCGAAGGCGACGTGGGCCGCGCCGGCACCGGGTCCGGCCGCGGCCAGCACGTCGGCGAGGCTGACGCCGGTCCACGTGGCCGTGGAGATGGTCGCCGGACCCCACGGCACCTGACCCGGGATGGGCCGGACGGCCAGCAGCTCGGCGCGCCGGTTGCCCGCGCACTCGAGCGTGACCACCTCGGTGCGGGGTGTGAACCGCTGCTGCAGCTCGGCCAGGGACAGCACCAGTTCCCGGTCGACCAGGCCGCCGATGCGCAGCCGCCAGGTCGCCGGGTCGAGGTCCGGGGAGGGTCCGTGGTTACGGCTGTAGAAGGCCTCGATCGGGGTCAGCGGCTGACCGGCGAGCGCGGCCGGTGGCGGCTCGGCGTTGAACGGCTCCTCGTCGTGGACGATCATGTCGTCCCGCTTGCCCCACATGCCCGCTCCCTTCGTAGCCCTGCCTGATGCCGACCACCCCGACGGCCACCGGGGCCTCAAGGAAAAAGCCGCCCGAAGTGGTCGGGCGGAGGGTGGGCCGGTCGCACGAGCCTGCGCGGCCGCGCGGGGGCCGGGCATCGTCGCCAGCCGCCATCGGCGGCTACCGCCAGGGGCGGGACGCTCGTTCCTGCTACCTGCAAGCGGTGTAACGGTTCGTGCTCCCTCTGGCGCGCGAGCTTCAGGGGTGTTCTACGCGCTCACAGGGTTCTGCAGGACTCCCCCACCACGAGGAACAACCCTGAAGCGCGGTGCCGCCGCGTCCCATACCGGGGACACCCCGTTCAGCCTGACGGCGAGGCTCGGCTCCTCGGCTCCTCGGCTCCTCGGCCTGGGCGATTCGGCGGCCGGCGAGTCGCGGCTCGCCCTGGAGCATCGCACCCGTGCCCACCTCGAACCGGTCCCTGCCTTGGACGAGACAGAGCCGGCCCCCCCGAGGGGCGGCCGGCTCTGCCTCGCCTGCGTCAGCGGTCGCGGATCACGCGTCCGCGGGGTTCAGTGCACGGAAGGTCAGCCCGGCCAGGGCACCGGCGAGCAGCTGGGCCAGGAAGTAGACCCAGATCGTCGACCACGCGAACATGCCCACGATCGCGGTGCCCACGAACACCGCGGGGTTGAAGACCCCGCCGGAGATGCTGCCGACGGCGAAGGCACCCACCAGGACGGTGAAGCCGATCGCCAGACCGTAGAAGGAGTTGTTCGGGTGGTCTTTGCTCGTGGCGACATTGAGCACGACGTAGACCAGCGCGAAGGTGAACAGCAGCTCCGCCACGAAGGCCGCCCCCATCGCGTGACCCGACAGCGTCAGGGCGGTGTCATGCACGGGCAGGATCACCCAGCGGACGAGCCAACCGGCCAAGGCGGCTCCCACCAGCTGGACGACCCAGTACGCGACGGCGTCCCTGGCGCCGATCCGGCCGCGCACCAGCGCGCCGAGGGTGACTGCCGGGTTGAAGTGACCCCCTGAGATGTGCCCGCCCGCGTAGACCATGACCATGAGGGCGGAGCCGATCGCCAGCGGCGCCAACGCGCCGCTGAGAGATGCGGCAGTACCGATCGCGAAGACGAACAGGAACGTCCCGATCAGCTCGACGGCGTACTTCCGCCCGGTGAGCGCCGCGGGGGAAACGGTGACGGCGGCGCGTTCTGGGACGGCAGTGGTAGCCCTGTTCTCGGTGTATGTCGCGTGAGTCATCGAGGCCTCTCTCTGGATCGAATGGCGGAACCGGGGAGTGGTTCCGGATCCATCGAGGGTCACCGCGCGCAGCTGTCCGGAGCATCGCCGCCAGCGGCCAAGGCGCTTGGCTGCTGACCCGACTCCTCGAATTCCCGGTGACGGGTAGGCGGAACGGCCGCTGACCGGGACGACGCCGCAGCCGCCGCAGCCGACCGTGGGTGTCTCCCGTTCACGAACCAGGAGGCAGGACCTTGACCACCACCCAGCCCAAGCCCACGACCACGGACGCCGGTATCCCGGTTGCCAGCGACGACACGTCGCTGACCATCGGCCCCGACGGCCCCATCGTGCTCAATGACTTCTACCTCATCGAGCAGATGGCCAACTTCAACCGCGAGCGCACCCCGGAGCGACAGCCGCACGCCAAGGGCCACGGTGCCTTCGGTGAGTTCGAAGTGACCGGCGACGTCAGCGCTTTCACAAGGGCCGCTGTCTTCCAGCCCGGCGCAAAGGTGGAGACGCTGAACCGGTTCTCCACCGTCGCCGGCGAGCGGGGCAGCCCCGACACCTGGCGGGACCCGCGCGGGTGGGCGCAAAGGTTCTACACCTCCGAGGGCAACCTCGACATCGTCGGCAACAACACCCCGGTCTTCTTCATCCGCGACGGGATGAAGTTCCAGCACTTCATCCGCTCGCAGAAGCGCCGCCTGGGCAGCAACCTGCGTGACAACGACATGCAGTGGGACTTCTGGTCGCTCTCGCCGGAATCCGCCCACATGCTGGCCTGGCTGATGGGTGACCGGGGCATCCCGAAGAACTGGCGGCACATGAACGGCTACAGCAGCCACACCTACAGCTGGATCAACGCCGCCGGGGAGATCTCCTGGGTGAAGTACCACTTCATCAGCGACCAGGGAATCGAGTTCCTGACCCAGGCCGAGGCCGACGACCTGGCCGGCAAGGACGGCGACTACCACCAGCGCGACCTGTACAACGCGATCGAGCGCGGGGAGTACCCGAGCTGGACGCTGAAGGTGCAGATCATGCCGTACGAGGAGGCGAAGACCTACCGGTTCAACCCCTTCGACCTCACCAAGGTCTGGCCGCACGGCGACTACCCGCTCCAGGAGGTCGGCCGGCTGACGCTGAACCGCAACGTCACCGACCACCACACAGAGATCGAGCAGGCCGCGTTCGAGCCGAGCAACCAGGTGCCCGGCACCGGGCTGTCGCCGGACAAGATGCTGCTGGCCCGCGGATTCTCCTACGCCGATGCGCACCGCGCCCGGATCGGGGCGAACTACAAGCAGGTCCCCGTCAACACCCCCCATGCCGCCGAGGTGCACAACTACGCCAAGGACGGGCTGATGCGGGTGCACAACGCCACCGAGCCGTTCTACGCGCCGAACTCCAAGGGCGGGCCGGTGGCCGACCCCAGTCGCGCCGCCGAGGTGCACTGGGAGGCCGACGGCGAGATGGTCCG
>JAOPWM010000171.1 GCA_025965695.1 Blastococcus sp.
CGAGCCGGTGGACCCCACCGATCCCGAGAGCGAGGCGCTGGCCAGCGCCACCCGGGTCGCGGCGGCGCTCATGCGGATCTGCCGCGAGGCCGCGTGGGAGGTCGACGCCGCGCTGCGCCCGGAGGGCAAGGCCGGTGCCCTCGTGCGCACCCTCGCCGGGCACCAGGCCTACTACGAGCAGAGGGCCAGCACCTGGGAGTTCCAGGCGCTGCTGAAGATGCGGCCGGTGGCCGGCGATCCCGACTTGGGCCGCGGCTACGTCGACGCGCTCTGGCCGCTGGTGTGGAAGGCCGGCGACCGCCCGGGATTCGTCGCCGAGGTGCAGGCGATGCGTCGCCGGGTCGAGGCCAACATCCCGCCCGCGCAGGCCGAACGGGAACTCAAGCTCGGCCGCGGCGGCCTGCGCGACGTCGAGTTCGCCGTCCAGCTGCTGCAGATGGTGCACGGCCGGGTCGACCCGTCGCTGCGGCTCGGCGGCACGGTGCCCGCGCTGATGGCGCTGTCGGCGGGGGGATACGTCGGGCGGGAGGACGCCGCCACGCTGATCGCCTCCTACCGGTTCCTGCGCACCGTCGAGCACCGGCTCCAGCTGCTGCGGCTGCGGCGTACCCACCTGCTGCCCACCGACGACCAGCAGCTCCGGTGGCTGGCGCGGTCCCTCGGCTACAAGCCCGACCACCGCGGTCAGGCGACCGACGTGCTCAATGCCGAGCTCGCGCTGCACACCCGCGAGGTCCGCCGGCTGCACGAGAAACTCTTCTACCGGCCGCTGCTCTCCGCGGTCGCCCGCGTGCCCGGCGAGCAGCTGCAGCTGGGGTCGAAGGCGGCGGGCGACTGGCTGCGTGCGCTCGGGTTCGCCGACCCCGAGGGGGCGCTGCGCCATCTCGGTGCGCTCACCGGCGGCGTGTCCCGCTCGGCTTCGATGCAGAAGTACCTGCTGCCGGTGCTGCTGCAGACCTTCGCGTCCTGTCCCAACCCCGACGCGGGCCTGCTGGCCTACCGCCAGGTCAGCGAGGCGCTCGGCGGCAACCAGTGGTACCTGCGGCTGCTGCGCGATGAGGGGCAGGTGGCCGAGCGGCTCGCGCAGCTGCTGGGATCCAGCCAGTACATCGCCTCGTTGCTGACCCGCACGCCCGAGGCGCTGCGGCTGCTCGCCGACGACGACCAGCTCGAGCCGCGGACGGCGGCCGGGCTGGCGAGTGCCTGGCGGCAGGCGGCCGGCCGGGCCCCGGACCCGCAGGAGGGCATCCGGGTGCTGCGCGGGCTGCGCCGGCAGGAGCTGCTGCGAGTGGCGTCGGCCGACCTGCTCGGGCGCCTCGACGTCGTCCGGCTGGGGACCGCGCTCACCGACATCGCCGTCGCCACCCTCCAAGCCGGGCTCGACGTGGCGATCCGGGCCTACGCGCTCGAAGCGCGTATTGCCGTCGCGGATGTGCCGATGGATCTGGCGGTGATCGGGATGGGGCGGCTGGGCGGCGGAGAGATGGGTTTCGGCTCCGACGCCGACGTCCTCTTCGTCCACCGCGCGCGCGACGGCGCGGACGAGGGCAAGGCGACCGCGGCAGCCAATGCCGTCGCGCACACCCTCCGCCGGCTGCTCGGCGAGCCGGCCCCCGACCCTGCGTTCGAGGTGGATGCGGACCTGCGGCCGGAGGGCCGCCAGGGCGCACTGGTGCGCAGCCTGTCGGCGTTCCGCGAGTACTACGAGCGCTGGGTCTCCGTCTGGGAGGTGCAGGCCCTGCTCCGCGCGGTGCCCGTGGCCGGGGACGAGGAGCTCGGGAAGGACTTCGTGGCCCTCATCGACCCGATCCGCTACCCGGCCGACGGCCTGACCACCGACCAGGTCGCCGAGATCCGGCGGATCAAGGCGCGGGTGGAGCGGGAGCGGCTGCCGCGCGGCGCCGACCCGGCCACCCACACCAAGCTCGGTCGCGGCGGTCTGGCCGACGTGGAGTGGACCGTGCAGCTGCTGCAGTTGCAGCACGCCGCAGGCGCACCGGAGCTGCAGGTGCCGTCGACGGTGGAGGGGCTGACCGCGCTGGGGGAGGCCGGGCTGCTCGACGCGGAGCAGGTCGAGGCCCTTCGGGCGGCGTGGGAGCTGGCCACCCGCGCCCGCAACGCGATCTTCCTGGTGCGCGGCCGCCCGAGCGACCAGCTGCCGAGGCCGGGACTGGAACTGGCCGGCGTCGCCCGCGCCTGCGGCTACGGGCCGGACATGGACCCCGGTCAGTTCCTCGACGACTACCGGCGGACCTCCCGGCGAGCCCGCTCGGTCGTGGAGCACGCCTTCTACGGCCAACCCCCCGCCGGCTGACCCGCCCGGGACGGCGCACGACGACACGGGGCCCCGGTGGTCGGGCGCCCACGGCGCGCCATCACGTGAGCGAGCGCACCGCCGTGGCCCGGACGGGTGGTCCCCGCCACCACGCGTGTGCGGGGGTGGCGGAGGGGGCAGTGTGGTCACGTGTCGCGCTCACCGTCCGCCCAACCGGACCTGCCCGAGGATGCCGACGGGGCCCCGGTGCCGGCGGCCGGCGCCACGATCACGCCCTACCGCGACGGGCCGTTGATCGTCCGGGGGGACTTCCGGCTCGTCGACCAGGACGGTGCCGAGATCGATCCCGGGCGGGACACCATCGCGCTGTGCCGGTGCGGAAAGTCGGGCATCAAGCCCTTTTGCGACGGCACGCACAGACGGTCGGGGTTCTCCGCGCCGAGTGCACCGAGCCGGCCGCGCCCCGCAGCGGAGATCCTGCGCGAGGCGCGGCGGGGGCGGGCGGGGGACGACCAGGCCTGAGCGGCCCGGCAGCGGCGCGCCTCGAGCGCCTTCGCCCTCTCCACCTGCTCGGAGGGGTCGGTCGTAGGGATCGGGCGCGTTCGGGCGGCGAGCGTGCGCTCCCGGCGGAGGCCCGAGCGACCGGCCTCCCAGGCGCCCAGGAGCTGTCCGGCGGCGACGCCGTCCACGGCCAGTGAGCAGGCGGCGCCGAAGAGGACGTCGGGCAGCAGGTCCGGTTCCTCTGCCACGAGCGAGCCGCACATGTCGACCGAGGCGATCTGCTCGTGGACGGCGTCGGCCTCCACGTGCTCGTCGTAGAAGACCGTCACCCGCTCGCCGAAGCCCAGCCGGCGCAGGCCGGCCGAGTAGCGGCGGCTCGGCTCGGACGAGGTCATCTCCACGGCCGCAAGGTGGCCGAGCGCGGCCCCTCGCCAGCGGCGGTGCAGCCCGAACAGGGACATCGTGTTGACCGAGGCGAAAGAGGCGGCCGGGGCCTCGTCCCAGAGTGCGCCGTAGGTCGCGTCCAGGTCGAGGTGACGCAGCAGGTCTGCGAACAGCTCGCTGTGCATCCGTTCGGGGGTGCCGCCGCCGTACTCGTCGGCCTGGATCTCCACCATCGCCGCCTTCGCCCGGCCGGAGAGGCGCGGGATCGCGAAGGTGTGCGGGTCGCCCTCCTTGAGGTGATAGACCGACCGCAGCGTCAGGTACTCATGCCACTGATCGAGCGTGCCGTGCTTGGCCATGAACGCCGACAACGAGGGTCCGTCGTCGGCGGCGATCAGCGCGGCGAGCTGACGGTCGATCGAGTCCCCGGTCGTGGTGAGCGGACCCACCAGTTCCCGCAGCGCGGCGAGGTGCCGGCGCTCGAGCCCCCCGCGCAGCAGGATCAATGCCGGATCCCACTCCCAGTCCTCGGAGACCCCGTCGAAGCCGCGGTAGTGCAGCTCGTAGCAGACGGCCAGGCTGATTTGCAGGTCTTCGTCCGTCAGCGCGCACGCCCCTCCCGCGGTCACGTGGTCGGCGCGCTCGATGGTCGTCGCGGACAGTGTGGTGCGGGTGGCCAGGTCG
>JAOPWM010000184.1 GCA_025965695.1 Blastococcus sp.
CGGCCAAGCGGGTGCCGCAGCTGGAGCGCGACATCGCCGCGCTGAACGGCCAGGAGTTCGGCCGCAACTCGATCGGGGCCCAGGCGAAGGACAAGCCCGCCGCCTGACACGCTGTGCGGCCATGTCAAAGAACACGGCGACCGTGGAGACCTACCTCGACGGCTTCCGCAGGAACGACCACGCGCAGATCCTGTCCTGCCTCACCGACGACGTCGTGCGCATGGTGGACCAGGACGACGTGGTGATGGCCGAGCTGACCGACGAGGTCACCCGGGACACCGGCGAGGTGATGCACATGTCCATGGCGGAGGTCTTCGTTCTGCGGGACGGCAAGATCGCCGAACGCCGGGCGTGGGTCGTCCCACTCACGGAGAACGACTACCGGTGATGCCCTAGCGGGTCCAGCCGCCGGCGCGGGGGAGGGCGTTGCGCCAGCGGTCGTGCCGGCCGTCGTCCCGTCGTCCTTCCTCGGGCTCGAACCGTCGGTCCAGGGCCCAGGTCGCGGCGAGTTCGTCGGTGCTGCCCCAGACCCCCGTACCGAGCCCGGCGAGGAAGGCCGCGCCCAGCGCCGTCGTCTCGGTGACCACCGGACGGCGGACCGGCACACCGAGCTGGTCGGCCTGCAGCTGCATCAGCAGGTCGTTCGCGCTCGCCCCGCCGTCCGCCGACAGCTCCGGGACCTCGAGGCCGGCCTCGGTGATCATCACGTCGACCACGTCGCGGACCTCGAACGAGATGGCCTCCAGCGTGGCTCGGGCCAGGTGGGCACGGGTGGTCCCACGGGTGATGCCGAGGATCGCGCCACGGGCGTGCGGGTCCCAGTGCGGTGCACCCATGCCCGTGAGCGCCGGTACGAAGACGACGTCGCCGGAGTCGGGGACCGTGCGGGCCAGGCCCTCGATCTCGGCGGCGGAGTCGATCAGCCCGAGTCCGTCGCGCAGCCACTGCACGGCCGCGCCGGTCACGAAGATCGCCCCCTCGAGGGCGTAGACCAGGCCGTTGCCGATGTCCCACGCGACCGTCGTCAGCAGGCCGGCGTCGGAGCGCACCGGCGTGGACCCGGTGTTGGTCAGCACGAACGAGCCGGTGCCGTAGGTGCACTTGCTCATCCCGGGGGAGTAGCAGGCCTGGCCGAACAGCGCCGCCTGCTGGTCACCGGCGATCCCGGCGATCGGGAGCGAGAGCCCCAGGAACGAGTCGGGATCGGTGCTGCCGACGACCCCGGAACTCCGCACGAGCTGGGGCAGAGCCGAGGCCGGGACGCCGAACAGGTCGCACAGCTCGTCGGACCAGGTCCCCTTGACGAGGTCGTACAGCAGCGTCCGGCTCGCGTTGCTCGGATCGGTGACGTGCGTGGCGCCGCCGGTGAGCCGGGCGATCACGTAGGAGTCGACGGTGCCCAGCGCCAGGGAACCGTCGCGGACACCGGCCCACAACTGGGGCTCGTGCTCGGCCAGCCAGGCGAACTTGGTGCCGGTGAAGTACGGGTCGAGCCGCAGGCCGGTGAGCTCGGCGACCCGCTCCTCGACACCGCCTGTGCGCAGCCGGTCGCAGATGGCCGTCGTGCGCCTGTCCTGCCAGACGATCGCCGGGCGAGGCGAGTGCATCGTGCGCCGGTCCCACACGACCGCGGTCTCGCGCTGGTCGGTGATCCCGATGCAGGTCGGCCGGGCCTCGCTGCGCGCCAGGGCCTCGCGGCAGGCGGCGACGGTCGCCGTCCAGATGTCGTCGGGCTCGTGCTCCACCCAGCCGGGGCGGGGGAACAGCTGCGCGAACTCCCGGTAGCCGCGGGACAGGACGCCGCCGTCCTCGCCCACGACCAGCGCGGTGACTCCGGTCGTTCCTGCGTCGATCGCCAGCACGGGCATGGGCGCGAACCTATCCGGCCGACGACAGCCTCGGGAGCATCGCAGCGAGGAGCGGACCGAGGCGTCGAGTCGGCCAGGCGGTAACGCCTACGGTGGCCCGTGTGCGGCGCTTCTTCTACGACACCGAGTTCATCGAGGACGGCACGACGATCGACCTGGTCTCGATCGGGGTCGTCGACGAGACCGGCCGCGAGTTCTACGCCGTCAGTACCGAGTTCGACCCGGGCAAGGCGATCCCCTGGGTGCGGCGCAACGTGCTCGACCAGCTGCCCTCGCCGTCCGACACGGCCTGGCGCGGCCGGCAGCGGATCCGCGACGACCTGCTGTCCTTCCTCACCGCCCCTGGTGAGGAGATCGAGCTGTGGGCCTGGTTCGGCGCCTACGACCACGTGGCGCTGTGCCAGCTCTGGGGCGCGATGCCGGCGCTGCCGCGGCCGATCCCGCGCTTCACGCGTGAGCTTCGGCAGCGCTGGGACGACCTCGATCAGCCTCTGTTGCCCCCCAAGCCGGCCGGGACGCACGACGCCCTCGTCGACGCCCGGTACAACCTGGTCCGCTGGGAGGCGATGGAGGCCCAGCGGCCGCGGTGACGTGCCAGGCCGCTCAGCCCGCGCGCGCGGGGGTCGGAGTGAAGGTGACCGGCAGTTCCCGCAGGCCGCGGAGCACGCCGCCCCCGGTCCACCGCAACTCGTCCTCACGGGCGGCGAGGGCCAGGTCGGGCAACCGGGCCAGCAGCGCGGCGAACGCGACCTGTCCCTCCAGCCGGGCCAGCGGTGCGCCCAGGCAGTAGTGGATGCCGTGCCCGAAGGCCAGGTGACCGCGATCGGGCGTGCCGACGTCGAGCCGGGCCGGGTCGGGGAAGCGGTGGGGGTCCCGGTCGGCCGCCGCGATGGCGAGCAGCACCATGTCTCCGCGCGGGATCCGCACCCCGCCGATCTCCAGGTCCTCGAGGGCGTAGCGGGCGAGCCCGGGGTTGACCGGGCCGTCGAAGCGGAGCAGCTCCTCGATCGCCTCCGGCACCAGCGACGGGTCGGCGCGCAGCCGGTCCAGCTGGTCGGGGTGGCGCAGCAGGGCCAGCATGCCGTTGCCGATGAGGCTGACCGTGGTCACGTACCCGGCGATGAGCAGCAGGAAGGCCATCGCCAGGAGCTCCTGCGCGTCGAGCCGCTCGCCCTCGTCGGTCGCCTGGACCAGATCGGTGAGCAGATCGTCCGCTGGGTGAGCCCGCTTGGCAGCGACCAGATGGGCGAGATAGCCGTGCATCCGTTCGCGGGCCGCCACCATGCGCGCCATGTCGCTGCCGGGGTCGAACGGCCGGTCCAGCATCTCGTCGGTCCAGCTCCGGAAGCGGTCCCGGTCGGCTTCCGGGACGCCGAGCAGCTCCCCGATCACGGTGACGGGCAGAGGCAGCCCGAACTCACCGACCAGGTCGGCGGTGCCCCGGGGGGTGATCCGGTCGAGGAGCGCGTCGGTGATCTCCTGCACCCGCGGCCGCAGACCTTCCACCCGGCGGGCGGTGAAGGCCTTGGAGACCAGGCGGCGCAGCCGCGTGTGCTCGGGCGGGTCCGCGCCGATCATGCTGCGGCTGAGGAAGTCCCCGCGCATGACCTCGGTCAGGGCAGCGGCGTGGTGCGGATCGTTGCTCAGCCGCGGATCGGACAACGCCGCCAGGACATCGTCGTACCGCGTGACCATCCATGCGGGCAGACCCATGCGCATGTCGACCCGGTGCACCGGTCCGCTCTCCCGGAGCGCGGCGAGGGCAGGGTGCGGGTCGGCCAGGACGGCGGGGTCGAGGAGTGGCGTGACCGGCACGGTCATGATCGTCTTCTCTCGGCAAACAGGCCCCGTGCAACACCACGAGCCTCGCACCGTTCCGCCGCGAGTGTGCGCGTATCCACCTCTCCGCTCACAGATGACGTGGCGCGCGCACAACGACGCAGGATTCGGCGTCGTAGCGACGTCGTTCGAGGCCTGGGAGCGGGAGATGCAGCACGCCCGCCGGATGGAGCGGGCGGCGCCGTCCCTCGACGTGACCGGAGTCGACCACAGATCCGGGGAGGTGTACTCGCTAGCGCAAATGCGCCCAGTCCTCGGGATGCCGGCGGAGGTGTTCGGCCACGGTCAGGGCGGGGTGGCCGGTGAGCGAAGGGACGACGTCGGTGACGGTCGCGAGCTCCCCGGCGGCGATCGCCAGGTAGCTGGTCACCCAGCCCTCGATCTCCCAGTCCGGGTGCTCGGACGGGCGCCGGGTGGCCCACGCCTCCTCGACCGTCTGTGGCCGGTATTCGGTGGGAACACCGGTGACCTCGGTGAGCACCCGGGCGGCGTCGGCCATCGTCAGCGCCTCGGGTCCGGTCACGTCCAGGGCCTGCCCGTCGAACCGAACGGAATCGTCGAGGAGGACGGCGGCGCCGACGTCGGCGAGGTCGTCGCGCGAGACGAAGCTGGTCCGTCCGTCGCCCGCCGGGGCGGCGATCACCGCGCGGCCGTCCTCCGGCGAGGCGAAGAAGGGCACGAAGTCGGCGTACATGCTGTGCCGGAGGAAGGTGTGGCGGACGCCGCTCTCCCGGATGCGGTCCTCGGTGGCCGCGTGCTGCCGGACCAGCGTGAAGACGGCGTCGTGCCTCGCTCCGAGGAAAGAGGTGTAGACGATCCGCTGGACGCCGGCGGCCACCGCCGCGTCGACGGCGTCGAGATGCTGCTGCAGCCGGTCCTCGGCCTCCGCGGCGGAGACCAGGTACAGCGTGTCCACGCCCTCCAGCGCGGCCCGGAACCGGGCGGGGTCGGCGTAACCGCCAGGGTTCTCGACCACGTCCGCACCTGGGATGTCGGGGGCGCGCCCGGCGTCCCGGACGACCAGTCGGAGGGGCACATCGCCCGCGGCGGCAAGTCGCGCCGCCACCCGGCCGCCGAGTGCTCCGGTGGCTCCTGTGACGGCGATCATGCTGCACCTGCCTGTCGGGTCGTGACCTGCGGCATCATGACGGCGTCCAACCTCGTCCGGCCCCGACTCCTTCCCGGAGGCACCTCATGCGCATCGGCATCCTGACCGGCGGCGGCGACTGCCCAGGCCTCAACGCCGTCATCCGGGCCGTCGTCCGTAAGGGGATCGGTGAGCACGGCGACGAGATCGTCGGGTTCCGCGACGGGTGGCGGGGGGTGCTGGAGGCCGACACGGTGCCCATGGACCTGCACGCCGTCCGCGGGATCCTGCCGCGCGGTGGCACGGTGCTCGGGACCTCCCGCACCAATCCCTACGCCGTGGACGGCGGGGCCGACCGGCTGATGGCCACCCTCGAGCGCCTGGGTATCGACGCTCTCATCCCGATCGGCGGTGAGGACACCCTCGGCGTCGCCACCCGCCTGGCCGACGGTGGCGTCCGCGTCGTCGGCGTCCCCAAGACGATCGACAACGACCTGGACTCCACCGACTACACGTTCGGCTTCGACACGGCGGTGGGCGTGGCGATGGAGGCCATCGACCGGCTGCACACCACCGGCGACAGCCACCACCGCACGCTGGTGGTCGAGGTGATGGGCCGGCACGCAGGCTGGATCGCGCTGCACGCCGGGATGGCCGGCGGCGCCAACGTGATCCTCATCCCGGAGAACCCCTTCGACGTCGACGGCGTCGTCGCGCACTGCCAGCACCGCTTCGACTCCGGCTACTCGCCGATCATCGTCGTCTCCGAGGGGGCCAAGCCCAAGAACGGCGACCTGATGCTCTCGACGGGGGAGCAGGACGCCTTCGGGCACGTGCGCCTCGGCGGCATCGGGGCGGCACTCGCCTCGGTGATCGAGGAGCGCACCGGCAGGGAGGCGCGGGCCGTCGTCCTCGGGCACGTCCAGCGCGGGGGGACACCCTCGCCGTTCGACCGGGTGCTGGCCACCCGGTTCGGGCTGGCAGCCGTCGACGCCGTGCACGACGGGCAGTCGGGGGTCATGGTCGCGCTGCGCGGGACCGACATCGTGCGGGTACCGCTGAGTGCGGCCACGGCGCAGCTGAAGCTCGTTCCCGCCGAGCGGTACGCCGAGGCCGAGGTGTTCTTCGGGTGACGACTGTCAATGTTGGGGTGGTCGCGCCGTACCCTGAGGGATGTGAGTCTCCCCGAACCTGCTGAGCTGATCCCCGGTCTGGACCGGTGGCGGGACCTTCCCGCCGCCCAGCAGCCGCAGTGGCCCGACCGGCCCGCGCTCGACGCCGTCCTCGACACGCTCTCGACGGTGCCGCCCATCGTGGCGCCCGCCGAGATCGACTCGCTGCGGGCCCAGCTCGCCGACGTCGCGCTCGGCAAGGCGTTCCTGCTCCAAGGGGGCGACTGCGCCGAGACCTTCGACCTCAACACCGAGCCGCACCTGCAGAGCACCACGCGGACGCTGCTGCAGATGGCCGTCGTCCTCACCTATGGCGCGAGCGTGCCTGTGGTGAAGGTCGGTCGGATCGCGGGTCAGTACGCCAAGCCGCGCTCGTCGGACACCGACGCCCTCGGCCTGCCCTCCTACCGCGGTGACATGGTCAACGCCCTCGAGCCCGTGCTCGAGAAGCGCATCCCCGACCCGTACCGGCTGGTGCGGGCCTACGCGAACTCCGCCGCCGCGATGAACATGATCCGGGCGTACGCGCGCGGTGGCCTGGCCGACCTGCACGCGGTGCACGACTGGAACAAGGACTTCGTCGCCAACTCCCCGGCCGGCGTCCGCTACGAGGTCATCGCCCGCGAGATCGACCGGGCGCTGGCGTTCATGAAGGCCTGCGGCGTCGACGACGCCGCCCTGCGCGGGGTCGAGCTGTACAACTCGCACGAGGCGCTGATCCTCGACTACGAGCGCGCCTTGCTGCGGGTGCACGACGGGCGCGCCTACGCCTCCTCGGCGCACTTCGTCTGGGTGGGGGAGCGCACCCGGCAGATGGACGGCGCCCACATCGAGTTCGTCTCGAAGCTGGCCAATCCGATCGGCGTGAAGATCGGCCCGACGACGACGCCCGAGCAGGCCACCGAGCTGGTCGAGCGCCTCGATCCCGAGGGTCTCCCGGGCCGGCTGACGCTGATCAGCCGGATGGGCAACGGCAGGATCCGCGACGTCCTCCCGGCGATCGTCGAGAAGGTCACGGCCGGCGGGCACCACGTCGTCTGGCAGTGCGACCCGATGCACGGCAACACCCACGAGTCCTCGACCGGCTACAAGACTCGCCACTTCGACCGCGTCGTCGACGAGGTGCTGGGCTTCTTCGACGTCCACCGGGCCCTGGGCACGTGGCCGGGTGGCATCCATGTCGAGTTGACCGGTGAGGACGTCACCGAGTGCCTCGGCGGCGCGATGGAGATCAGCGACGAGGACCTCAACAGCCGCTACGAGACCGCCTGCGACCCGCGGCTCAACACCGGGCAGTCGCTGGAGCTGGCCTTCCTCGTGGCGGAGATGCTGCGGGGATGACCGAGGCTGCTGACCTGGTCGACCTGCGCTCCGACACCGTCACGAAGCCGACCCCGGGCATGCGCCGGGCCATGGCCGAGGCCGAGGTCGGCGACGACGTCTACGGCGAGGACCCTTCGATCCGCGCGCTCGAGGAGCGGGTCGCCGGGATGTTCGGCCACGAGGCGGCGCTGTTCGTGCCGTCCGGGACGATGGGCAACCAGATCGGCATGCGACTGGTCTGCGAGCCGGGCCAGGAAGTGCTCTGCGACGCCGACGCCCATGTGGTCACCTACGAGATGGGTGCCGCGGCGGCGATCTTCGGGATCTCGACGCGCACCGTGGTCACGTCCGGTGGCCGGCTCGACGCAGACCAGCTCATCGCGCAGGTGCGACCCAAGACCGACTGGCACCTCACGGCCACGGCTGCGATCGCCGTGGAGAACTCACACAACCGCGGCGGCGGTCTCGTGCAGCCGATCGACGAGCTCCGCAAGCTCTGGGACTGGTCGCGCGAGGCCGGTGTCGCCGTCCACCTGGACGGCGCCCGCATCTGGAACGCCGCCGTCGCCTCCGGGACCGAGCTGTCCACCTACGGCCGGCTGGCCGACACGGCGTCCGTCTGCCTGTCCAAGGGGCTCGGCGCACCGGTCGGGTCCGTGCTCGTGGCGTCGGCCGAGCGCATCGCGACCGCGCGGCTGTGGCGCAAGCGGCTCGGCGGCGGGATGCGGCAGGCCGGTGTGCTGGCCGCGGCGGGGCTGTATGCGCTCGACCACCACCTGCCCCGGCTGGCCGAGGACCACGAGCACGCGCAGCTGCTGGCCAAGCGGCTCGGTGTCGACCCGTCGACCGTCGAGACGAACATGGTCGTGCTGGACGACGTCGCCGCGCCGGTGATCGCCGAGGCCGCGAAGGCGCAGGGCGTGCTGGTCAGCCGCGTGAGCGCCCGCCGGATCCGGCTGGTCCTGCATCTGGACGTCGACCGGCGCGCGGTCGACCGCGCCGCCGACGTGCTGTCCGAACTTCTCTGACGCTGACCTTCAAGATCACTACCCGCTGAGGGTGGTGATCGGGGCTCGAGGGGCGACCCTCGGTGCGTGCTGATCATGAAGAGAGTGCCGCCGCGATGCGCGCCACCAGTGCACTGGGGTCCCGGAGATCGGCGGCGGTGACGAACAGGACGCGCCAGCCCGCCGCGAGCAGTCGGTTCATCCTGGCGCGGTCCTTGGTGAGTTGCTCCGGCCGGCCGTGCCAGGCCCCGTCGTACTCGATCGCGAGCCGTTTCTCCGGGTAGCCGAAGTCGACCCGCGCCACGAACCGGCCCTCGTGCCGGACGCTGAACTGGGCGACCGGCGCCGGCAGCCCCGAGCGGTGGACCAGCAGCCGCAGCCGGGTCTCCGGCGGTGACTCGGCCAGTCCGTCGGCGAGTGCCACGACCTGGCGCGCCTGGCTGCTGCCTCGACAGCGGGGCAGGCGGGCGGCCGCCTTCCGGACGTCGTCGAGGAAGGCCACCCGGCACTGCACAAGTCGGTCGAGCAACACGACGGCCTCGTCGAGGGGGCCGCGACGGACCAGATCAAGGGCAGTTCGAGTTCGATCGGTCCAGCGCAGCAGGCCGTCGGTGACGACCTCGCCGGACGTCGTCGCCGAGCGCACCGCCACCCCCGGTCCCGGATGCCACCGCGTGCCAGGCGGAAGGACGACCTCCACGGGATCAGCCGGACCGGCAAGCGGACCGCGCATGCTCCAGAGCGTCGCCGCGGTCAACCCGCCGAGCACCGCACCCTTCGGCGCCGCGAGCATGACCGCCTCGGCGTGCAGTTGGTGGGTCACTGGACGCTCCGCGGCGGCGTACACGTCGTGACGGAGGCGTCGCCAACCCGACCCGCGCAGCTGGGCGCGGGTCAGCAAGCCGTCGCGGAGTGCGTCAGTCCCGCGGAACACACCGCCGAGCAGTGGGGGAGGAGCGTCGGACACGAGGAGGAAGCGTGCCGCGACAGGCCCGCGACCCGCCGGCGTCGTCCACAGGCAAGATCAACACGCGCTGGTGGCTGCCCTTTCGGCCATCCAGGCAGCCCTCAGCGGGAGGTGATCATGAGCAGCCGGGTCAGGCGGCGGCGGCGCGGTCCTCGCGGAGGGAGCAGAGCAGGGCGATGTCCCGCTTGTGCCCGGCGGACGGCGAGCCGTCGAGCTCGCTGGGCGTCTCCACCACGACGGGGACGCCGGCCATCGAGGGGTGCGCGAGAAGTTCGGCGAACGGGGCCACCCCGATCGACCCCTCGCCGATCGTCGTGTGTCGATCCCGCTTGGAGCCGCACTCGTCGAGGGAGTCGTTGGCGTGCACCAGCCCGAGCCGGCCGGCGCCGACGGTCGCCTCCAGAGCGTCGAGGGTCGCCGTCATACCGCCCGGGACGGCGAGGTCGTGCCCGGCCGCCCACGCGTGGCAGGTGTCGAAGCAGACGCCGACCAGCGGGTGGTTCTCCAGCGCGGCCAGGTAGGGGCCGAGGTCCTCGACGGTCGCGGCCAGCGACTTGCCACCGCCGGCGGTCGGCTCGATCAGCAGTCGAGGCCCGTCGTCGGGGAGGACGGCGAGCACCGGCAGCAGGCGCTCGTGCAGCTGCGCCAGCGCCGTCTCGTAGCGGTCCTCCCCGACGGCGGAACCGGCGTGCACCACCACGCCCTGACAGCCCAGCTGGGCACCACGGGCCAGGTTGTGGACGATGGAGGCGATCGACTGCTCGACGGTCGCCTCGGTGGGAGAGCCGACGTTCACGAGGAACGGCGTGTGGATGAACGAGGGGACCGCGCGCTCGATGCAGCCCGCGGTGAACGACGCGTCCTGCTTCGGGTCACCTGCGGTGAGCTTCCAGCCGCGCGGGTTGCCGACGAAGACCTGAACGGTCCCCGCCGAGACGGCGTCGGTGTAGGCGAGGCCACCCTTGGCCAGGCCGCCCTTGATCTGGATGTGCGCGCCGATCGGCGGCCCGGAGTTCACGACCTGCACCGCTACAGGGTCACCAGGATCTTGACGGTGGAGCCCTGCTCCACGACCTGGCCGGCGGCCGGCTGCTGCTGGCGCACCTTGTTGCCGAAGAACTTCGTGGCGTCCACGGTGAGGCCGGCGGCCTTGAGAGCGGCGGTCGCCTCGTCCTCCTTCATGCCGGTGACGTCGGGGACGTTCACCAGGGGCACGCCGATCGACACGGTGATCGTCACGGTGCTGCCGAACTTCACCGGCCCGTCGCCCGGACCCGGCGAGACCGCCATGACGTCGCCGACGTCGACGCCCGCGCTGCGCCCGTCCGCGCCCTTCTTCACGACGAACCCGAGCGCCTCGAGGTTGGCCACGGCCTGCTCCGGGGTCTGCCCGGTGACGTCGGGGACGGCAACCGGCTCGTGGCCGAGGCTGACCACCACGGTCACGACCTGGTCACGCTTGAGGTCGGTGCCGGCGGGTGGGTCGAACCCGACCACTGCTCCCTGGGACACGTTGTTGTCATAGGTCTCGGAGGTGGTGAACTGGATCTCCGGCAGGCTCGCCTGCAGCTGCGGTTCGACCTCGGCCCACGGCTTGCTCACCAGCGCGGTGTCGACCTTGAAGCGCTCCGGGCCCTTCGACACCATCAGCCGCACGTTGGTACCGCGGATGGCCTCGCCGGCGGCCGGGTGGGTCGACATGACCGCGCCCTCGGGGAACTCCTCGCTCCACTGCTTGTCGCAGCAGTCGGGGTCGAGGCCGGCGGACTGCAGCAGGTCGATCGCAGCGTTCTGCTCCTGGCCGATGAGCTCGGGGACCTGCGTCCACCGCCCGGATCCGAGCCACCAGCCGACGGCGCCGATGGTCACCGCCAGCAGGATGATGATCGCGACGGCGAACCGGGCCCGGCGCCGGCGGATGTGCTGGGGCACGCCGGGGCGGGCGCGCTCGATCGCCGGACGGCGGCCGTTCACGTTCATCGTCGGGCCGGCGCCCATGCCCGGGAGCATGCTCGTGCGGCCGGCGCGATCGGTCCGGTGTCCGAGGACCTCGGTCATCGGGTCGCTGGGGTGCCGCGGGCGCGTCGGGCGGTTGGTGGGGCGCAGCGTGTCCGGGCCCGCGGTGCTGCGGCCCGTGGGCACCGGGACCGGCTCGATGCCGAGGTCCTTGCGCACGTGGTTCATCTCGGCGAGGAAGGCGCCCGCATCCAGCGGCCGGCCGGCCGGATCCCGGCGCGTCGTCCGTGCGACCAGCTCGTCGACCGGCCACGGGAGGCCCGGCACCTCCACCGACGGGGCGGGGACGTCGTGGTGCACGTGCTGGTAGGCCACGGCCAGGGGCGTGTCACCGCCGTAGGGCGGATGGCCGGTGAGCATCTCGTACAGCACGATGCCGGCGGCGTAGATGTCGCTGCGCGCGTCGGCGCGGCCGCGTTCGAGCTGCTCGGGCGAGAGGTAGGCCACGGTGCCGATCAGCACGCCGCCGGTCTGGCTCGTCTGCCCGGTGCCGACGACGGCGCGGGCCAGGCCGAAGTCGGCCACCTTGACCACGCCGTCGATGCCGATGAGCACGTTCTCGGGCTTGACGTCGCGGTGCACGATGCCGGCGCGGTGCGCGGCGGTGAGCCCGGACAGGACGGGATCGAGGACGGCGAAGGCCTCGGCGACGGTCAGCCGGCCGCGTGCGGTGAGCAGGTCGCGCAGCGTGCGGCCCCGGACCAGCTCCATCACGAGGAAGACCAGGTCCTGGTCGCTGCCCTGGTCGCTGACCCCGACGACGTTGGGGTGGCTGAGCATCGCGGCGGCGCGGGCCTCGCGGGTGAACCGGTCGACGAAGGTCGGGTCGTGGGCCAGATGCTCGGCCATCACCTTGACCGCGACGGTCTTGTGCAGGCGCAGATCCGTGGCGGCGTACACGGTGGACATGCCGCCGCGCGCGAGCCGCTCCTCGAGGCGGTAGCGCCCCTCGAGGACCAGGCCCACCACGGGGTCGGTCACGGCTGTGTCCACTCGAGCGAGTGTAGGTAGGAGTACGCCCGGGATCGGCGAACCACGCGGTGAGGGGGGCCGCCGTGACCGGTGGTGCGCATGGTCTGGTGCCGAGCATCACGCCGTACCCGCCGGCTGGGCTGGCTCACCGGGCGGGTGTGACCGTGTCCCGCGGCACGGAGCGGACATCGGACAGGCCGCACAGGGCCATCGTGTGCGCCAGCTGGGCCGAGAGTCCGTCGAGGACCCGCGACACGCCGTCGGCCCCTCCCGTCGCCAGTCCCCAGATGACCGGCCGGCCCACGAAGACAGCCGTCGCCCCGAGCGCCAGCGCCGTCAGCACGTCCGAGCCCGAGCGGATCCCGCCGTCCGCGTAGACCTCGACCTCGTCCCCGACGGCGTCGGCGATCTCGGGGAGTGCGGCGGCGCTGGAGACGACCGGATCGGCCTGCCGGCCGCCGTGCGTGGACACCCACACCGCGGCCGCCCCGGCCTGTACGCACCGGGCGGCGTCGTCCCCCCGCAGGACGCCCTTGACCACGACCGGGAGCCCGGAGAGCTCGGCGAACCGGCCGATGTCGTCGAACGTCCAGACCGGGCTGTCGGCGGCGACGGCGGCCGCGGGCGGGTGGTTGCCCAGCGGCAGGTCGGCCGGCAGGGCGAAGCGGTTGGCCACGTCGCGGAGCCGGCGGCCGAGGACGGGCAGGTCCACCGTCAGCACCAGCGCCCGGTAGCCCGCCTGCCCGGCCCGGCGGGCGAGGTCGTCGGTGTGGGTGGGGGAGTGCAGCCGGTAGAGCTGGAACCACTTCGGCCAGAGCGGCTCGGTGCCTGCGACGTCGGTCAGGGGCGTGCTGGCCGAGGTCGACACCGCCATCAGGGCCCCCGCGGCGGCCGCGCCCCTCGCGCATCCCCGCTCGCCCTCCGGGTGCGCCATCGCCTGGTAGGCCCAGGGGGCGACGCCGATCGGGGTGCGCACCTCGCTGCCGAGCAGGGAGGTGGCCAGGCTCACCGCTGCGACCCCGCGCAGCACGCGGGGTCGCAGCCGCCAGGACCGCCACGCGGCGGTCGCCTCCGCCAGGGTCGTCTCGGTCTCCGCGCCGCCCGCGTAGTAGTCGGCGACGGCGGGTGGGAGGACGCTCCTCGCCTGCTCCTCCAACCCGGCGAGATCGAGGAACGCCGGGTCGTGGGGAGCCGCCGTGGAGCGCGAGTGCTGCCCCGGCGCACCGGGGCCACCCAGCCATTGACCGGGCACTGTGGGTGGAGTGTCGGCGGGCGCCATAGGCTCGCACCCTATGGACACGCTCACGCCCGCGGAGGTCGCCCAGCTCCTGGGCACCTCGCCGAACCGGGTCCGCCAACTGCTGCGCGACCGCAAGCTCATGGCCGTCCCCGGCAGCGGCAACGGCAAGATCCCGGCCGCCTTCGTGCAGGACGGCATCATCCTCAAGCACCTGCCAGGGTTGCTGACCGTGCTGGAGGACGGCGGCTTCAGCGACCAGGAGGCCTTCGACTGGCTGTTCCGGGACGACGAATCGCTGCCCGGCACGCCGGTGCAGGCGCTGCGCGACGACCGGCACACCGAGGTCACGCGCCGGGCCCAGGCCCTCGCGCTCTAGCCGGTCGACATGGGGCACCTGACCTATCTCGGTCTGCTGGCCGGGTGCCTGGTCGTGACCGCGCCGCTGGAGCTGGCGCTCGGGGTACGGGTCTACGCCCGCTGGCGGCGGCTGCTGCTGGCGGTGCTGCCCGAGTTCGTCGTCTTCGTGGCGTGGGTGCTCTACGCGATCGCGCAGGGGCACTGGGACTACGACGTCGACCTCACCCTCGGCGTCCGCCTGCCCGGCGGCATCCCGGTCGAGGAGATGCTGTTCTTCCTCGTCGTCCCGCTGTGTGCGGTGCTGGCGTTCGAGGCGGTGCGGAAGGTGACGGGCTGGGACCCGGGGTATCCGGCGGACGACGCATGACCTACTCGGCCCTTGCGGTGGTGGCCGTCGTCGGCGTCCTGGTCGTGGACCTGGCCGTCTACCGCACCCGGATGGTGACCCGGCGGATCTTCTGGGTCACGTACGCGATCGTCGTGGTGTTCCAGCTGCTGATGAACGGCGTCCTCACCGGGCTGGACGTCGTCACCTACGACGCCGGCGCCATCTGGGGCCCGCGGATCGCCTACGCGCCGGTCGAGGACCTGCTCTTCGGCTTCGCCATGGTCACCCTGACCCTGGCCAGCTGGGCGGCGGTCAACCGCCGGGCGAACACCGCCAGGCGCCGCGGCCTGGACACCGTCACCCGCCGGTCGAGCACCCGGTAGCCGGCCCGCTCGATCTCCGAGAGGATGCCGCCGTAGAGCGCAGTGGCCGCCCGGACGCAGTCGCGGGACTCCGGCGCGAGCAGGGCGGTGCCGGGCGCGGCGTCGTCGTAGCGACGGCGGACGACGGCGACCATCTCGCGCATCAGCGCGGCCATGTTCGCGTCGTGCCGCCTCTCCGCCAGCTGCGCTCGGGTGACCCCGTGCGCGGCCAGGGCGTCGGCGGGGAGATAGACGCGGCCGCGGTCGGCGTCCTCCCCGACGTCCCGGAGGAAGTTGGTGAGTTGGAACGCCTCGCCGAGCGCGATGGCGTACGGCTCGGCCTCGGCCCGGGCCACGCCGGGGGCGGTGCCCAGGACCGGCAGCACCTGCAACCCGATCACCGACGCCGACCCCCACATGTAGCGGTCGAGGGCGTCCATGGTCGTGTAGCCGGTGACCTCGAGGTCGCTGGTCATCGCGGCCAGGAAGTCCACGAGGTGCTCGACCGGGATGTCGTAGCGGCGGAAGGTGTCCACGAGCGCCAGCCGGACGGGGTCGTCGGACCAGCCGGCCGCCAGCTCGGCCAGCACCGCTGCCGCCCAGGCTGCGAGGTCGCCCGCAGGGTCGGCGCCGGGCAGGTCGACCAGGTCGTCCGCGGTCCGAGCGGCGGCGTAGAGGGCGTGCACCGCGGGACGGCGGTCGGCGGTCAGCAGCCGGGTGGCGAGGTGGTAGCTCTTGCCGTGCTCGGCGGCGACGGCCGCGCAGTGCCGGTACGCGGCATCGAGCTGCTCCCGGTGGCCGGTCACGGCCGTCATCGGGCCACCGGCCCGGTGATCCGCTCGGCGGCCAACCGCCCGCTGATCAGCACCATGGGCACCCCGACGCCCGGCTGCACAGAGGAGCCGGCGAGGACGACGTTCTCGGGGCCGTGGCGGGGGAGGGTCGAGGGCCGGAACGGGCCGGTCTGGCCGAAGGTGTGCGCGAGTGCGAACGGGGTGCCCGCGGCCATGCCCTGGGCCGCCCAGTCCAGGGGCGTCTGCATCTCCTCGACCTCGACGGAGCCGGTCAGCCCGGTCCAGCCGCGGCTCTCGAGGATGCCCAGCACCTCGTCGCGGTAGCGCGGGCCCAGCGTCGTCCAGTCCAGGTCGGGGTTGCCGCCGCTGCGCCGGTCGAGGTTCGGCGTCGGCGCCACGATGCTCACCACCTGCCCGCCGTCGGGAGCGAGGCTGCGGTCCGTGCGCGACGGCATGCTCACCAGCAGGCTCGGGTCGCTCATGGGACGCCCCTCCCGCGTGAGCTCGTCGAACACCTCTCGCCACGAGGCTCCGAAGCTGATCGTGTGGTGCGCCTGCCCGGGCAGCTCGTGCCGCACGCCCAGGTGCAGGGCGACGCAGGACGGTGAGTAGACCGGCCGCCGGGGGCCGCGCAGTCCCGGCACCAGCGTGTGCGGTTGATCGGTGGTGACGACGACGGCATCGGCCGGCAGCCGCTCGCCGCCCGCCAGCCGGACCGCACTGACCCGCCGGCCCGACGTCTCCAACTCCGCGACGGTCACCCCGTAGCGGAACTCGACCCCCGCGTCGACCGCCGCCGCGGCCAGCGCGCGGGGAACGGCGGCCATGCCGCCCACGGGGTGCCAGACGCCGGCGCCGATGTCGAGCTGGGCGATGACGGCGTAGGCGGCGATCGCCCGGAACGGCGAGACGCCCGCGTAGAGCGCCTGGAAGCTGAACAGCCGGCGCAACCGGTCGTCGGCGAAGAACCGCTCGACGTGCCGGGAGAGCCGGCCGAACCCGCCCCGCCGGGCCAGCGCGACCAGCTCGGGGCCCGGCAGGTCCAGCGGGGAGTCGAGGTTGCGGTCGATGAACGTGCCCAGCTGCAGGCGGTACAGCTCGGCGAGGTCGGCCAGGTAGCGGCGCAGCGCATCGGCCTCGGCCGGCCCACACAGTGCGGCCACCTCGGCGGCGAAGGCGTCGGGGTCGGCGTGCACGTCCAGGTGCGAACCGTCGGCGAACTGCGCCCGGTAGGTCGTCGCCAGTGGCAGGAGGGTCAGCCGCTCCTCGAGCTTCTCGCCCACGGCGGCGAGGGTGTCGGCGACGATCTCGGGTGCGGTGAACACCGAGGGGCCGGTGTCGAGGGCGTAGCCGCAGCGCTCCACCCGACCCGCGCGGCCGCCGGGGCCGGGGCCGCGCTCGACCACGGTCACCTCGCGACCGGCGCC